>JAWLHT010000025.1:0-28030 GCA_041690195.1 Candidatus Latescibacterota bacterium
CTTCTTTCCGTTTGCTCAATCTTCACATTTCCCCTGCTCCCACGCTTCCCTAATTATTTTTATGCATAATCCGGGTTAAAGGAATGGTCTCATCTTTTCCACCTTTCGGGCCGCGGATGAGAATGAATCCCCGATCAAAGTCGATATCGCGCCATTCAAGTTTACAGAGTTCTCCCCGGCGCATGCCGGTAAAAAGAGCCATGCGAATCATATTCGCCGCCTGAATATCTATTTCCTCATCGAGCGCTATGAGAAGGTTTTTCAGTTGTTCGGGAGTGAGAAACTCGGTCCTTTTATTATCCACTCTGGGCATTTCGATTTTGAATGAAAGACCTTGGCAGAGTTGCTTTTTCACACCGAAGTTTATGATTCTCCTTGTGAGTTCCAGGACATTATACACCGTTTGTGGCTGATACTTCTGTAAGAGGGTATTGCGATACCTGTCCATCTCGGTCGGTCTAATATCTGATGGCTCTCGATTCCCCATCTGTTTTCGAATGTGATTGTCGAACGTACACTCCTCACGGGATCTCCCTTTCAAATCCGGTTTACAGTTCCTGTACTCGTCCCAGAGCCGATTGATAGTCCAAGAATTTCCCTTACCCTCGGCTTCTGCGCGACGAGCCCTATTCGACAAATCTATTCCCCGCATTCTCAGAACCCGCAGTTCCGAAGCTTTTTTGGGAGTCATGTTATTCAGAAACTGCCTGCCTGCTTTCTCCTCAGTAAGCTTGCCCTCTTTCCGGTATGTGATGTAATAAATCTTTTCAGCCTTTCCATCAGTAGAAGTTCCCATGATGAAAAACACTCCCGGATAGTCTGTCTTGAAACGCTGCATTGATGCCATACAAGCCTTCCCCATACAAAATCATGTCGGTTTTATTTCGGTAGTTTTACTAAATAATGCAATATCCATGCCTGTTTCAGCCCGTTTTACTCCCAACACTATTCCCAACAGACGGGTGTTTGTATTAGGTAGAACTACGTGCAATTTAGAGTATGCACAGGCAAGACGAACAATGCTTGTATTTTATTGGGAGGCTTGCGATTGTAGTTACTAAAGGTATAGGCGTGGTGTACCATAAAAAAACAAGCCCCCGGGTTTGGACCCCGGGGGCTTTTCTATGGCTTGATGCCGAATATCTATGGTGGTGGGGGATGGATTCGAACCATCGAAAGCTGAGCTGACAGATTTACAGTCTGTTCCCTTTGGCCACTCGGGAACCCCACCACTGTATAGTTTGCTTAATATACAAAACTTTTCAGCACAACGCAAGCATCATTTGTGATGCTGGAAGTAGTCGTCCTTTCTTCCGAGAATCATATACATGCTCGGCACCACGACAAGCGTGAGCACCGTAGCGAAGGTGAGACCGAAGATAATCACCACTGCCATGGGCGACCACCACTGTGAGGAGGATCCACCCGCGGTGAACCGGAAGGTGTGGAAATCGAACGACCACCCCGTGGCCAGCGGGAAAATACCCACCACCGTGGTGAGCGCGGTCAGGATAACCGGGCGGAACCGGGTTTTTCCGGCCTCGACAATGGCATCCAACCGCGAACGCCCCCAGAAGCGGAGCTTCATGGTGTAATCGAGCAGTACGATGGCGTTATTGACCACCACACCCGCAAGGCTGATAACACCGACTCCGGTCATGATCACCCCAAAGGGCATCCGGGTTATGATGAGCCCCCAGAACGCACCGATGAGGGAAAGGGCGACACTCGACATGATAATGGTCGGCAGTACGAGTGAATCGAACTGGCTGACCAGAACCATGGCAATCAGGAAAAGCGCCACCACGAGTGCCTTGCCGAGGAATGCCGCGGCTTTTTGCTGCTCCTCATCCTGTCCTCGATAACTGATCGCATATCCGGGAGGCAGGTCATAGTCCGCCAGACGAGCCTTGACATCGTTGAGTACATCATTGGCCAGACGGCCGTAGTTGGTTCCGGTGATGGTGACCACTCGTTTGATATCGGTGTGACGAATGGTTCCGAATCCCGCCGAAGTCCGATAACTCGCCACGCTGGAAAGCGGGATCTGGTTTCCCTCCGATAATATGTAGATCCGATTCAGATCGGGCAGGGAGTTCCGGAACTGCTCGGCGAACCGAACCGTGATGTCATAATCTTCCTCCTTCACCCGGAAATCTCCCACGTCGAACCCGTTGACAGCGGTGCGGACCGCCATCGCGATTTCCTGGGTGTTCAGGCCCAGAACCGCCGCTTTTTCCCGGTCGACATCGATGGTGATCTCAGGCTTGGAACTCTCGAAGTCATCCTTGAGATCGCTCAGCCCGGGGACGTCTCTGATGGTGGATTCGATACTCTTGGCAATACGGCCCAACTGCAGATAATCGTCCCCGGTGATCTGGATCTCCACCGGTTCACCGACAGGGGGACCGCTCTCTTCCTTGCGGAGTTCCACGTCCGCGCCGGTCACGTACTCGATCCGCGCCGCGGATTCGGCATACGTTTTAAGCGAGGACTGGCCGCGGTCTTCGAAATCCTCGAAGTCCATGTAAATCCGGGCTTCGTTCTGGGTACTGTAAGAGCCACCCAGTCCCGTGGAGGAAGTCGAAACACCGACGTTCGTCACAATGTCCTTGACATCGGGGAATGTATCCGCGGTCTGTTCGAGCTGCCGGGCAATGTCGTCTGTGGCTTCCAGCCGCTGCCCGACCGGTCCCTTGATATTGATGTACATGGAATCCGGGTCGGTTTCCGGAAAAAGCTCCACACCCGTTCCCAGAACACTGTACAGAAACAAAGTGATCAACAGGAAGGCGAACGACAGCGAAAGCGTTGTTTTGGGACGACCGACCGCGGTGCGGAGCAGCCGCTCGTAATTATTCATGATCACCCGGTTGTAAAACCCGGAGCCGCTCGTGAACTTGTCCATGTCGTCTGACTTGACTTTCATGAACCGTGAGCAGAGCACGGGATTGATAACCAGCGCCACAAACAGGGATGCGCCCAACGTAATGATGACCGTGAGCGGAAGATAGCTCATGAACTCGCCCATGATGCCCGGCCAGAAAAGCAGGGGCGCGAAGGCGAACACCGTGGTCAGCGTGGAGGAGGCTACCGCCATCGCCACCTCGTTTGTGGCTTCGATCGAACCTTCTTCCGGACCTTTGCCCATGTGACGGTGACGGTAGATGTTCTCCACAATCACGATGGCGTTGTCCACGAGCATGCCGAGCGCCATGATGAGGCTGAACAGCACGATGAAGTTCAGCGTGACCCCCATGATCTGGAGCACGATGAAGGTGATGAGCATGCTCAGGGGAATGGAGACCGCGATGAACAGCGAATTGGTCACCCCGAGGAACAGGAAGATGCACAGCACCACGAGGATAAAACCGCTGATGATGTTGTTTTCCAGATCGGCCACCATGACCCGGATGAATTTCGAGTAGTCCCCCTGTATGGTGACCTGAGTGCCGTTGGGCAGCAGTTCCGCACGGTCGCCGAGAATTTGTTTGACTTCGTCCGTAATGCGGATGATGTTCTCGCCGGCACGCTTGGTTACCCCGATGGTGATGGAGGGTTTCCCATTGAGCCGGGAAATTGTGGTCCGCTCCTTGAACCCGTACTCTACGGATGCCACATCCCGGATGTAAACCGGCCCTTGCGGAGTGGCCTTGATCACAAGATCGGCGAAGCGATAGGGATCCTTGACTTCTCCCGGAACCCGGACACTGTAAGAGAAATCGCCGATTTCCATGGTCCCGCCGGGAATGGTAACGTTCTCGCGGAGGATTGTGGAGGTGACATCGGTCAGCGAAAGGTTGTACGCCTGCAACCGGGCGGGATCAACGTTGACCTGCACCTCCCGCTCCAGCGCTCCGGTAATCGGCGCCTCGAGTACTCCCGGAATGGTCTCGAAACGGTCGGAGAGGTCGTCTGCGACATCCTTCAGCTTCACAAGATCGTAATCCGCGGTGAGGATCACGTTGATGATCGGCATGTTTTCGAAGTTGATCTCGGTGACCACGGGATCCTCGGCGTCAGCCGGAATATCCGGTTCCGCGGCATCCACCTTGTCCTTCACCTTCTGCAGAGCGTCGTCGAGGTCAACACTCGGGTCGAACTCGATGGCAATGATCGAATAGCTCTCCGATGAACTGGAGGTAATCTCGCGCACATCCTTGAGTGTCTTGAGTTCCTGCTCGATGGGACGAGTGACCAGGCTCTCGATATCTTCCGGCGCGACCCCGGGGTACACCGTGGTAACGATCATGAAGGGAATCTTGATATCCGGAGTCGCTTCACGCGGGAGTGAAAAATAGCTCACCAGCCCCGCGACGAATATGAACACGGTCAGCACCAGAACCGTCGTTGACTTTTTAACAGCCAGACCGGTAATACTCATTGCGGATTTACCTCCCCGGCGACCGGTCCTTCGTACTGGCCGGTTATTCTGATATCCTCGCCGTCAACGAGATTATGCTGTCCCTTGGTGATCACCTTGTCCCCGGGCTGCAGGCCGGAGGTGATCATGATCATATCCCCGGTGCTCCGCCCGAGTGTAACCGAGCGCTCCGCGGCCAGGGAGTCATCCCGGACCACAAAGAGTTTCCGTCCCTCCTGGGTCTCGATAAGCGCGTCGAGAGGAACGAGCAGCGCGGCGGAATAGGTCTGCTGCTGAATGCGCGCGTTGCCCATGATACCGGCGCGGATCTGCCCGTCCCGGTTCTCCACCAGAATTTCGGTGAGAAACGTCCGGGTCTGGGGAGAAGCTTCCGGCGCGATAAAGCTGATGCGCCCCTGGAAGGTTTCACCCTGGAAGGCGTCAAACATAATGGCAACGTCGTTCCCCAGCTTGAAATCCGTGATGTACCGCTCCGGAATGCCGGCCTGCACCTTCACCCGGTCCATGTCAATGATCCGGAATGCCGGGGCGCCGGGGCTGAGAATGTCGCCGACTTCCACGTTCCGCTCGGTGACAACCCCGGAGAATGGCGCTTCGAGCGTGGCATCGTCGAGCTGCTTTTTCGCGATTTCGTAAGCGGACTGCGCCTGTGCGAGCTGAAGCTTGGAGGCATCGAACACCGCCTCGGTGATGCTCCCGGACTCAAGCAGCTTCCGGTTCCGCTCAAACTCGCTCTTCTGATACTCCAGATTCGCCTCGGCGGTGCGGAGATTGGCCCGCAGGGTCTCCGTATCCGTGGTGAGGAGCACCTGATTCTGACGCACCCGGTCACCCTTGTCCACATTGATCGTAACCACCCGTCCGCCCTGGACGAGCCCGATGCTGACTTCGCGGTTGGGGATAACCACCACCGGGAGGGATAGATAATCCACAAAGGTCGTGGGTTCCACCGGGTACACTTCCACGTTGACCGCCTTCTCTGCCACTGTCGTTTCGGCAGCCTGATCACCGCCGCCGCAACCGGCGGCCAGCACAGCGCACGCCAACACTGCGATTCCAAGGTGTTTCAACATTCCCGTTACCCTTTCTCACTGAGCGGTGTCAAGCAGTCCGAGACTGCGGCGAAGGTTGACTTCCGCAATGTTTCCCTGGAAGAGCGCGCTCGTCATGTTGGTCCGCGCGACTTCGAGGGCAAGTTGTGCATCGAGTACCTGGAGCTGGGTGGCCCTGCCGTTACGGTACAGGTTTCCTGCAAGTTCTACTGCCCGCTGGGCGTCCTCGACGTTCAAACGCTGGCTTTCGATCTGCTGGAGCGCCATGCGGAGATCCATGGCTGCTTCCTGGACCTCTATGGCCACAGCATCCTGCGTCTTGCGATAATCCGTCCTGGCCTTGAAATAATCGACCTTTGCCTGCCGGTATTTTGCGTAGTTACTGAACCCGGTAAAAATTGGAAACGTCAGACTGACATTGGCGAACCAATACGGGTTCCAGTCAGATGCGTTATACTCCAGCGTATCGAAGTTCCCGTTGTAGGCGAAGGTGGATCCCACCGAAAGAGTCGGCAGGAAATCACCGCGGGCGATTCCCACAGCTTTGTCCTGCAGATCGATGGTAAGCCGGCTCGCCTGTACGTCGGGACGGTTTTCGAGCGCTTCCCGGGCTTGGGCCATCCGCAGGAGCGAACTGTCCGGATAATCGAAAGACCCTGTGATACTGATGGGTGCGGAGGGCTCCACGCCCATGATCTTCTTCAGCTCCAGAAGCGCGGTGGCGTAATTGTTCTCCGCTTCCAGAAGGGGCGGGCGCTGGTTTGAGACATTCACCTTGGCGCGGAGCAGGTCAAACTCGGTAGCCACTCCCGCCGCCACGAGATTTTCCACGTTTTCGAGGTGCGCCTGGGCCTGTCTCAGTGATTCGCTCGCTATGTTCTGGAGTTCCCGGTTGAGAATGACCGTGTTGAATGCCACCCGGGTTCCGTACACCACGTTCTGCGAAACCGCGTCTTCCGTGTACCCCGATATCTGCTTGTAGATTTTTGCCGCCTTGAGCGCCGTACCGACCTTTCCGCCAACCCAGATCGGTTGGGTGAGATTGGCCCCCAGACTGGCGCTGTAGTCCGTCCCCACTTTCAGACGGTTTCGTTGCAGCACCCCATTGCTGTCCGGAAAAGAAATGACGAACACCTGGGGCTTGAGGTTCTTGTCCATGGATGCCATGCCGTTGACCTGGGGATAGGCCGCAGACTTCGCTTCGGTGATACGGTAGTCCGCCCTGCGGGTTTCCTGCCGGGCGTTGATCAGATCCGGGTTATTCCGGAGCGCGACAGACACCGCTTCGCCGATGGTGAGCCCCGTCAGGTTCTGAACCTGCTGAGCCTGCGCCCCGCAAATACACAGGACTGACACCAGGACAAAAGAAAGGATGGTCGCCTTCGTTTTCACGCGCAGTTCTCCCTTTGTTTTGCAATTCCACCGAACAAAATTTCGATGAATGCATCAACCGCTTTCCTGACTTTTTCGATAGACTCGAAATTCCAGCGGGATATCATCATCCCGTCAATTGAGCCGTGAATCATTGAACTGATCGCTTCCAGCGGAATATCCCGGAGTTCGCCGTCCTCGTACGCCTTTCGGGTCCGGTCCCGGATACATTGCACAACCGACTCGTGGATTTCCCACATCGAGTTGCGCGCTTCTTCCGAAATGGCGCTGAAACCGGACGAGAACTGGGACATAATCACCTTCATCAGATCCCGGTTCCGGAATGACATCTCCGCGGCGCCGTAAAAAAGGTCCCGCAGTTCGTCCCGGAAACCCCGCGTTCCGGATAGCGCTTCCCTGTAGTGACTCTCCATCGCCTTGGCACTGAAAAGGAGAATGTTGACAAGAATGTCCTCCTTGCTTGCGAAATACAAATAGAGAGCGCCTTTGGAAAATTCCGCTTCCTGTGCCACCTCGTCGAGTGTTGCAAGCGCATACCCGCGACGGGCAAACACCCGGACCGCCGCGTCAATGATTTCCTGACGGTGCTTGGCGCGTTCCCTCTCCCGGCGGGAGAGGGGCTCCTCGCGTCCGTCAAAAGGTATTTCCATACAACCTCCTTGGGGCATGCCGCAGCCGATCTTCCACCGTTTGTGCCGCGCGACCATACCGAGAATACAATGGAGAACGGTGAACTGGAGTGAACATGGCGCCCACTCAAATGACCGGCTATTCAGTGACTGACTGGACAGTCATATTATACAACACCATTCCAGAGTTCGCAAGAAAAAAATCAATGCTCCGTGAGTATCCCACCCTGGACAGAATAATTTGGTTCTTCGCTGTATGCTGTATTCTGTGGGTACATGAGAGTGAACGGTGCAAAGTGAAAGGGGCAAGGCACAGCGGCGCGAAGTGAAAGGCCGTAGGGGCGAGACATGCCTCGCCCGCCCTGAACCGTACACTCCGGCAGGGGCGGCTGGCTCCCTTCTCTTGACTTCCGTCTCCCGACTCCTGCTTTCATCTATCGTTTCCCCCACACGTATCAGCGGAGCACCGAATAATGAGGGTAGTGGCGGGGATGACCCGTACCGCAGCCATGCACCCGGCATTTTTACGAGATACCCTGCACACCGGCTTGCCAACGCCCGAAAGGGTTTGCCTCGCCCGCGCCCATCGCGTATACTTTCACCATACCCCCCGGACATTCCTCCCGGTCGGTCGGTGCGTTCCGCTCTTCTTCCGCCGGGCCGCGGTCACCATATCTCGGAAAGGCACAGGCATGCGCAACAGGTTCCCGATATGGGGCGCCCTGCTCATCGCGGCGCTCCTCGTCGCCACGGCTTCACCCGCCGTCGCGAAAAAGAAGAATCCGGGCGTCTCCGTCCCGGTCACGGTCACCGAACCCTCGGGGGTCGCCCGCACCGGCGAGGCGGTTCACTCCGGCATTCCCCTGGCCAAGGGGACGGTCGCTTCTCCCGACGATCTCATCCTCCTGGACGCCCGGGAGCGGCCGGTTCCGGTCCAGTTCCAGACCCTTTCCAAATGGGAGGACGGGTCCCTGCGCTGGGTGCTCCTCAATCTCCGGGAGACGGTCGGGGCGAATGCCACAAAGACCTATACCCTCCGCACTCGCAAGCCCGGCGAGACATCCGCGTCCGCCGACCGGATCACCATTTCCGACAGCAACGATGTGTTCACCGTGGATACCGGACGGGTCCGCTTCGATGTCCCCATCTATGCCGGTTCCATCCTGGCCAACATCCGGCGGAAGAACGCCGCCGGGAACTGGACGACGGTCTCGAAAGACGGCCTCGACGCCATCATCTGGCGCACCGGGGTGAAGAAGTTCCGCTCCCGGGTGGAGAACTGCACGGTGGAAAGCGCCGGGCCGCTGGCCGCCACGATCAAAATCGAGGGCCATCATCTCCTTTGGGACTACAACACCAACGACTTCGATCCCCTCGAGATTCGGACTTTCGCCTTTGTCATGCGGGTGTTCGTTCAGGCGGGTTCGGACGAGATGCGGCTTCAGTACACCTTCATCAACGACAATCGCGACGGCCGCATTCGCCCCAGCGAGCGCTATCATGTCTATGCCATGGAGGAACTCTCTGATTACCAGTGGGTGAACGGCCACTGGGTGGAGCGTCCCAAGAGCATCAAATTCCGCGAAAAGGAACTGCTGGATGACGATTACGGCCAGGTGAACGTGCAGGACATCAAGCTCCGGCTGGCCCTTGACGACGACTACACCGGTTATCGGTTCGGCGTGGAGGACGGCGCGCCTGTCGCGGGGACTATCGATGGCCCGGTGGCGCTCCAGCAGACCGGCCCGGAGTATTCTTTCCACACATACGGATGGGGCGGCAAAAACATCCGGAACGACATGCCCTACCCCCATGTGCCCTTCCAGGCCTCGGTGATTCACGGTAAGGGGCAGCCTTCCGCCACCGTTGATAAGGCCGAAGGCTGGGTGGAAATGTCCGGCGAGAAGGGAAAGGTGTTCCTGGGAAGCAAGTTCTTCTGGCAGTATCATCCGAAAATCTTCGCGGTCAACAGGAACGAGATGGAGTTCCATGTCTGGAGCAAGCTGGAGCCCCTGCCCGATCCGGAGATCGGGTTTGCCAAGACCCACGAGATGATCCTCCGCTTCGGGGAGCCCGGGGAGAACATAGACACGTCCGGGCTCATGGCCTGGCTGAACAAGCCACTCATGGCCCAGACCACTCCGGAGCAGTACATGGGGACCGGCGTGTTCGGAACATTCCTGCCCGCCGATTATTCCCGCTGGGACGCCGCCGAGGATTATCTCCTCCGCTCCTCCGAAAACGCGGAGAAGACCCGCGCCGCCAACAACATATACGGCGTCCGTAATTACGGGGACAATCCGGGCATCCGCTACGTTCCCATCTACTATAATCTGGAATACGACATCATGCTCGGTCCGGCGGTGCAGTTCGCCCGTACCGGAAAGCGGGTCTACTTCGACGAGACGGATATCATGGCCTGGCACTTCATGGACGTGGACGTCCTCCACGCTTCCAACAGCGAGCTGAACGAAAAGGGCCAGCACATGCACTTCACCGACCACGCCAAGGGCGAGACTCACGCCGGACACGGCACGGTGGAGGGATTGTGGCATTATTACATGCTCACCGGCGAACCCCGGGCCAGGGATGTGGCTGCCGGCATCGGCGACTACTTCGCCAAGGTCGCCGCCTGGAAGGACTTTCTCGACTACCGCGATGACGAGGAACGTACCATCGGCTGGGCGCTCAAGGCGCTGGTATCGAGCTGGCGGGCCACCCTCAATCCCCGCTACAAGCTCGCCGCCCAGATGATCGTGGAGCAGGCTGTGGCCGGACAGGACCCAGAGACGGGCAACTGGGACCACTATCTCTACCCCAACGAGGACAAGCACCGTCCCACCTGCATGGGCGGCAAACCCTGGATGGTCGGCATCGTGCTCCAGGGCATGAAACGCTATGACGAGGAGTTCCACGACCCCCGTGTTCAGAACCTCATTCTCAAGGCCGCGGACTGGATCATCTGGTCGAACTATGTCTACATGACCTGCATCGACGCCAAGCCGGGGAATCCCTCGGCGACCCACTTCGACGGTCTCTCCTATGCCTGGGAGCTTTCCGGAAAGCGGTACTATCTCGACGAAGCGCTCCGGGGATTCGCACTCACCATCGACTCCTGGAAAGCGGGCGGCGGCGCGACCGGCGCGGTCAACGGCGATGTCCTGGAACCCAATGTCAACCTCATGCGCATCATCCAGCAGCAGGGTGCAAAGGTCTGGAAGGACGGCAAACCGGTCGCCGATCCCAAATCGGAAGACGCAATCCGGCTCATCCGCGCCGACCCGAAATTCAAGGCCAAGCCCCAGACGCGTTAATGTTGGTTTGGCGGTTTATGAAATAAATGCTAACCGGGCGCTCCACCGGGCGCGCCCGTTTCGCTATGGGAAAGCAGTGGGTTCCGGGCCGCGTTGTTTTCTCTTTCCTCTCCCTTGATGCGTAATACTGAAGTCGGAACAAACCGGGAAAACAGGCGCTCAGGGAAAAATCTGTCTGAATGCGGATGCATGTGACCACCCCAACCGAATCGGTACGATTCGGCTGGGGTGGTTCCGCGCATCCCAATTCAGACAGACACTACCGGCTTTCTTTACGGGTTGATCCCCCGTTCAATATCTTCCTTTATATGACCATGAAAGCCGTTTACACAACTCCCGCCGCAAGCGCCGCGCCGACAGCCAACAGGAGAATTCCCACGATTGTCCGCACCGTGCGCATGGTGATCTTCCTGAGCAGCCGGGATCCTGTGAATGTCCCCACGAATGCCGCCGCTGTTGCCACGGCGACGAGGAGAATGTTTTCGCCTCCCACCGTCACGAATCGCTCCCGGAACACAGTCAGCCCGTATACGACAATCCGGGTTACATCCACCATCACCGCGGAAACCGCGACCGTAGCGATGAACGCAGTCTTGTCCAGTCCGGCCCGGATGAGGAATATGGTCCGGAGCGCCCCCTGATGCCCGGAAAGCCCACCGAAGAAGCCGGAAAGCAGTCCCCCTATGGGAATCAGACGCGGGGGGATCGCCAGACGGTCGAGCGCGGGAATCAGTTCGAAAAAGGCGAACACCACCATGAGAATGCCAATGGTGAGCTTGATGGGGGTGATGTCAAACCCGCTTCCGAACATCGTGTAGCTGAGCAGCTCCGGCAATTCCGCGAGATGCTGAAGCAGCCATGCCCCCCCGACAGCCGCAATCGCAGCGGGTGATCCGAACAGGAGCACCGTTCGGAAATCAGCGTTTTTTCCGACCAGCGCCACTTTGAACATGTTATTCGCCAGATGAACGACAGCGGTTGCCGCAATCGCGACCGGCACGGGAAAAAACAGCACGAACAAAGGCAGGAGCAGCGTACCGAGTCCGAACCCCGAAAAAAAGGTCAGTCCGGCGACAAGAAACGACGCTGCCGCGACAGCGAAATACTCCATGGCTCCTCCCCCTGGAATGGATGCATGCCACACTCTTCATCCCGAATGAAAAGCGGAATCTCGGCCCTCCGTGTGCAATCAACCGTATCATTCCCAAAGTCCGGGAAGGACAAGCGGTTCCCCCGGAGGGCAACAAGCAACAGAAAAGAATCGCCGCAGGAATGTTCCTTTCGGTGCGTCCCAATTTCACCATTCCTGATGTCAGGAAATGGGAAAGCTCGGCGAAGAATAATGAGCCAGATTAATGCGAATGGCAACCCTGAAAATCTTGGGTAACATCGATGCCACTTCCCATATCGTCCAATACGGGAAAAGACCAAAAAAAGAAAACCCCGGAACAATTCCCGGGGTTTGGGCTCACTGAACTGTACTGCGGAGGCATCCCTTTGTTCAGCGGGCGCGGCGATGAACCGGCTTCCGGCCGAACCTGGTTTCCGGGGTAGCGCTCTTGGTCTGTACCGACTTTCCCGAAAGCACGCCCGAAACCAGGGAAACCGCCCCCTGTGCGCGCGACTCGGCCGAGGCGGAACAGTGATACGGGTGATCATCCATGGCAGCCAGGGTGTTCCGGGTCAACCGCTCGATATCACGAAGAATGCTCACCTCGTCGGGATAACACAGGGAAAGGGCGATTCCGGCCGCTCCGGCCCGGGCGGTGCGCCCGATGCGGTGCACATAGCTTGCGGCGTCATTCGGAAGATCATAGTTGATCACGTGCGAAATCCCGTCCACGTCAATGCCCCGTGCAACGATATCGGTGCCGACCAGAACCTTGATCCGCCCGTGCTCGAACGCCGCAAGCGCCCGCTGACGCGCACCCTGGGTCTTGTTCGAGTGGATGGTGTCGGCGGGAATCCCTTCACTGGTGAGCTGACGGGAAAGTCGGTCGGCGCGGCGTTTGGTCCTCGCGAACACCAGCGCCCGACGGACATCTTCCGTCTTCAACAGATTGGTGATGATGTTGTGCTTCCGCCCTTTTTCAACAAAGAGAACTCGTTGCTCAATGTTGTCCGCAACGGAAGATGCCGGAGCCACCGCCACGCTCGCGGGGTCCGAAAGCATGCCGGAGGCGAGATCCGCGATCTCGGAGGACAGCGTCGCCGAGAAAAACAAGGTCTGACGTCGCTTCGGCAGTTCGGCGACAATTCGCCGCACATCCGGAATGAACCCCATGTCCAGCATGCGGTCCGCCTCGTCGAGCACGAGCATCTCGATTGCCTTCAGGCGAACAAAGCCCTGGCCGAACAGATCGAGCAAACGCCCGGGAGTCGCAACAATGATGTCGGGGTTCTTCTGGAGCGCCTTGATCTGGGAAGCAGAGGGAACCCCACCCAGAATCACGGCGGAGCAAGTCGGAAGATAGCGCCCGTAATCGCGCAGACTCGCTTCCACCTGCAAAGCGAGTTCGCGGGTCGGGGTGAGGACGAGGGCGCGGGGTCCCGCGGGGCTCCGCTTGCCCCGCTCATACAGCAGATGCAGCATGGGAAGTGCGAACGCTGCCGTCTTGCCTGTTCCGGTCTGGGCGGTCGCCATGAGGTCCTGCCCTCCCAGTACCAGCGGAATTGCCGCGGACTGGATGGGGGTGGGCTCAGTATACCCCAGGCCGGAAAGCGCGCGCAAGATGGGCTCGTTCAGTTGCAGTTGCTCGAATTGATTGGTAGAATCGGTTGACATGAAACTCCTGTCTTAAGTGCCCGAGATCTTCGGCGTCGTGATCTCGTTCTGCATTCAATACAGGTTGGATGCCGAGAAATAGCGCAGGAAATCTTCGGAAGATTGGTACGGTTCGAACTTAACAGTAGTAATATAACGAAAAGTCTAAACTTATGCAAGCGCAATAACACGGTTTCCCGCAATCAATTTTACTATCTGAGCATTCCCCCTCCCCGGCGGGGAGGGGGAATGCCGGAGGAAACCGGCAACTGCTACTCTCCCGCGAAATACCGGTTGATGGACTCCGCGGCACGGCGACCCTGATCGAGCGCCCGCACCACGAGAGAAGCTCCGCTGACACTGTCCCCGGCGGCAAACACACCCGCAGTCGAGGTCATGAACGCCTCGTCCACCGCGATATTCCCCCGCGAGTCGAGGCTCAGCCCCAGCTCTGTCACCAGCGGACCGTGCTCCGGATGCAGGAAGCCCATGGCCAGCAGCACCAGCCCGGCTTCCAGCTCGAACTCCGAGCCGGGGACTTCCCGGTAGGAGTGACGCCCGTTTTCGCGGAACCACTCCACACGGACCAGGCGGACCTTCTCCACCCGTTCCGTGCCGAGGAATTCCTTCACCGTGACGCCCCACATCCGCTCGCAGCCCTCCTCATGGGAACTGGAGGTGCGCAGCACGAGCGGCCAGGAGGGCCAGGGATTATCCACGGCGCGGGTGTCGGAAGGCTGGGGCAGGATTTCCACCTGCCGTATGCATCCCGCACCTTGTCGGCGGCTGGTCCCGACGCAGTCCGAACCGGTATCTCCTCCCCCGACAACGAGAACGTCCTTCCCCTTCGCGCTCATCATCTGCCCGGGAGAAACGGAATCGCCGGCGTTCACCCGGTTCTGTCCGGTCAGGAAATCCATGGCGAAATGGATGCCGCCCAGTTCGCGGCCCGGTACGGCAAGATTCCGCGGCGTTCGGGATCCCGCCGCAACCAGCACTGCATCGAAAGTACGCCGGAGATATCCGGCGGAAAGGTCCTCTCCCACATTGACACTGGTTTCAAACTCCACACCCTCGGCGCGAAGCTGGTCCAGACGGCGATCAATGACCTGCTTTTCCAGTTTGAAATCGGGAATGCCATACCGGAGAATACCGCCGATTCGGTCGTCCTTCTCGTAGACGGTTACTGCGTGGCCACTCCGGGCGAGTTCCTGGGCTGCGGCCAGTCCGGCCGGACCGCTCCCGATAACTGCAACCCGTTTCCCTGTTTTCAGGAGAGCGGGACGGGGCTCGATCCAGCCCTTCTCCCAGCCCCGTTCCACAATCTGCAGCTCGATATGACGGACCGTAACCGGGGGCATATTGATGGAGAGCGTACAGGAAGTCTCACAAAGCGCCGGACACACCCGCCCGGTAATCTCCGGGAAGTTGTTCGTGGCGTGCAGGAGATCGAGCGCCTGCTTCCACGATTTTCCGGCCACCATGAGATTCCAGTCCGGAATCCGGTTGGCAAGCGGACACCCGTAACTGTGGCAGTACGGTATTCCGCAGTCCCGGCAACGGGAGGCCTGGATTTCCACCTGACGGGAGGGCAGGAGCCGGTCAACCTCGCGCCAGTCCTGAATGCGTTCGGCAACCGGCCGTCTGGGTGGATTCTTTCGCTTGTATTCCATATACGGCGGCAAGTACACTTCTTCCGTGGCGGAAAGGCTCTCGTTGTCCGGGTCCTCCGCAAACTGGAGCCGCTGGAGGGAGAGACGGTAATCGATGGGCATGACCTTGGCAAAGAGCGGCAGTGAGGCAGTCCAGTCCTCCAGTATCCCCTTGGCCCGGTGACTTCCGGTATACTCGTAGTGCCGCTCGATCAAACGGCGCAGCAGGGTTTCATCCTGCACCGAAGTCACACTCTCCAGGTCCGCCATGTCCAGATTGCACCGGGTGTCAAACAGGCCGGACTCGTTGTAGACGAAAGCCACGCCTCCGCTCATGCCAGCGGCGAAATTATTCCCGGTCTCTCCGAGCGCAACCACGACACCACCGGTCATGTACTCGCAGCCGTGGTCGCCGAGTCCCTCGACCACCGCGACCGCTCCGCTGTTCCGCACCGCGAACCGCTCTCCGGCGATGCCGCCGAGAAACACCTCGCCCCCGGTGGCGCCGTAAAGGATGGTATTGCCCGCAATGACGTTTTCATGGGCCAGAAAGCGGGAGCCCGCCGGGGGTACCACCACGATGCGTCCGCCGGACATACCCTTGCCCAGGTAGTCGTTGGCTTTCCCTTCCAGCCGCAGAAACACCCCCGGAGCGAGAAACGCCCCGAAGCTCTGGCCCGCGCTTCCCTTCAGCCGGATCTCGATCGTACCATCCGGCAGCCCCTTTTCGCCATGCCGCCGGACGACCGCTCCGCTCACATGCGTCCCCACCGTCCGGTGAATGTTACGGATAGCCGAGGAATACGTCACCCGCTCGCCCCGTTCCAGAGCGGGCGCGGCCGCGGAGAGCACCGCGTCTTCCAGGGAAGACCGCTCCAGCCCGCGCGGCGGATTGCCGGTTCCGCAGGAATTCCCGCAGGCCGCCATATCGCCCCGGCTCAAAAGCGCCTCAAGATCCAGCTTTTTCGCTTTGTAATGTTCGATATCGGTCCGGGCTTCCAGACGGTCCGTATGGCCGATCATCTCGTCAACGGTCCGGAAACCGAGCGCGGCCATGTGCTCCCGCAGGTCCTCGGCCACGAACCGCATGAGGTTCATGACATGCTCGGGCTTCCCGGCAAAATTGGCACGCAGCTTGGGATCCTGGGTGGCCACCCCCACCGAGCAGGTGTTAAGGTGACATTTCCGCAGGAGCACGCAGCCGATGGAGACCAGCGCCACCGTGCCGAACCCGAACTCGTCGCCGCCCATCAGCGCCGCGACCGCGATATCCCGCCCGGTGCGCATCTGGCCGTCCACATGGATGCGGACCTTCTCCCGCAGCCCGTTGAGAACGAGGGTCTGCTGGGTTTCCGCCAGCCCCAGCTCCCAGGGAAGCCCGGCGTGCTTGATGGAGGTGAGCGGAGACGCTCCCGTGCCGCCATCGCCGCCCGAGATCACCACCTTGTCGGCGCGGCCCTTGACCACTCCCGCCGCAATGGTGCCAACCCCGGCCTCGGAGACCAGCTTCACCGAAACTTCGGCTTTCGGGTTCACCGCCTTGAGATCGTAAATGAGCTGGGCCAGGTCTTCGATGGAGTAGATGTCATGGTGCGGCGGCGGGGAAATGAGGGTCACCCCCGGCGTGGAGTGACGCACCTTCGCGATTTCCCGGGTAACCTTGTGTCCCGGGAGCTGTCCTCCCTCGCCCGGCTTGGCGCCCTGGGCGATCTTGATCTGGAGTTCGTCGGCGTTGATGAGATAGTTGGTGGTCACTCCGAACCGGGCGCTGGCCACCTGCTTGATGGCCGACCGGCGGGTGTCGCCGTTAGGCAGCGGGATATACCGCTCCGGATCTTCTCCGCCCTCGCCGGAATTGCTCCTGCCGCCCAGACGGTTCATGGCCACGGCCAGGGTTTCGTGCGCCTCACGGCTCAGGGAACCCATGGACATGGCCGAAGTGGCGAACCGCTTCACGATGCTTTCCGACGGCTCCACTTCCTCGATCGGGACGGGAGTACCCGCTTTGAACGTCAGGAGCGAGCGGAGCGTGACATGCTCGCCGTCCTGCCCGTCAATGAGCTTGGCGTACTCCTTGTATAACTCGTAATCACCGGTGCGCACCGCCTGCTGCAGTTTGGCGATGGCTTCGGGAGACATGAGGTGCTTTTCGCCGCCGGTGCGGATCTGGTACACGCCGCCGGGACTGAGCGGTTGACCGGCGGAAAGCTCCCAGGCGGTACGGAACCGCTCCAGGGTTTCCCGGGCGATCTCCTCAAGCCCGATACCCTCGATACGGGAAACCGTGCCGGTAAAGTACGCGTCCACAAGACCGCGGGAAAGGCCGAGCGCCTCGAAAATCTGCGCTCCGAAATAGCTCCGGATGGTGGAGATTCCGATACGGCTCATGGTCTTCATGAGCCCTTTCTTGATTGCGGTGATATAGGCGTCCACCGCCAGGTCGGGACGTACCGGCTTCTCGTAGACTCCCTGCTCGCTCAGATGCTGGATGGTGGAGAAAGCCACATGCGGACAAACAGCGCTGGCTCCGTACCCGATCAGCAGGGCGAAATGCATGATCTCCCGTGCCTCTCCCGATTCCACCACCAGCGACACCCGGGAGCGGATCCCTTTGCGAACCAGATGATGGTGCAGTCCGGAGGTGGCCAGGAGCGCGGGAATCGGCGCATGTTCCGCATCCATTTTCCGGTCGGTCAGAATAAGGAATGTCTTCCCGTTCGCAATGAGATCCTCGGCCCGGGAAAAACAGGCGTCAAGCGCCCGCTGCAACGCCGCCCCGTCGCCGTCCGCCGGAAACAGAATATCGATTTCACCCGTCACAATCTCAGGATGCGCCGCCGCCCGCAGCCGTCGCATGTCGTCCGGAGTAAGAATGGGGTGGTGGAGCTTGAGCTGACGGCAGTGTTCCGGGGTTTCATCCAGCAGATTCCGTTCCCGTCCGGAATATCGCATGAGCGACATCACCAGCTCCTCCCGGAGCGGGTCGATGGGCGGGTTGGTGACTTGGGCGAACAACTGCTTGAAATAGTTGAAGAGGATTTGCGGACGATTGGACAGCACCGCCGGGGAGGTATCGTCTCCCATGGAACCCACCGGCTCCTGCCCCCTCGAGCCCATGGGGGCGAGGATGAGCTTGAGATCCTCTTCTGTGTACCCGAAGGCGCGGTGTTTGCGGATGAGCACTTCCGGCTCCTCCGGGACAATTTCGGTCGGGGCGAGAAGTCCGCGCAGTTCGATACGGTTGTTTTTGACCCAGTGACGGTAGGGCTTCTGACGGCTGATGGTGGATTTGATGACGTTGTCCGGGATGACACGGTTCAGTTCCATGTCGAGGAGGAACATGCGGCCCGGCTGCAGGCGGCCGTGCGTCCGGATACGGTCATAGGGAAGGTCGAGCACTCCCGCTTCGGAGGCGAGCACCACCAGACCATCCTGTGTGATGGTGTACCGCGCGGGACGGAGACCGTTGCGGTCCAGCGTTCCGCCGAGATAGCGCCCGTCGGTGAACACCATGGCCGCGGGGCCATCCCAGGGCTCCATGAAGGCGGCGTGATACTCGTAGAAAGCTCGCTTGTCCTCGCTCATAAGGTACTTGGCGCCCCAGGCCTCGGGAATCATCATCATGACCGCGTGGGGCAGCGTACGCCCGGCCATTACCAGGAGTTCCAGCACATTGTCGAAGGTGGAGGAATCACTTCCTCCGGGCAGGACGACCGGCAGGATTTTATCCAGGTCCTCCCCGAACAGGGGGGACGCCAGATCCGCCTCCCGGGAACGCATGTGGTTCTTGTTCCCGCTCAGGGTATTGATCTCGCCGTTATGGGCCACCATCCGGAAAGGATGGGCCAGGCTCCAGGAAGGGAACGTGTTGGTGCTGTATCGCTGGTGGATGACCGCGAACCGGCTCCTGAACTCGTCATCACACAGGTCGGGATAGAACCGGGGCAGGTCGGTGCCGTTCATGAAGCCCTTGTAGACGAGGGTGCGGCTGGAGAACGAGGAGATGTAGAAGTCGGCGTACTCCGGATGTGCATCGGGGGCGATTTCCAGTTCAATCCGCCTGCGGACGACGTAGAGCTTGCGCTCGAAGGCGTCTCCCGCATGCGGTCCCCGCCCAAGGAAAAGCTGCCGTACCCCGGGCCGGGTCCGCCGGGCGAGTTCCCCGATGGAGTGTTCGTGAATCGGAACCTCGCGCCAGCCGAGAATCTCGCAACGCTCTTCCCCCGCGATCCGCTCCATCACCGTGATGCAGTGCGCGGCGGCGGCATCCTCACGGGGCAGGAATACCATGGCCACCCCATAATCCCCCTGTTCCGGAAGACGCCAACCGTCATCCAGAGCCCGTCTCCGGAGGAAAAGGTCCGGAACCTGCATGAGGATACCCGCGCCATCGCCGGTGGCCTGATCGCTGTTCACCGCACCGCGATGCTCCAGATTGACCAGGACGCGGACTGCGTCATCAACGATGGAGTGAACCGGAGGGCCGTCGATGCGCGCCACGAAGCCCACGCCGCAGCTGTCATGTTCGAATTCGGGACGGTAGAGCCCCCGCTGATCACTCTCCTGTGTTTGTTGTTCCATACCGGATCCTTTTCATTCGTATCGGGAAACAGAGAAAACAGCCGGTCCGAACACTCCCCAGTATGGGTCCCGCTCAGACCGTACATTGTATTAACGAATATTACACGCACTCGCGCCGTATATGATACACCACTGGGACTGAAGGATTTACTGTTGGGGCGGTGGTAGTAAACCGCCGTCCCAACCCGGCAGCCGTTCAGAAGCATGATACCGAATCAATCTCTGTATTATTATAAACAACCATTTTCACGTCTGCACCTTGTACGCCGCGCCGGCAAAGCGGTTTCGGGCAAACCGCAATCCGTTCCTCCCTGCCCGAAAGGTTCTGCCACCCCGATCCTGAACACCGGAACGCTGTATTCGTGAGCATTCTCCACCCAGTCGGCTTGGTACGCCGGAACCCGCGCCCGGTATACCGGACGCGGGTCTTGCATTCAGATCGTATTTCCTCCGCCGTACACCGGGACCGGCGCTACCCGATCGCCACGCCGCCGGTCTCACCGGTGCGGATTCGCACGCACTCATGGAGATCGAGCACGAAAATCTTGCCGTCTCCTATACTCCCCGTCCGCGCCCCCCGGGTGATGGCATCTATGGTCGGCTGCACGAATGCTTCGTTGACCGCGATTTCCAGCTTTATCTTCTTCAGAAGGTTGCCCGCTTCCGTGGTCCCGCGATAGACCTCGGTGATTCCCTTCTGGCGCCCGCAGCCGAGAACGCTTGACACGGTCATGAGATGCACCTCAACCGCCGTGAGTTCCCGCTTCACATCGTCAAGCCTGTTGGGCTGAATCACCGCGATAATGTATTTCATGGGGAAACCTTTCTGTATGAAGAGGGAGCCGGCGCCCACGCCGCCCCGTGCTATCGGGAATATCTTCAAGTTCCTGCCGGGAGACAGAACTCAGGGCGTCGGAGAATATCAACACCATCGCCCGGTGCAGTTCGTTTTTCCCGTTGTGTCTCAGCCCCTTTTCATCCTGAACGCGCACGCGCTTTGAACAGCGGGGAACGCAGGATTCTCTTTTCATCAGCTTGTGTCACTTGAATCATTCACATCATCGATTCAGAAACTCTTTTCGCTGCTCCTGCCCTTTTCAGTCCAGCAGGGTGTACGCCATTTCCTTGTGCTGGGTGAGGTCGAGCCCGAGGATTTCTTCCTCACGGTCCACCCGCATGCCCACCAGCGCGTCAATGGCTTTATAAAGGGCGAAGGTCACCGCCATGGAGTACGTAATGCACACCGCCGCCACAAATATCTGTACTCCGAACAGCCTGAGCCCGCCGAAGAGGAGTCCGTCGGCGCCGGACGGATTGACTGCCGTGCTGGCGAAAATCCCGGTGGCGAACGTTCCCCATATACCTCCCACCGCATGCACCCCGAAGGCATCGAGGGAATCATCCACGCCGAAGCGGGGCTTGAGCCGGGTCACGACAACATAACAGATCATGCTGACCGATATCCCGATGAGAATGGCGGAGAGGGGGCCAACGAACCCGCAGGCGGGGGTGACCGCGACCAGTCCGGCCACCGCGCCGGTTACCGCTCCGAGCAGGGTGGGTGCGCCGTTCATGCGCCAGTCCAGCAGGGCCCAGGTCAACCCGGCCGCGGCCGCCGCGATGTTGGTGTTCACGAACGCAATCGCCGCAAGGCCTCCCGCCGAAAGCGCGCTCCCCGCATTGAATCCGAACCACCCGAACCACAACAGGCATCCGCCGAGAACGGTGAACGGCAGATTATGGGGCGAGAAGGAAGTTCGGTTATAACCCACCCGGCGGCCGATGAGGAGCGCCACGACCAGCGCGGACATTCCCGCGGTAATGTGAACAACGACTCCGCCCGCGTAGTCCAGAGCGCCCAGATCCTTCATCCAGCCGCCCGCTCCCCATACCCAATGGGCGACAGGGTCATAGACCAGCGTGGACCACAGTATGGTGAAGAGAAGGAACGCGGAGAACTTGATCCGTTCGGCGAACGCCCCCACAATCAGGGCCGGAGTGATGATCGCGAACATGGCCTGAAAGATCATGAAGGCCTGGTGCGGGATGGTCGCGGCATACTCCGGATTCGGCTCCATACCGACCCCGCGCAGCCCGGCCCAGGCGAGCGTTCCGATGACACCACCTCCCGCATCCGGACCAAAGGCGAGCGAATACCCATAGAGAACCCACTGCAGACCAACCACGCACATGACGATAAAACACTGCATGAGTGTGGAAAGGATGTTCTTGCGGCGAACCATGCCGCCATAGAAAAAAGCCAGCCCCGGGGTCATGAACAGCACCAGACCAGCGGACATGAGCATGAATGCGGTATCGCCGGTATCAATCATCAGGGCATCTCCCCGCAACGGGTGTATTATCAGTCTCCCTCCCCCCAATACACACCGTCGGGACAGGGAACACCATGGAAGCACCGGGCCGGAATCATCGCATCGGTCCCATCCCGCATCCGAAAGCGGTGCGGCAGAAACCAATCGCAACAATGATGCCAAATGCGTATTCCGGAAGAAAATGGTACCGGAACTCCCCGGTCCCGCCACGGGTCGGAGGAGAGCTTTTCCGGAAGAGGGGCGCGGGAACAATGCGGGTACTGTCCCGTGAGACAACCCGTTAAGGATTGCCGTGAGCGGGATTCGATGCCGGGGGAAACGAGGGGAAGGCAAAGAAGCGGACAGACACATCCGCCGTCATTTCATGGAAGCGGAACTGCTCCAGAACTTGCATGCATCAAATATTTCCTACATAAACGTACTATTTGATACTGTTTCCTACATTTTTGTATGTTTTGGGCGAAAGCGCCACGCGTCAATGTCGTATTTCCGCACCCGAAGCCCCATCACCCGCTCGGTCAGACCAAGAAGCCGCGCCGCCTCGCTCATGTTCCCCCGGGTGGACTTGAGCGCATCCAGGATGAACTCCTTCTCCATGGCGCCCAGCTTTTCTTCCAGCGTGCCGCTGAACCGGGTGCCGCTCGCTTCGGCGGTCTGGAGCGTGGGTGGCAGGTGATGGCTGTGAATCACCTGGTCGGTACTCACCAATACCGCCCGCTCCAGGCAATTTTCAAGTTCCCGGACATTGCCCGGCCAGTGATAACTCATAAGCATATCGATGGCGGGCGTGGAAATACGGGTTATATGCCTGCCGTTCTCACGGCTGTACTGCTCGACAAAATGATCCGCGAGGAGGGGAATATCGGTCTTACGCTCCCGGAGGGGGGGAATATAGATGGGAAACACGTTCAGACGATAATAGAGGTCCTGACGGAACCGTGCTTCGGCCACCTGCTTCTCCAGATCCACATGCGTCGCGGCGATGATCCGCACATCGGACTTGATGGTTTCGGTCCCTCCCACCCGCTCAAATTCCCGTTCCTGCAGAAACCGCAGGAGTTTTACCTGCACCGCGGGATGGAGGTCTCCGATCTCGTCCAGAAACACCGTGCCGCCATTCGCCAGCTCAAACCGTCCCACATGACGGTATATAGCGCCGGTGAACGCCCCCTTTTCATGTCCGAACAACTCGCTTTCCACCAGACTCTCGGGCAGCGCCGAGCAATTCACCCGGATAAAAGGCCGCTCGGCCCGCTGGCTGGAATAATGAATGGCATGGGCAACCAGCTCCTTCCCCGTCCCGCTTTCGCCCCGGATGAGCACAGTGGCCGCGCTCCCGGATACCTGGGAGATAAGATCGAAGACCACTTGCATGGCTTTGGAATTCCCGATAATGTTTGCAGGGCGGAACCGGCCTTTCAGTTCCTCCTGCAAGCGGGTATTCTCTGCTTCGAGCTGACGGCGCTCCGCCTGGACCTCCCTCCTGAGGCGTACCGCCTGGGTGATCATGGAGGCGATGATGGAAAGCAGACGGACATCCTCATCGAAGCTCCGCGAGGGGTCGTAGGGACGATCCACGCTCAGGGTGCCAACCACCTCGCTTTCGAGTAGAATTGGTACGCAGGTAAAGGATATCTCCTTATCCCCCAAGCGACGACGAGCTCCCGTGCGGTTCAGGAAAAGCGGCTCATCGGATATTTTCGGGACTACAATGGGTTTGCCGGTTTCCACCACCCGACCGGTGATTCCTTCGCCAAAACGGTAAATTCCCCGTTCCCGCTGCCGGGAGGAAAGCCCGTGGGCGGCTTCGATGGAAATGTTCCCGGTCACCCGGTCGAAAAGCGCCAGGGTTCCCCGAGACATTCCCATGCGGCGGGAAATCGTTTCCAGAATGGGCCCCACAACCTCCCGGAGGTCGAGGCTGCGGTCGAGCATGCGGCTGATCTCATACAGGAGCGCCAAGTCCCGCACTTCACGGCGGATCTCGTCTCTTCGGCTTTCCGGCATTGTTTTTTCTTCCAAAATGAAGTGACCACCACCAGAACCTACATAAATGTAGGATTAAATCTGCGCAAAGTCGGTACACGCCCCACACCCGCGGCGAGTTCCCCGTAGTTCCACCCCGGCCGGAACCGTTCCCGGGCCGGCGGTAATATGCGGAAAACGGATCCTAACCCGGCATCTGTTCTCGCCATCATGGCAAGACAGCGATAACCAGTCGTGTCGTCTTTCTCCCCCGAGAGTCGGGGAGAGTGGGCCGAGGGGTGAGTTACTTTTCCGGCCGAAACCTCAAGACACCTGTTCACCGTCCACGGCGTGTGTTTACGATCACGGACCGGCGTTCCGCAGGCTACTTTTCCGGCTCCACGATCGTGAGTGTTTCACCGGCCTGGACATTCCTCAGTTCAACCGTACGCCCGGAGGGAAATGCAACCGCGATATCGCAGGCTTTGGCCTTTCCCAGCCCGAAATGCGCCCGGAGAGGGTTGCCCGGAAAGGTGCCGTTTCCGGCGGTGATTTCCCGCATTCCCAGAAGCGCGGACTGCTCACCGAGTTTGCCCGCCGAATAAACGCTCACCCGGCTCATGACCGCCGAACGGTTGGATACCGTTCCCCGAAGGTTCACCAGGAGGAAGTTGGGCCGGTCGGTCTTGTTGCGGAAGACTTTCCACTCGCCCGGGTTTGAAGCGCCGACATTCCGCCAGTTCCCGGTCACCAGATCCAGGTCGCCGTCGCCGTCCAGGTCGCCCAGCGCGCACCCGTGCCCGTAGAAGACCGCCCCACCCGTGCGTTGCCCGGACTCGGTGAACACCCCTTGTCCGTCATTGAGGAATACCAGGGTATCGTGCATGCTGTTGGTGACAATGATATCCAGGTCCCCGTCATTGTCAACATCCCCCATGGTGCAGCCTCTGGAATTTGTGGCGACCCCCACACCGGACCGGTCCGAAATATCGGTGAATGCGCCGTTACCGTCGTTCCGCAGGAGGGTATTCCGGCCGTATTCCGGGGCCGCGGCGGCGCCCCGTCCGGTACTGTTGGCCAGGAAAAGATCCAGGTCACCGTCATTGTCAATATCCCCCCAGAAGCAGGAGACGGTGTACCCTTTCGCGGAAAGCCCGAGGGATCCGGAAACATCGGTAAACTTCAGGCCGCCGTCGTTGCGGTAGAGACGGCGGGTAACCGGCCGGTCGGAATCGTTCAGGTTGCCGAGAAAGAGGTCCGGGTCACCGTCGTTGTCGTAATCGGCGAACGCACAGCAGTATCCGTTCCCCTCGTCGGCGATACCGGCTTCCCGGGCAATATCGGTGAATACCGCCTTCCCGTCATTGATGAGCAGCGAGTTGGCGCAGAGCACTCCGTTACGGTACCCGCCCTTGGCGATATACAGGTCGAGCCGCCCGTCGCCGTTCAGGTCGGCGGTGGTCACTCCGCAGGAAAAATTGTCGGCCAGCCCCGCCGCTCCGGCTGCTTGCGCCATATCCACAAACACACCCTCGCCGCTCATGATGTACAGCGAGTTGGGCTGGTGCATTATTCCCCGGCGCTCCGAGGCCGCCTCGACATTGTTGGCCACATACAGATCGATGAGCCCGTTGTTGTCAAAATCGGCAAAAACCGCGCCGTGGGTGTCGTACCCGTTCCCGGTCCCGGTGGCCTCGGAAATATCCACGAAGCGGAGATTCCCCTGGTTCTGGAAAAATTTGTTTCGTCCGTAGACAATCCCGAGATAGAGGTCGAGGTCGCCATCACGGTCGAAATCGGCCAGGGCGGTGCATTTGCCATGCCCGATGTGACTGATGCCGGATTCGAGGGTCACATCCTCGAAAAGGGAGCCGTTGAGGAACCGGTTCCGCTGGACCGATTCCTGCGCTGGCAGAACCATGGGTAAAGCCAGCAGGACCAGGATGAACGTCCGCATTCGCATGATACACCCCCTCTGTTCGATTGTTGACGTTCAGCAGATTGCCGATTCCTTCGAAACCGTGTCAGTCCGCGATAGCCTGATAGGTCAGCACACGGAACCGGGTGTTGATGCGGGTACTCGAATCGCTCTGGATCATGAAGACGCCGATGAGGTCTTCCTTCGGGTCAATCCAATAGCGGGTATGAAAAGCGCCATCCCAGCCGATAATGCCGAGAGACTCGATCTCGTCGAATTTCCCCCGCTCCGTGCGGATTCCGAAACCGAGACCGAACTTGTCCCCGCTGTCGCCCCGGAAAGCGGAGTAGAGGTCGCCGATGGAATTGGAGGTCATGAGTTCCACGGTTTTACGGCTGAGGAGGCGGGTTCCGTTCAGGGTTCCGCCGTTGAGGATCATCTGGGCGAACTTCAGGTAGTCCGGCGCGGTGGAAACCAGGCCCGCACCGCCGGAGAAATAGGTCTGGGTGCAGAGATAGGATACATCCACCGGGTCCTTCACCAGGGCACCCTCACGGTTCAGCCGATAGAGCTTCGCCATGCGGGGGAGTTTCTCCCGGGGAAGAATGAAACAGGTATCGTTCATCCCGAGCGGCGTGAAGATGCGCTCCTCCATGAAGCGGTCAAAGGGCATGCCCGAGACGACTTCCACCAGGTATCCGAGGACATCGATGGACATGCCGTACTGGAACGCCTCTCCCGGATGGCTGATGAGGGGCAGACCGGCAAGCTTTCGAACCATCTCGCCGATGGTCCCCTGAGTCGGGGTGAGCCCGACCGTCATGCCCGCGTTCTTGTAATAACTGGCCTGCGGTCCGGAACCGTACGTGAGTCCGGCGGTGTGATTGAGGAGATGACGGATAGTGATGGGTCCCTTGGCCGGGACGAGCGTATATCCGCTGCCGGTGGAGTCGGGAACGAGCACCTGCATGTCCCTGAATTCGGGGATATACTTCGACACCGGGTCGGTAAGGAGGAACTTTCCCTCTTCGTAGAGCATCATTATCGCGGTGCTGGTAATGCCCTTGGACATAGAGGCGATGCGGAACATGGAATCACCCTGCATGCGTGTCCCGGCCTCCATATCGGCCATACCGTACGCCTTCCAGTAGGCTATCTTGCCGTGACGGGCGATGAGGGCCACCGCGCCGGGGATTTTCTTTTCGTCCGTGTACTGTTGGAGCACCCGGTCCAGACGGGCCAGGCGTTCGGAGGACAAACCGACCGATTCCGGCTTGACCGCGGGAAGCGTCTGCCCGAAAGACAAGGAGACGCTGAAAAGAAAGAGAACAACCGTAATGAGCATTCGGGGATTCATGGGACTCCTCGGGATAAAGGGTAATCGGAGTGTTTCCGGAACGTGACACCAAGTTCCGTCTTGCGGCGTGGTCCACTTGACGGGACGGGAACGGAATGTGCCGCGGCTCAGAAAGAAACCACCGGCCGGGCTTCCATGTAATCGAGGATGTGCGTTTCCTCCCGCATTGCTCCGGTGGCGGAAAGGCTCCCCAAACTGACTGCGGCGGCGGCGGTGGCGAATTGGAGGGACTTCGCGGGCTCCCAGCCCTGGTGGATGCCGTGGAGGAGTCCGCTGGTGAAGGCGTCGCCCGCGCCGGTGTTCCCCGCGCACTCTTCCGGCGGGACTTCGAATATGGGCTGCTCCAGCAGTCCGGCCGCACCGCTGTAGAGGTAGTTCCGCCCCTTGGGGCCGCAGTGGACCACCGCCGTGCCGACGCCGTATTCATTAACCAGCGCCCGGGCCGCCGCGCGCTCGTCGGCCATCCCGGTGATCCCCTCGGCCTGGTCCTCGCCGAGGGAGAGGATATCCACCCAACGAAGGGTTTCCCGGAAACGGGCGAATTTCCACCAGGCGTCCCGCTTCGGGGTCACGAAGTCGATGCAGGTGGTTACCCCCATCCCCCGGAGCCGCTCCAGCACCCGGCCGACCGCCGCGCCGTACTCCGGGTCCTCCCTGTCCAGCAGCGGCAGGAGAAGGCAGTATCCCAC
>JAWLHT010000026.1:0-27396 GCA_041690195.1 Candidatus Latescibacterota bacterium
GTCTACGCCAATGCAATCCTGCAGTCCAACAAAAACTGGGACCCGGCTCTCTTTTCTTCTTGACTTTCAACACGGTCGCTCTCTCGGTGAGAGAGGGGAACGAGGGGTGAGTTACTCTTTCGGGAAGACCACGGTGACCGTGGTGCCTTCCTCCGGGGTGGAGGCAACCGAAACATCTCCGCCGTGGGCGCGGACCACCAAAGCGGCGTAGGTGGTTCCCAACCCGGTCCCGTGACGTTTTTCCGGGCCGATGTTGAATTTTTCGAAGAAAGTTTCCAGGCGCTCCGGGGGTACCGGCTCGCCCCGGTTGTTGATGCGGATGACCGTCCACCCTTCCTCCTGGCGGAGGTCCACGGTCACAATTTTTTCCCTGGGGTCCTCCAGCCCGGCTACATGTTCAATGGCGTTGAGGATGAGATTGGAGAACACTCCGGGCATGAGCCGGGAGTCCAGGAGAAGAGATTCCGTGACCCCCGGAGATCGGAAGCTGATGGTGACGCCGTTTTCGGCCGCCACCGGCTCCAGGTCGTCGATGGCCTGCCGTACCATGTAAGCGGGCGCAACGGACGTGCGCCGAAGGGGGTAATTCCCGGCCTCGATATCATGAATTTCCTTCAGGGAGTCGACGAGCGCGGAAACCCGGTCCGCGCTTTCCCGGATGCGACGGAGATAATGTTCCTGTTCGCCGCTGATGTCACCCGGCTCACGGAGGAGGAGATCGGAGTAGAGTTGCATGGGGAGGAAGAGATTTTTCACCTCGTGACGCAGGAACGCCTCCTGTTCGCGGCGAAGTTGGACCACCCGTTGTTCCAGTCTCCAGCGTTCGGTGATATCGGTCACGGTGAGGAGAAGCCCGGTTACCGCTTTCCCCTCCCCGTAAATGGGTACAAGGCTCCAGTCGCAGCGGGAGTCTCCCGGTTCCGGACGGTTCGGGCGCCGGAAGGGCTGGGAGTAGGCGAAATAGGGTTCTCCCGTTTCCACCACCCGCCGGAACACCTGTTCCGTGTCCGGGTCGGGATAGAGTTCGAAGTGGCCTTTTCCGGGGAATTCCTCCGGTTTCCGGGCGTCCGCACGGGCAAAGGCGCGGTTCACGCGGAAAAAGCGGAACCCGGAATCCAGATACGCCAGGAGCGTGTGCGTGTTTTCAAGGATGGTTTCCAGCAGGCGATTGGCATCACGGAGGGCGTCTTCGGCACGCTTGCGTGCAACCATGGCGCCGATGAGCCGGGCGATGGCCCGCAGGCGGGCCTTGGCAACATCGATGATGAAGGGCGGACGGCTCTCGTAGGTCCGGGCGAGCCGGAACAATTCGTCCGCGTCCGCTTCGTACCGGGCGGCGATATCCCGGAGGACTTCCGGGTCTCGGGGCGGGTCACCGTACCCGAAATTGACCGAGCCCACCCGTTCGTCTCCGGCGAATATCGGCACGGCATAGAGATTGAGTCCTCCGGCGCATGCTATGTCCACCGGCTGCCCCCGGACAATGGATACCCGGGAGGCATTCGCCCAGCAGGACTCGTGGCAATGCCACCGGCCGGAGCGCAGGGCCCCGGCGTTGTCCTCCGTCCCGCACCGGCGGCGTGACGCCAGATCGAGGAACCGGCACCACCCGGATACGAACAGCCCCACGGCATAATCACCGTTCGCCTCATATACGGCGGCGGAGGTTCCCATGAGATCGAGGATGTCCCGCATGATGTCGGTAAGCGCTTCCCTCCCCACTGCGTCGAGAATAACGCGGCTCCGGTTCAACCCGGAGAAATCTCCGTAGGGCTGGACATACCGGCTCTCCCCTCCTTCCGGGGAAACGCGCTCGGTGAGCAGCCACTCGATTTTCTTCAGTTCGGCCTGCACGCGCTCCCGGTTGGCGATTTCCTCCTCCAGGCGGGTATTGGCGGCACGGAGGTCGGCGGTGCGCTCCTCGACCAGGTCCTCCAAATGCTCCCGGTAACGGCGAACCTCGGCCTCCGCGGCTCGGCGTCCGGAGATGTCCTCGATAACCACAACCGCTCCGGTGACCTCGCCCCGGTTGTCCCGAATGGGAATCGACGAATTGAGGATGACCGTCCGGGAGCCATCGAATCGCTCGATCTCGATCTCCTCTCCCAGTACCGCCTCGCCGTCCCGGATGGCCCGGGCGGCGCCCCACTCCCCGGCCTCGACCCGGCGCCCCGTCCCGGCCCACCACCCTTTGTAGACATCATACTCCTCCGGCCCCACCAGCCGGATGCCACCCCAGATTCTGCGGGCGGAGGGGTTGACCATGACGATCACGCCCTTGCGGTCCAGGACCGACACGCCCACCGGCAGGGAATCTAGCACCGTGGAAAGCAGCTTTTCCCTCTCCACGGCGATCCGCTCATTCCGACGGATGCCGGTGATGTCAATTCCGATGCTGATCCGGGAGCCGTCGGATAAAAACGCATTGGCCCAAGTCACCTCGCGGAACTCCCCCGCCCGGGTGCGCAGGGTAAAATCCCGCCACTGGAGGCTCCGCATCGAAAAGTGGCCCCGCACCTCACGTCGGATTTCCGGGTCCGGGTACAAGTCCTCCAGGATCGGCCTCGTCCGGGCCTCTTCCCCTCCCCAACCGGTAATCCGTTCGAATTCGCGGTTGACGAAAACAACCCGGCCGACCGGGTCGGAATAAACCAGAAGCGCCGGAACATTGTCCAGGAGGGTGCGCAGCATTTCCCGCTCGTGCTCCAGTTCGGCGGTACGTTCCCCCACGTTGGCTTCCAGCGCGGCGTGGGAACTCCGGAGCGCCTGTTCGGCCTGCTTGCGCGCCGTGATATCCCGGGCATAACCGAAAATCCCGGCTGTTTCCTGTTGCGGGGTGCGCCTCGGTTCAAGCGCCATCTCGAACCACCGGTACTCCCCGCCAATTCTCAGCCGGGTCTCCACAATGCGTCCTTCGCCCCGCACCAAAACCTCGCGCTTGATGCGGGCAAGCTCTCGGTCTTCCTCGGTTACGGCGAGTTCGTCGTCCGTGCGTCCGTACATCTGCTCCGGGGTAAAGGGGCCGAGGGGATGAACGATCCAGGTATAGCGAAGGTCCCTGTCCTGAAAAAACACCGCGTCCGGGGAGTGGCCAAGCGCGAGCAGCAGCCGTTCCTCATTCTTCCGGAGCGCTTCCTCCACCCGCATTCGATCGGTGATGTCCACCCCGACGAGAACCAGGGCGGGCTCTCCGCGCCAGGTCACCGGAGCGGCGGACACATCAACCCGGAAGGGATCCCCCCGGGCGAGCAGGGAAAACTCGTACCGTTCCGGCGACGGTTCCCCGGCCTGCTGACGGCGCACCCGGTCCAGCACCAGTTTCCGGTCCTCCGGGTGGATGAACTCACCGATCTTTCGCCCGGCAACCGCATCCCCCGATACCCCGGTCTTCCGGAGAAACCAGGGATTGACATACGCGAAGCGGTCTCCCTGGATGATCGCGATCATGACATTGGCCCGCCCGGTCAGGAGCCGGAAACGTTCCTCGCTTTCACGGTAAGCTTCGGCTTCGCGCCGGACCCGGGTTACATCTTCGCCGATCCATACCGTCCCGCTCACCCCCCCTTCCTCGTCGAGAACCGGCGCGGCGAAGGTGAGCGAAACCACTCCGGTCCCATCCCGACCCGGTCTATCCAGTCCTCCGGCCCACTCCTCTCCCCGGAGCACGCGTTTCTGTGCCTCCCGCGCCATTCCGTGCGACTCCACCGGAACGGCCAGATCGAAAAGCAGACGCCCAACCGCGTCTTCCGCGCTGATTCCGTAGAGGTGTTCCGCTCCCCGGTTCCACACGGCAATCCGGCCGTCCCGGTCCGTGACCACCACAATACGCCCGGTTGCGGCAAGTATTCCCGTCAGGAGCCGCTCCACGCCGGAGGGCCATTCCCCGGGAACCCGTTCATTCCCGCGTTTTCTTCCCTTCACGCCCACGCCCTTCCTGAGAACGGTTGTTATGGGTATACATCCCGCGTCCGTATTTATCATAATAAATATATAATTATGTTACCAACTGTTTCGCAACAATAATCACCCCCTTTCGCGCTTATCTTCCAAAAAAATTTGATCGAATGGTTGATGGGGACCGGCTTGAGAATAGAACTCATACCACATTTGAATCAATTTATGAAGAAAGCCGGAGAAGCCTGTCTGAATTGGGATGCGCGGGATAAAAGCATGATGACATGCGGATGAACGAATTGAGCTCCCCCCTCTTCTCTCTTTCATCCTATGCGTATCCCAGGCATCCCAATTCAGACAGGCATTTGCGGGGATTCGCACACATTACCATTCTGAGCGGCCTCGCATCGAACAGGTGATCGCCTTTATTCACGGCTTGTTCCGACAATGGTATCACCTCTTGCTCCCACAATCGGAATCATCACCCGATGGTGGCAGAGCAGAGGCCTCCCCGCTTACAGCGCAATAAAAAGCCGGAAAGGTCAAACCTTTCCGGCTTTTTATTGCGCTTATCAATTCGATGGGAATACCGTGAAGAGGTTTAGCGGCGTTTTGAGCATCGCCGCTCCCTTTCCGGGTGGCGGAAGCTCAGTCCCGTTCGCGGAGAGCGATTCGGACGGGATGCCCGGTTTTTACCCAGAGACGGATATTCTCCTCGATGCAGCGACGGCAGTCTTTATGATCAACGCTGAACGTGCTGTGACTGGTCTGGACGTCGCACCGGGCGCAGGTGGCGACATCTTCATACTCCCCGCAGTCGACATCCGCCCAGCGTACCACCTTTTCGTTGTCCACCTTGATGCCGGCCGCTTCCACCGTCTCGCGGAGTTCCTCAGCGGGGACTCCGGCCAGCTCGGCGATATCGCGATAATCGACAGACTTGATGTTATCCAGAACAAAGGAACGGACAATGTACCCGTACTTCTTCAGAGGATCGTCCGCTCCGCCTTTCCCGACCCGCTTCTTGTCGGATTTCTGCGCCAGGTGCTCCAGCTTGTCGGAAACGGTGCGAACATTCACTTCGTACTTTCCGGTTAGATCCTCGCGCATCATCATGTCATCGAAACGGTCGATCAGAATGTCCTCATCTTCGGAGGACCAGTTCCTCGGCATACATGTTCTCCTGTTGCTTCCCGATAGAATGTTCCAATCATGTACCCCGCGGACACCCCGGATAACGGAACGGAAGGTGGGCCGCGACGGTGGTCTTTTCACAGCGGGCGGGCTGATATTCTTTCCGGATAAGCGCTGTGGAAAACGACCAAGAATAACACTCCGCGCTCGCCAAGTCAACACCAATTTTGGCCACGCTCATTCTCCCGACTCTCCCGGAATAATTCGCCCGGTTTCACGCCGGAATTCCGACGGAACACGCAATGGAAATGACTGTCCACCCGTGCTCCGAAACATGCTTCTCAGCCTGTCAGAAACGCGGAAACCGGGGTTAAAGTTCCCTACTATTTACACGCCTGCTTCATACATGGGGATGCTTGGTTTCTCAGGTGGGACAATGTCGCGACGGCGCCCGTTCCGGGGATGGAGCAGACGCCCTGGGGAGCGGGCGGACAAGGGGGCCCGCACTCTGGACGGAGAACGATGAGGATGGTCCTTTGACCCGCGGGAAGCGGAAGGAATAGCTACGCGTCACCAATAATCCTCGCGGCATACAATACGGTTATTTTCATAAAAGTTACCTCCAACGGTTTGGTGAATCTCCCTAATCCGGGGTTTTCTTCCGGTTAGGCGATCCTCCCCCGCCCCATCGAACATCCATGTTCCTCGGGCGGAACGTTCGTCTACTCTGCTTCAGGAGTCAACTACAGATCACGACACCACGACTGTCACGCTCTTCCCCGTTATCTCACGATAACATTCCCCGATCCTGTCGGCATAATGATCGCTCACCCAGGACACGGAATCGGGCGGCGCATTGACACAGAGGCGGTCCTCTTCCACCGACTGCAAGCGAAGCGGCTCGATAAAGGCGGAGAAAGAGTGTTCGCTGAGACTGGCGCGTAAAGTTTCCATGATCTCCTGCCAGGTGCGAAGATCATCGGCGGATACCGTGCGGACAGTCTCTCTCGACCTCCACTCCAGGTTTTTCTGGAGCGCTTCCTGCTTTTCCTCCACCACAGCCTTTTCCGCGGAGCGGGTTTTCATGTCCTGAATGAGATCATTCATGGCCAGATGCAGGGTATGCTTGATGAGGGAGAAACTCTCCGGACGGGACCGGGAATTTTTGAAAGTCCATCGCACGGCATACCGGATGTCGTCGGAGGAAAAGCCTGACCCCACCATGTCGAAATAATCGAGCAGGGATTTCCGGTAGAGCGCACGGGAAACCACGCTGAATCCAATGGAATCGTAAAATTCGTCAGTGATGTCTACCGCGCCCGCCAGGTGTATATCAGTCATGTATATATGCATGTTTCTAGGGAGAGCGCCACCGCTTTCGAGGATGTTGTAAACGCTTGTGCCACGGAAGAATGTGGATTGTATGACAAAATCTTGACCTCCAGAATGCGTATCGGTGGGGTCAAAATCCTGATACTCACCGGTGCCGGAAACGAACGGGGCGGGAATTTGACCCGTATCTGGGGAACCGTCCAAATTTTTACCCGGCAAAACAGAGCGGTGCGAAGATAGAGTGTTGGATTTTAGACCCCTCGTATTTGCCATGGCGGTATTGGAAATAGTATCTTTGCCAAGGCCGAATTCAGAGGGGAGCAAAATGCGATACACGGTTGCCTTGTGATAATCGCTGAACTCTTTGCGGATGCACCCGACCAACTCAAGCTCCTTGATCGCCTTTCGAACGGTCTGCAGGGAAAGATTGCAGAACTCGGTGAGTTTGGGCAGGCTTTCCGCGGCCCAGTTCCGGTTCCAACCATAGGACTGACGATACAAACGCAAATACACCGACTGCGCGGAAGCAGAAAGCCGGGGCATCAATAGATCGGAAATATCGTTGTCGAGCTTGCAAAAATTTGAATGAATACTGATGGTATCGGAAAGCGAACTGCGCTTTTGAGAAACGGCGGCGGACTCCACGGACTTAAGTGTCGGGGACTGCCGCGATTCGGGTTCAAAGGTGCGTTTCGGCTTTCGTGCAGGCACAATATGGTCCGCACGCACCGGTTCGGTGGGGACCGGCGGAGGGGGTACGGCGGCACGGTCCTTCCTTTCCCCGTCGACGGATTTCTCAGTGACTTCGGGGACCGGCCCTGGTGCGGAGGAAGGATTCGAGCCGGTGGGAAAGAGCACCGTCTTTTTGGCGGGACGCTGCTCGGGTGGCGCAGGTGAACGCGGGGGCGCGTCCTCCGGGCTGTCTTCCTCCGGTTCAAACGCCCGAGCGACATCCCAGGGATGTACGGGGCGTTTCCGCTCCAGAATGTTCGGTTTGCGCCGTGCAACATTCGTATCGAAGTTATCGGCCATGGCGCGTCCTCATATGGCAAAAATTGGCAGTTTAATAATGCCATAATATTAAATGTCAGTCAACACAAAAGAATCACATAAAATGCTATAACAAATAATACAGTGTCAATAAATACCAGTCTAAAAACAGACCTTTAACTAGTAAGCTTGCTTTATAGATATGGACAAAATAGAGGTCCAAATATACAATGTCAAAACATGCCATGACAGATACTAACATGGTTCTCCTGGTGATATTGCATAATGCAATGGTGTTTTGTTGCATGGTGAAAACAGTACTGCCATTATTGGACTATCTGATCGTGCCATGGCATATTCTGCTATTGTCATTGTTTGTGTGTTGTGTTGTGCTATGCCGTATAATGCCATGTTATATATTAGACTGTCATTATTTGTCAGTCTATATTGTGTGTGTCACAAAGTGCCGCTCAAAGGTTGAATATCTCGTTCACCAGTTTGTTGATGTCTCCCGCCGCGCGCGAATTCGGGGCGTACTCGAATATGGACTTGCCATGCGCCGTGGAATCAGACAATGTGGTGTTCTGACGGATCACCGTGTCGCACACAAACTCCGAATAGTTCTTACGGATGGCGTCCCGGCTCCGCAGGGAGATGTTCATGCTCTCGTTGAAGCGGTTCAGAAAGATGTAGATGTTCTTCAGTACAAACTCGAAATCGTCCTCGATTTCACGCAGGGTCTCAAAAAGAATTTTAAGACCGTCATAGCTGAGAAAATCAGCCAGTACCGGTACAAGGAGGTCATCGGCCGAAAGTATGGCGTTCAGGTTCAAAAGGCCGATATTGGGCGGAGCGTCCATGATGATGATATCATAGGCATCCTCGATATCGGCCAGGGCGCGACGTACCTTGTACTCCCTGGCGTGGAGGTTGGTAAGGGAAAGTTCGATGGGCGAAAGCCCGAGGTTGGCCGGAATAAGGTCCAGTGTGGACATTCCAGTAGAGACGATGGCACTCTGGATCGGGTCTTTGTTGATGATGACATCGAAGAGCGTCTTGGAGAAAGACTCCGGATTTGTGCCGAGGCACTTCGTCAGATGTCCCTGGGGATCAAGGTCCACCATGAGGATCTTGTACCCATGCTGGGCCAGCCGATAGCCGTAATTGGAACTAATAACGCTTTTCCCGGTGCCGCCCTTGAAGTTGAGGAAGAGCTGCCGCCGTTTCCGGGTGGAGGGAGCCTGGAGATTCATTCTGATACGGACATCGCGGATATCATCCGTGGTGTAGAAGCGGTACATGGTTTTGCCGCGCTTAATCCGCTGGGCCCGATTGATCTTCCCTTCCTTCTCCCACTTGTAGATCACCGCTTTGGAGACACCGAGGAGAGAGGCGAACTCTCCAATGGTGTATAATCCGTCTTTCATGCTCCAACCCTCATGCCTGAAATCGTTTGTGGCCGGAAGGATGACTGGAACTGCCGACCGGGACGCGTTTCCCGTACCATTGATTGAGAATCGGATCATTCATATCAATGCCGAACGGATGAAAAAAAGTTTCATCCATAGCAAAAAACTCCATGACAGCCATGGAGGCGATATCGAAGGGGGAGAAAGTATGGACTGCCGGAAACGATGACGCGGAAAAAGTGCTTCCGGTATAATAGCATGAACAACTATAGCTTATACTGGTGTTAACTCCCCATCGATAGTATGTATGAATGAATCCGAACCTCTATAATAGATGTTTGTACCATAGTTTTCCGTGTCAACACCTATCACAACTGTAGTATACTGGCCAGTTACATAGCTGTCAAGGGTTTTTTGGCTGCTGAATCCACCCTTAAAGAGTACCTGGTATCTCCGGTCTGGGACGGATTACACTTTTGGGGGAGCAATGTATCAGAGTCGTTCCCGGCGTTCGATGACTCGCCCCAGTATAACAACGTCGCGTTCCTCCAGCACCTGGGGTTCAAATGCCGTATTCTCGGGCTGGAGGAGCACTTTCTGGCCCGGGAGGTATACTACGGTTTTGAGGGTGCGCTCTTCGCCTTTGATGGCAACCGCTGCAATGGAGCGGTTGGTTGCCGGGGTGTTTGGAGAGATGATGACAATGTCGCCGGAGTTGATCCGCGGGCTCATGCTGTCACCGTCCACGATGAGCGCGTAGGCATTCGGGTCCGTGACATCACCGCGGTCAAGGTACTCGTCGCCGAAGGAGGCCGGATATTCGCCGTCGGTCCAGAGCACCGGGTCGCCGGCGGGTATTTTGGAAAGAAGGGGAATTCGGTCCGGACGACGCGGGGTTCCGGAAAGAAGATAGTCCGTGGTTGTATTGAGCGCACGGGAGAGTTTGACCAGCGCCTGAGCATTGGGCACTTTTATGCCGCGCATATAGTTGCGGATTGCCACCTGGGTGAGTCCGGTCATGCGGGACAGTTCCGCCGCGTTGGGAACGCCCCGTCGGTCCATGAGATAGCTGAGTCGGTCTTTTAATTCCATGTATGTTGCTCCATTGATCCGGATGTGTGTCCGGCATCACGAGAAGGGGGAAATACAGACGGGTGAATCTACGGGTACTCCGGCTCGCTTCGTCCGAAAGTACTGTCCGGGGCTTTTGAACCGGCGCAACCGCCCTGACGGGGAAGCGGTCAGACCACCCCGAATTTCTTCATCCGTTCGCGGCGGCGCTTGGCCTCCTGTTCTTTTTCGCGCTGACGTTCGGCGGTAATTCGTTCCTGTTCCGACCGCCAGAGGGCTTCCTCTTCCATGATGCGGCGGGCTTCCTCTTCTTTCCGCTGGCGGATGAGCTCCAGCCGGGAGGTCCGTTCCTCGGGGGTCTCGATTCCGCGTACCCGGCAGTACTCGGAGACATCGGAAACCGGCAGACCGGTATGACGCGCCACTTCCTCGGTGCTCGCCGATTTCTGCACGGCGACAAGCAGGCGCAGGGCAAACTCGCGTTCCAGTACTCGCCTCCGGATATTGATACGGAAATTCACCAGAAATACCAGGAGAACCCCGAGCGCGAAGACGTTCAAGGCCACAACGATAACAAGAATCCGGGAGAGGTAATGCTGCCACATGGAATGCTCCGGTTCGGCAAGGGTGAAGCGTCCTCGAAACCTGACGCCGTAAATATAGACACATAACGTACGTTAGTCAAGCGCATATTTTATGAAAATATCAGAAGCCAAACAGACGGTAGCACAGTGCGTTACACTGGAAACCCTCGGATAGGCGATTGGTGTTGTGCACAAAATGGGGTAGTAGAAGAAGACCTTGACCCCAAGATATTGTGCGGATAGCGTTCATATGAGAAAGCCTCCCGAAGGAGGCTCTCCCATGCTCGCCTGTTAAGAGCGTTCCGGGGGTTACACCCCCGGAACAAGATGTATGGTAGAGCGTTTTGGCGGTTCTGTCAAGTAATATCGTAAGCCGCTGGAGGGGAAGGGAGAGAGAGTCGGGAAAGTCCTGCCCGCACCTGTGATGGGGGGGTGAGAAGGGAGGAAAGAACAGCAGGCGACGTTTCGGAAAGAAAATATTCCCCTGTATCGATCGACATGGAAAAGACGGAGTTTTTCACCGGCTCGGCGCATTCCGTAAAACGCCCGCGAAAGATATCCCCGCAAAGTCCCCTTCGGTCTTGTCTTGGACATCAAGGCAGTGTATACTACCGGAGACGGAAAAGCATGTACGGGGAGAGACGGTGTGAAAACTGCGATGCTGATGGTATGGCTCTGGATCGTCCTGTCGGGTGCGGCTTCCCTGGCCGCTCCAGGAAACGGCGCGGATAGTGTCTCGGTACGTTCCCCGGAGGCGGAATCGGCGGTGGAGTATGCCGCCCGAACCAGGGTTCGTCCGGAGCAGCCGGTGGAAGACCCCTACGACGGGCTGAAAGCCGCTCTGGTGAATACGGTGTTGGCGCTGACCGCCGGATTCGCCGCCGTTTCACTCCTGCATCATTATATGAGGGGACGATTTCAGCAGGGGCTTGCGTCCCGGACCCTGGCCGGCCCGGGAAGGAAAACCGTTCCCAAAGAGGCCCCCTCTCCCGCGACGGAACCCGATTTGCCCCCTCCCCGGCTCCCGTCAACCCCGAGGGAACGCGCCGAGCACCTGCGGGACCGTCGCGGCCCCCATGCCGCTGCCATCGAGCGGCTCCTGGGGCGGCTGTGAGGAGCGGGGAGTTGAGTCGGCGGGCGCGCCGGCGGATCATGCCATTGCCCAAATAATCCGTGAGGAAGCCATGATTGACGATGAAATGGATCTGGAGGCGATGATCGAGAACCCCTTCCGCAACGTGCGGCGGAACGGGGAACCGGGCGGGACCTTTCCGGTAGAGCCGACACTGTCCGTAAAATCGCAGGTCCGACGAAATCCGGCCCATGCCGGGGAACGCAACCCGGGGGATCCGAAGCCCGGAATCGCGGAGTCCCGGACGGAGCGGAACCATCCTCTGGAACTGCGGGTACTCTCTCTGGAAAAGAACGATCTCCTGACCGCGAAGAAGCTGGACGACATCCGGCGCATCATCGAGCACCAGAACGAACGCATCCGCTTGTTGGAGGAGGAGCTGTCCATCCTTCGCGAGGCCCTGGGACGGGGGGAAGCATGAGCAATCGTCGAACGGGAAAGTGGAGCGTCTTGCCCGCGTCGTGGCTTGTTCCCGCGGCGCTGGCGGGATGTCTGCTGCTGGGGGCGGGGCAGGGGACCGCAACGGCGCAGGAGGCCGCATCCGGTCCGCTCTCCCGGGGAATCGCCCTGTACACGGAGCGCCGCAATGACGAGGCCCTGTTGGAACTGCGCCGAGCGGTCGAATCTCCACGGACCCGGGTGCTGGGGTATTACTATGCCGCCCGTATCCGGCTGCGTCAGGGGAACCCCGCCGCCGCGCGGAAGAATCTTCTGGCCGCGCTTGCCGATTCCTCGGGGTTTCATGACGCCACCGGGCTGCTGGCTTGGGCGAACCTGAAGATGGGGAACACTTCGGACGCCCTTATCGAATGGGGAAGGTTCGTTGCGGCGGTCGGGGAGATCAACCCCGGCGAGCCGCTTACCGAACTTTCCATCATGCTCCCGGAGGAATACCGGGCCCTCCTGGCACAGGTTCCGGCCCGGGCCGACAGCGCCGCGGCCGGTCCCGACAGCGTTATCACCGTCGCGGCCCGTCCGGAAAGCACGGTGGGGCTTCCGGACAGCGCAGCGGTCGGAGACGCGACGCTGGATGAACTGGACCGTCGTATCTCGACCCAGATACGGCGGGGGTATTACTGGGTCGGAGCGGCATCCCTGTTGCTGGCCGCCGGACTCGGAGCGGTGGCATGGTGGCTGCGGAAACGCCGTCTCCGGAACCTTTCCCCGGATTTTCTGACCGAGGTCGGCCGCATGACCGAGGAAGAGGACGAGTTCTCTCTGGACGACCGGGAGATTGCCGAACGCGGCCTTCGTCAGATCACCCGGCGCCGGCGGGAATCCTCCTCATCCCCGGATGAACCCCGGTCGTCCGGCCCGCGCCTTTCCGCGTCCGCTCCTTCCCGCCCGGACCCCGGGCCGGGACGGCCATATGACTCGGACCGTCCGTTTCCCGTTGAGCCGGCCTTTGTCACGGAGCCGGAGCAATCCGCTCCCGTCCCGGACTATCCGGCTTTTTCCTCCCGTCGGGAAGAGAGCGCCTCCGGAGAGCTATCACGCCAGCCCATCACCGAAGAGGTCAAGGCCCTGGTGACCCGTCTCCGCCGCGAAGGCCGGGACCCCGTGGATATCGCCCGTCTCGCCGACCTGACCCGCACCGAGGTCGAACTCATCCTCGCGGTCCGCGCCCGCGCCGTGGAAGACCTTGTCCGCGATGCCGGACTGGAGACGGAGGATCCCGGCGCCTCGGCGGTTCACCGGGCCGTGGCGGAACTCGCCGCCGAGGGCCGGAGCACGGTCGATATCGCCCGCAGCCTCGGCATCTCCACCAGCGAGGTGAAACTGGCCCAGGCGGTCATGGAGAAATGGCGGCGAAAACGGAAGTAGCATCGGAGCGGGCAAACCGTTCCAAACTCCCGGAATACCATATCACAGGAGCATTCCGTGCGATTCATCCACACCGCCGACTGGCATCTCGGACGCATTCTTTTCAACGTTCACCTCACCGAGGACCAGGCGTATATCCTGGACCGGTTCGTCGAACTGGTCCGGGAGGCTCGTCCCGATTTCGTGGCGATTGCGGGAGATGTCTATGACCGTGCGGTTCCGCCCCGGGAGGCGGTGGAACTGCTGGACGATGTTCTGGAGAGAATCGTGCTGGGCCTCGGGGTGCCGGTGGTGCTCATCGCCGGAAATCACGACAGTCCGGAGCGGCTGGGATTTGCCTCCCGCCTCCTGACCGGACAGGGGCTGCATGTCGCCGGAACGCTTTCCCCGGAACCGCCGAAGGTGGTGTTTCATGACGCGCACGGTCCGGTGCACGTCTATGCGCTGCCCTATGCCGAACCCCCGGTGGTTCGAGAGCGGCTGGGCTTTGAGGATATCGACGGGCACGAGGCGGCGCTTCGGGCGCTGGCAGACCGGGTCCGGAGCGGGCATCCCGACGGTGTCCGGTCGGTGCTTCTGGCCCATGCTTTCGTGGCGGGGGGAGAGGGATGCGAGTCGGAGCGCCCCCTGAGCATCGGAGGGGCCGGCGCGGTATCTCCGGAATGTCTGGCGGGATTCGACTACGTCGCCCTCGGACACCTGCACCGTCCCCAAGTCATGGGAGGGACGCTGCGGTATTCCGGTTCCCTGCTGAAATACTCCTTCTCCGAAGCGGAACACCACAAAGCCGTGCTCGTAGCGGAAATGGCCGCGGACGGCTCCTGCACGGCGGAACCGGTTTCACTGGCGCCCCGTCGGGATCTCCGGCGCATCGAAGGGACGCTGGCAGAGGTGCTGGCCCGCGCTCCGGAGGACACGGCCCGTGAAGATTATCTCATGGTCAGTCTGCTCGACCGCGAGCCCATCCTGAATGTCATGGACAAGCTCCGCGAGGCCTACCCCAACGTCCTCCATGTCGAGCGCCCCTGGTCCCTTGCGGCGGGAGATGTCCGGGGTGTGACCGGCGACCACCGCCGCCTCTCCGAATCCGACCTCTTCGCCGCGTTCTTCTCCCAGGTGGCCGGGGAGGAGCTGACCGGCGACCAGCGTCGCGCCTTCGAAACCGTCCTGGAAGACCTCCTCCGTCGTGACCCGGATATCCTCGCCTGACCCTCGCACTCCGCGGAAAAGCCCGGCGTACCGATCCCGAAATCCCGTACCAGCTCACCCCCTGACCCATAGTCGTAAACAGAAGCCAAAAGCAGTGAACGGGTGCTGCAAACGTCCGGGCGGTACGCCGGGAAGGCAGTCCTCTTCCTGTTCTGTCGGGCCACCTTCCCCCCGGGGGCGGAAAAAGCCTGCAGCATAGCGTCATCCCTTGTCAAGGAGGGTAACTGAGAAAGCGGGAAACGGCTCGGATCCCATCGCCGATGCGGAGAATCGGTGATGAGTGCAAAGAAGGGAGATGCCGCCGGAGGCGGCAGATGGGTTCAAAGGAGCGGAAAGGGACGGGATCGCTTTTCATCATCTCCCGGCGCTGACTGACCCATCCGGCCGTCGCGCGCTTCCGGCTCCGGAATGACCGTCTGCACCCGCGAACGGCGGTTTACGGCCTGATTCCTGTTGCACTTGCAACCGCCCGGTTGTATAGTATATCGGGGAGATAAGACAAATCCGAACAGGGAGGGGTTCATGACATCAAAGGAACGTGTGCGGACAGCCTTCGAGCACCGCGAGCCCGACCGGGTTCCGCTTTGGTATGGCGCTTCTCCGGAACTCACCGAAATCCTGTGCCGAGCGACCGGCGTCCCGGACGAGGAAGCGCTCATGCGGCGGCTCAATATCGATTTCCGGAGGGTACGCCAGGAATACATCGGGCCGGAGATGATCGCGCTGCCCAACGGCCACGTGCGGAATTTCTGGGGCGTGGAGCGCGCGGGCCTGGAATACGGCCAGCCGCTTTCCCATCCCCTGGCCGGAGCGGAGACCGTGGAGGACATCGAACGCTATCCCTGGCCGGACCCCGCCTGGTTCACCTCAAAGCACTGCCGGGCGCAGTGCGAGGCCTGGGCGGAGTTTTCCATCATCGGCGGCCCCTGGGTGGTGGTCTGGACCGACGCCACCGAGCTGATGGGCATGGAAGAGTATCTCATGAAGATGTACACCCACCCGGAGGTCATCAAGACACTCAACGAGAAGGTGGCGGCTTTCTACTGGGAATGCTGCCTCGAATTCTTCGACAACTGCGGCGACCTGCTGGACATCTTCTTCTTCGGCGACGATTTCGGCACGCAGGAGGCGCTGTTCATCTCCCCGGACATGTGGCGGGAGTTCTTCCGGCCCATCATCAAGCGGTTCAGCGACCTGGGGCACGATTACGGCATGAAGACCATGTTTCACTCCTGCGGCTCGGTGTGGTCCATCATTCCCGACCTGGTGGACATCGGCATGGACGCGGTCAACCCGGTCCAGCCGCGCCCCAGGGGCATGGACCTGGCCCGCCTGAAAAAGGATTACGGCGATTTCATCACCTTCCACGGCGCCATAGACCACCAGCACCTGCTCCCCTTCGGCACGCCGGAGGAAGTCCGCGCCGAGGTGCGGCGGGTCATCGACATTCTCGCCCCCGGCGGCGGGTTCTGCCTCGCGCCCTCCCACGACCTCATGCTCGCCGACTTTCCCCCGGAGAATGTCGTGGCCATGTACGATGAGGCTGTGGAGTACGGGAGGTACGGGAAATAACGTCTGAATTGGGATGCGAGGGATAAAGACAGGATGGAAAAACGGATAAAAGAATCTCACATCCACCGTCATTTGTCTTTCATCCTCTTTTATCCCATGCATCCCCCGCATCCCAATTCAGACAGGTATTTTTTCCGCATTTCACCATTCAGATGGGGAGCGCGGGAATATCCGCCAACATCAGAAAGCAGGCAGGAGTTCATCAGGAGCGCCACGATGAGTCAGGAATGGGCTAACCCCGATCTTCCGCACTCCGATATCACCGGCCGGATTATCGGGTGCGCGATGGAGGTGCACAACACGCTCGGGAACGGGTTTCAGGAAGTGATCTATCAGCGTTGTCTGGCCCTGGAAATGGAAGGGTGTGGGTTCGAGTTCGCGCGGGAACAGGAAATCCCGGTTTTCTACAAAGGCGCACAGGTCGGCACCCGCCGGGTCGATTTTCTCGTGAACCAGTCCATCATGATTGAACTCAAGGCCGTTTCGCAAATCGAGGATGTTCATCTTTCACAGTGTCTGAACTATCTGACCGCGTTTGATCTGGAAATCGGGCTTTTAATTAATTTCGGAGCCCGGAAGCTGAAGTTCAGGAGGCTTGCCCGTAAAAAGATCAGGTGATGAAAGACCTGTCTGAATTGGGATGCGCGGGATGCCTGGGATAAAAGAGGATGAAAGACAGAAGACAGCGGGAATGCGGAGTATTTTATCCCGCGTTTATCCTGCGTTTATCCCCCGCATCCCAATTCAGACAGGTGTTTTTTTCCGGGGTGTTCCCCGCGCATCCCCATTCAGACCGGCATTCCGGTCAATCACGGAAAAGGAGTGACCCATCATGCATATTCGAAAGCTGTGCGTTCTCATGGCGCTCCTGTTCCTTGCCGTTTCGCCGGTCCGGTCCGCGGAACTGTCGGGGGCGCAGAAGGAGTTTCAGAAGCTCGGGTTTGGCCTGTTTCTCCATTTCAACATGGCCACCTTCGTGGACCTGGAATGGGCCAACGGCTACGAGGATCCCGCGCTGTTCCGTCCCGGAAAGCTGGACTGCGGTCAGTGGGCGGAGGCCGCCGAAGCCGCCGGAATGAAATACGCGGTGCTGACGGTCAAGCATACCGGCGGGTGGTGCCTCTGGGACAGCAAACATACCACCCACGACATCGCCGCGTTCAAAAACTACAAGGGCGGACGGGGCGACATCGTCCGGGAGTTCGTGGACGCCTTTCGGGCCCGGGGCATGAAAGTGGGATTTTATTACTGCTTCCCCGGAAACTTCTCGGCGTCCCCTTGGGGCAGGGAAGTTCCCGAAGGCAAGCCGGACCTGCACGGCCTTCCCCCGGAAGCGGCGGGAGATTACGCCGGATTCATCAAAAAGCAGATGACGGAGTTGCTGACGGATTACGGCCCCATTGATCTCCTGTGGATCGACCAGTACAGGAACAAGTACACCTATCCCGCCTGGGGGGAAATCCGGGCGCATATCCGGAGCCTCCAGCCGGACTGCCTAATTGTCGGCAACAACGCTCATGATCTGGTGGAATCCGACGTGCTCAGTTATGAAATACCCTGGGACCCCAAAACCGAGCCCGCGGAAGACAACACCCTGCCCGCCGAGGTGTGCGACAAGCTCTCCCGCGGATGGTTCTGGAGCACCCTGGAGAAACCCTCCGATGTCCGGAGCGCCCGGGATATCGTGAATCTGCTCGAACGCTTTGAGTCACGCAATGCCAACTATCTGTTGAATGTCCCGCCGGACTCCGATGGCCTCATCTCGGGTCCCCGGCTGGAACGGCTGAAAGAGATCGGAGCGTTGCGGAGAGGGAGGAGATGAAAAAGATTGTCTGAATTGGGATGCGGGGGATAAAAGCGGGATAAAAGATGATGAAAAGATAAAACCGGCGGATGTGAGATTCTCTTATCCGTTTTTTCATCCTGTTTCAATCCCGCGCATCCCAATTCAGACAATAGTTTCCCCTCATTATAACAAGCCGTTTTCACCCATCACCCTCCAACCCATGAAAGGGACCCGGTTCACCCCATGCTGAAATGGAGATCGCTGCTGTTTTATGGAATCGCTGTAACGATGGCCGCCGCTCCGGTTCTGACCGCCGCGGCGCAGGACGCAACGCAGGACATTCAGGGCCCCGATATCCGCATAGAAGTCCGCACGGCAAGCAGTCCCATCGTGGTGGACGGCCGTCTGGACGACCCGGCCTGGAAAGAGGCCGCGGTATACGAGGAATTCTTCTTCCAGCAGGAGCCGCTGGATCGGGAGCCCTCCAGCGAGAAGACCCGGCTCATGGTGATGCAGGATGACGACACCATCTATTTCGGAATCCAGGCCTATGATTCGGAGCCGGACAAGCTGTTCGCCTCGGCCATGCGTCAGGACAAAGATATCTGGAACGACGACGTCGTGGAGCTGCTCATCGACACCTTCCGGGATTTCCGCAACTGCTACGCCTTTGTCACCAATCCGCTGGGGGTGAAGGGCGACGCCATCATCAGCGACCAGGGCGGCGATATCAACAAGAGCTGGGAATGTGTTTGGCGGGTGAAGTCAACGGTGAACGAAAAGGGCTGGGCCACCGAGATGGCTTTCCCCTTCAAGTCTCTCAAGTACCGCCAGGGTGAGGTGGTGGAGTGGGGGTTGAACATCAGCCGCAACATCCGTCACCGCAACGAAAAAACCTATCTCGCGCCCATCCCGCGGAGTCTGGGGCATGACGGCAAGTTCAAGGGCGGGCTCTACGCCGTGCTGACCAACATCCGGCCGCCCGCGCCCCGGGTGAACCTGGAGGTGCAGCCCTACGCCCGGAGCGGCGGGTCATGGGTATACCGTCCGGACAGCCGGGACTCCGAGTTCGACGCCGGGCTGGATGTCCGGTACCATGTCACCCCCCAGTTGACCGTAGACGCCACCTGGAACACGGATTTCGCCCAGGTGGAATCCGAGCAGGAGGTGGTGAATGTCACCCGCTTCAACATCTATCTGCCGGAGAAGCGGGACTTTTTCCTGGAGAACGCCGGTCTTTTCAATTTCAGCATGATTTCCTCGGCGGGGGAGTACTATGACGAGGACGCCGATTTCATCCTCTTCAACTCCCGCACCATCGGCATCCAGAACGGAAAACGGACGCCCCTCTACGGCGGCGCGAAGGTGGCGGGCCGCGTGGGGAAATACTCCCTCGGGGCCATGAACATCCAGAGCGAGCGGACCGCCCTCGACACCGGCGGCAAGGTTCCCTCCACCAACTACACCGCGTTCCGGCTGAAGCGGGATATTTTCTCCAACTCCTATATCGGGCTCATGGCCCTGAACCGTCAGGCCGATTCCGACGACTGGTCCCGTACGGTGGGCGGCGACGCCTATCTCGCGTTCACCGACGAGTTTTACGCCAAGGGGTCGCTGGCCCGCACCTTCGAAGAGAATGACCGGGGGCATGACCTGGCCGGAGACGTGAAAGCATCGTTCCGGAAGGACTGGATGAACATATCGGCGGGCTACACCACCATTGATTCGCTCTTCAATCCGCAGATGGGCTACGTCCGCCGGGGTAGCATCAAGAAGAGCGACGGGACGCTCGGATTCACCAAATGGATCAATAACCGGTATGTCAAGAGCGTCTCGCTCCAGAACTCGCTGGTCTACACCACCGACCGGGCGGACATGCTGGAAACCCGCGAGATGGACGCCCGGGTGACTGTCGCGGCCATGACCGGGGACAGCTTCTCCTTCACTCTGAACCGGGATTACGATTTTGTGCCGGCGGAGGACTACATCCGGGACATCCGGATCGCTCCGGGCCGCTACACGGCGGACTACCGCTCCGTATCACTCCAGTCCAATTCCAGCCGTCCGGTCGCCGGACGAGTCGCCTACCGCTGGGGAGAGCAGCTCGACGGGGAAAGCCGTCAGGTGACCCTCTCCAACCGGACCCGGATCAACATGCACCTGAACATGGACCTGTCCTGGACCTGGAACGACCTGGACTTGCGCTACGGGTCGCTTACGGCCAATGTGCTGGCGGGACGGTGGACCTACTGCTTCACCACGGAGATGTTCGCCAAAGCTTATATCCAGTGGAACGACGCCGACGAAAAAATTTCCACCAACCTGCTCTTCGATTATATTTATTCCCCAAAGAGCCACATCTATATTGTATATAACGAGAACCGGGAAACCGGACTGGGAACGCGGCGCAATACGAAGGACCGCATGCTCCAGATGAAGCTGACCTATCTGTGGAACATATAGGAAAAGGTATGGTCTTGCCCGCACAACACGGGGGTTGAATCGCGCCGTCTCGCGGACCGGCCGGTTACCCTCCTGGCGGGGCGGGGGTCAATGCCGATACCGGGAAAACACGCTGTGCCCTTTCTCGCCTGTTGGGAGCGGGACAAGGGCAGAGGAGCGACGATTCATCACCGAACATCACCAGGTATGGTACAATGCCAGAAAAAAAGCCGATTATGGACATTACCGGGCTCTCGGAAGCGCTGGCCGAGACTCTAAAGCAGATTTCCGCCGGAGGCAAGGCCCTCACCCTGGCCAATCTGGCCCGGACCCTGTCCAAACGGAAGGACATCACCGCCCTTCTGGAACGGGCCAACAGCCAGGCGGAAACGATTTCCGAAAACGAACTCGCGTCGCTCAAGCTGCTTCTCGAAAACGGTGAGGAAAAGCGCCGGGACCTGATTCACCAGATGACCTCCATGGAGATGGACTTCAACCGCGAGCGTGACGCGTTCAAGCGGCTGGGGCTCACCCTGGTCAACCTGGCCCGCATCCCGGAGAACGAGTCCTTTAACGACGGTCTTGAGGAGTGCGCGTCGGTCCTGCAGGACAGCGCGGCCCCGGATCGTCTGGAAGAGTGCATGAAAAAGCTCCGGGACCGCATGTTCAAGGAGGACCTGGGGGGGGCGCGCAAACGTCCGGAGCGGGCAGAAGAAGAATCCCGGGGAGTGGGGCGGGTGAAATCCTTTTTCGCCCGGGGGGAGAAGCCCTCTCCTCCGGGGGATGTCTTTCCCCGGCTCAGGGAGGAACTGGCGGTCGCCCTGGACGACCTGCAGCGCATTCTGGGCGAGGATTTCAGGGCCAGCGTGCACCTGGCCAAGGAGCATGTGAGCCGGAGCCGCGATCTGGACGCCCTCATTGCGCAGAAAACCTTTATTCTTTCCGTGGTGGAAGGATATGTGCATCGGGCGGTGGGGGAAAAGGACCAGGTAACCGCTTTCCTCAAGGAAGTCAGCGAACGGCTCCTGGAAATGGAGAAGGAACTGGCTGCCAACGCCACGTGTACCGCGGAGGTTCACCTGGACGGCAGCAGTTTCAACGAAAGCCTGGAATCGGAGATCAAGATATTCCGGGAATCCGTTCTGACTTCTCCGGATTTCGAGAGCCTGCGCACCTTTGTGGTCTCCCAGCTCGCAAAGATGACCAGCGCGCTCCAGAAACGCCGTCGGGAAGAAGCGGTCCGCATCGAACAGGCCCAGCAGGAAAGTGAGAATGTAAAGAAAAATTTCCGCACGCTTATCGGGCGAGTGATAGACAAAAACAAGACCCTCCAGGAGGAGATCCAGCGCGACCCGCTCACCGAGATTTTCAACCGCCGCACCTACGAGTCGAGCATCGCCGCCGAACTGGAGCGGTACAAGCGCTATAAGAAACCGTTCAGCCTGATTTTCCTGGATATCGATCATTTCAAGAAGGTGAACGACCGATACGGCCACGACGCCGGGGACCGGGTGCTCCGGGCCATCGCCCGAAAGGTCCGGGATATCCTCCGCAAGCCCGACGTGTTCGCCCGGTACGGCGGCGAGGAATTTGTGGTGATCCTGCCCGAGACACCCCTCGACAACGGCATTGACGTGGCGGAGAAGATTCGCGGTCTGGTTGCGGAAACGGTGTTCGAGTACGAGGGAGAACGGGTGCCGGTCACGGTCAGCATGGGGGTGACCGAGGTGGAGCCCGGCGACCTGGAGCCCGCCCATGTCACCCAGCGCGCCGACCGTCACCTCTACCGCGCCAAGGCCGAAGGCCGCAACCGGGTAATTTCGGATTACGACGGAAAGTGAAAGGGAGAGCCAAAGAGCCAAAGAGCCAAAGAGCCAGAGAGCCAGAGAGCCAAAGTGAAAAGATAAGACAAAAAGAAAGGGCAAAGGGTCAAAGGCACAATGGGGGAGACCGTAGGGGCAAGGCATGCCTCGCCCGGCTTGAACCGGAGAGCCGCCGGTTTTTGACGTTCATCATCTTTTATCATGTCCATCGCGCGCATCACCGATTCAGACGTCTTTCCGCGTCTTTCTTTTTTCCTTATCTGTTCCGTTGCGTCTTCGCGGCTTTGCGTGAGATATGTCTTTTCTCTCTTTTCGTTCTCAGCGACTCTGCGAGAAACACATCTTTACCTGTTTTGAAAGGATTCATCATGTTGAACAATACACGTTTCGCCGTGCTCCTCGCGGCGGTGTCGGTTTCCGGGTTTCTCGGGGGGATGGTTTCCCAGCGCCTGTTTTCCATCCGGGAAGCGGACGCCCAACGCACCGAGGTCATTCAGGCCAAGACCGTGGTGGCCGAGGGCTTTCATCTGAAGGACGGCGCCGGGAAGCTCCGGGGCGCGCTGACTGTGGGAGCGGACCGTCAGCCCCGTCTTATCCTGGCGGACGAGGCCGGGAAGTATCGCGCGGTTGTGGCGCTCGGGAAGAACGGCGAGCCGGACATCCGGTTTTTCGACGCTGCCGAGAAGCCGCGCGCCGCGTTGAGCTGCGAGGCCGACGGTTCCTCCGCGCTGAGCCTATTCGGCGCGGACGGCCGGTTCAGGGCGGGAATGCAGCTCACGAAGGACGGGATCCCGCTGGTGGCGCTGGCCGACGTCAACGGGATCACCCGCTCCGAAATGGCGCTGGACGCCCAGGGCAACGCCCGGGTTACCCTGCACGAGCGGGACCGCAGCATACGGGCGGGGCTCCTGGTGAACCGGGACGGTGTCCCCGGGCTGTCCCTCTATGACAACAATAACCTCGACCGACTGTCTCTTCGTCTGGCCGGGACCGGCGAACCCGCCGTCCTCCTCCGTCACGCCGAAGGAGAAAACCCGGTGGGAATGCTTATCGACGGCGACGGGAATCCGCATCTCGATCTCTTTGACCGCGCCACCAAGGCCGGGCTCTCCATCGGGGTCACCGGCAATGGGAATCCCACGGTACGATTCCTCGACCGAAACGGCACGGTCCGGGAGAACCTGGGCCTGGTGCTGGATAATGAACCGATCATGGAACTCTACGACGCCGCCGGGAAAGCCCGCGCCACCCTGGGCGGAACCAGTGTAAAGAACGAGAAGACCGGAATCATGGAACAGCGGCCCGCGTCATCCCTCATGCTCTATGACGAGACCGGCAAGGTGATCTTCGCCGCCCCGAAAAAGTGAGTGCAGGACGGTGATTGTCTGAGTGGTGAGCGTGAATACCCCGGAAAAAGATTGTCTGAATTGGGATGCGCGGGATTACCCCATGATGCATGGGATAAAAAAGATGATGAAAGCCAAAACCGGCGGGTACGCGATTCCTTTATCCGTTTTTCATCCTGTCTTTATCCCCCGCATCCCAATTCAGATTTGCAGTTCAGTCTGGAATAACTGGTACAATCGGTGGCCCTTTTTGCTTTTTTTCCTGGCTCCTGAATTCTGACTTCTGGCTCCTTCTTTTCAAAAAACGGAGGCTTCCATGAAATTCGACAAGCTGAAGCAGTTACTCTCCGGGCGCAGGGGCAAGGCCCTGCTCGGGGCCGGGCTTCTTCCGGTGGCCCTTGTCGCCTGGCACAAGCGCGAGGATATTTCCAGGGGGGTGAAGACCATCTCGGGAAAGGTCCGCGGCAAAGTCGCCGGAGCAGATTCTGAAGCGCCCCATGTGCTCGAACTGGGCGAGTCCCGCAAGACCGACATGGTCAACACGGTCCGGTTCATGTTGAGCAAATACGACACCGAGCCCTTGAGCATCATCTATGTCCGGGATAAGAAGCGGGGGCTCATGGGCTACGCCCTCCGCTCCGGGGGGGACCGCTCCCTCTTTTTCGGCTGGTCGGACGAGTATGCCGCCCAGTTTCCGCTGACCCCTTTCTGGATCGCCCTGGACCCTGAATCGACCCGGGCTTTCGCCGAAAAGAACCTGAAAATTCATTATGACATTTACCCCCATCCATGGGTCGAGGGCTCCATTCTCATCTCTGTTCCCCTGGAGGAGATGGAGGACCCGCAGGCGGTGGCCGGGAAGATCATGGAACTGGCCGGTAAAACGCTCCGGTGAACGAGCCCGCCGCGACGGCGCTGAACCCGGAAAGACGGAGGAGACGACATGGCGGATTTCATCGCCGGTATCATGGAGCATCTGCGGAACCTCAACCTGGAAAACCCGGCCATGTTCCTCATCGTGTTCCTCGCCGCGCTGGCGGTGTTTCGCCGGTGGGGCGTCCTGCTCCTCACCCTTCTGGTCATCGTGCTCGGCTGGGGCGCGCAGGACCTCATCATCATGAACATCCAGACCGACAACCGGGTGGTGAGTCTGCCGCTGGTCATCTACAGCGCCGGGGGCGTGCTCGTGGTCCTGCTCTCGTTGTGGTCGTTCTACAAGGGGTAGAAAGGGGATTCCGTCCGCACCCGTGCGTCAGCGGAACGGAAAGCGAAACATGTATACCCAGACCGCGATTGACGATATCACGGACATCGTGCGGAAAGACATCCCCTGCGCGGTGAGCGTAATCCTTTTCGGGAGCTACGCGCGGGGAAGCGCCCGTGAGGACAGCGATATCGATATCGCCATCCTGACCGGGCGCCCGGTGGACCGCCGGGAAAAGCTCCGTCTTCTGGCCGGATTGCGGTGGGATGTTGCCCGCAAGGGCTATAACGCCGATTTCGTTCTGAAGAACCGGGAGGACTTTCTCGCCGAAAGCCGTCTCCCCACTCTTTCGAGCGTGATTTTCCGGGAAGGCAGGCTGTTGTAGGAGAAGGAATGAAGGATATCACCGCCGTGGCCCTGCGGGTGAAACCGTTCGTTCTGGAGCGGATACCCTGAGCGGAGTCCGGATTCGGAGCAGTCCCCGGGCGGCACCTGCGGACATTCGTTTAGCCGCATGTCCACACCGTGATCGTTCGACAGAAGGGGAGGAGCGCATGAAAGAAAGCGGCAGTCAGTCCATCTTTGCTCCCACCCATCTTGAGCGCCGGGAAATCCAGGCCCCGGTGGCGGCCTCCCTGATCCAGGCGTTCGCGGAGGAAATGGGATGGGAACAAGCGATCGGGATTGCAACCAGGGCGATTCAGGCGGATGCGGAGCAGGGGGGCAGGGGAGCGGCGGAGCGGTACGGCGGGAATTCCCTGGCCGAACTGGCCCGGGTGGTCCGGGAGGTATGGGCGGCGGATGACGCCATCGCCATCCGCGTGCTGGAGGAGTCGGAACGGGTGTTGCGGTTCGATGTTGTCCGGTGCAGGTATGCCGAACTGTATGAGCGGATGGGAATGAAGAACCTGGGGTTCTGCCTTTCCTGCAGCCGGGACGGCGCCTTCGCCCGTGGATTCAACCCCCGGATAAATCTGGCCCGGACGCAGACCATTATGGAGGAGGCGACTGTCTGCGACTTCCTGTTCACCCTCGAATAAGCGAACCATTTGGCCGCTGGGCGGAGTTGCGTGGGTAAACGAGTAATGGGGCAGAGAAAGAGTCAGGAGAAGGGAACCGGCCGCCCATGCCGGAGCGTACCGTTCTGAGTCCGTCCCCTTTCCGCACGGCAAAAACGGCGGACAACGCCCGCTTCAGTCTTGACAGGGGGCGCTCCGTTCGCCATATTATCCGCACATACCGGTTGGGGTGCCGGACGGGAGACTTCCGATCCGGCTGAGATCACACCCATCGCACCTGATCCGGGTTATACCGGCGGAGGGAACCGTAACGGCGCTATGGGGCGCCGGACCATGACGCCACCCTTCGGGGTGGTTTTTTGTTGGAAAGCGCCACCCCGTCCGCCCCAGCCGGGTTTTTCTTGCATCATCTGTTATCACGCACATCATGTGCGTTACTGATTCAGACGTTTTTCAGCGTCTTTCTTTTTCCCTTATCTTTTCTTCGCGTCTTTGCGCCTTTGCGTGAGACATTCTTTTCTCTCTTTTTTCTCCGCGTCTCTGCGCGAAACGCCAATTATTGGAGGATTCATGCATCACGAACTGCTGGAACGGGTGCGGGCGGAAAAGCCGCTGGTCCATCACATCACCAACTGGGTGACCATCTATGACTGCGCCAACATGACCCGGGCCTTCGGGGCGCTGCCGGTCATGGCCCATGCGTCGGAGGAGGCTGCGGAAATGGCGGGGATCGCCTCGGCCCTGGTGCTCAACATCGGCACGCTCACCACCGGACTGGTGGACGCCATGCTCCTGGCTGCCCGGGCCGCCAATCAAAAGGGCATTCCGGTGGTGCTCGACGCGGTGGGGGTGGGCGCCACCCGTCTGCGCGACACCGAAGCCGCCCGAATCCTCGATACCGTGCGGGTTGACATCATCAAGGGCAACGCATCCGAAATCGCCCGCCTGGCCGGGGAAAACGTGGTCACCCGTGGCGTGGAAACCACCGAGGTGGGGGAGGGGCTTGAGGGCGCGGCCCGCAATCTGGCCCGCGACCGTTCCGCGACCGTGGCGGTCACCGGTCCCGAGGACATTGTCACTGACGGCGTCCGGGTGTTCGTGGTGAAGAACGGCCATGCCATGATGGGGAGTATTGTGGGAACCGGGTGCATGGCATCCTCGGTGATGGGCGCGTTCGCCGCGGTGGAACAGGATAGGACCGCGGCGGTTACAGCGGCGCTGGCCTGCTACGGCATCGCGGGAGAGCTGGCCGCTCCGCTCTCGAAAGGCCCGGGGAGCTTCAAGGAGAACTTCTTTGATGCGGTGTGGAATCTGGACGGTGATACGGTGCAGAAGATGCGGCGGGTGGAAGAGCGATAAGGACCGGGGGCATAGTCGCACACATAAGCGATTTATAGTGAACGGGTGTCTTGAGGTTCAGGCCTGCAAAGATAACTCACCCCTCGTTCCCCTCTCTCGGTGAGAGAGGGGATGACCCGTTATCAGCCGTCTCGGTGCTTTCTGTGGCTCGGTTCCCCCTCTCTCTGGGAGCTTGTCATTACCCAAGTTTATGGGAGTAAAATTCCGAGCAGAGAGAGAATCGTAATGCATTGTTGCACAGAGTGTAGTCGATATCATGGTCACAC
>JAWLHT010000027.1:0-27332 GCA_041690195.1 Candidatus Latescibacterota bacterium
GTACGCCGATATGTGCTCGTTAGTGACCTTGATTTACCATGAATTTTCCTTAAGTTTACGACAATGCCCCTCGGTCCCCTCTCTATCCTATAGAGGGGATGACCCGTTATCAGCCGTCTCGGTGCTTCCTGTGGCTCGGTTCCCCCTCTCTCTGGAGAGAGGGGGCCAGGGGGTGAGTTACCGGCCAAAGCCTCCACTGCGTATCTTTAGTACTCATGTGCGCCGGTTATTTCCCCTTATCTTTACGACAATGGGAGCGAGGGGTGAGTTATATTTTCCGGCCTGAACCGCAAGACACCCGTTCACCGCTACTGGCTTATGTTTACGACTATGCCTGCAAGGGGGAAGGTGGCCGCAAGGCCCCGGGGTCCCCATTCGTACCGCCCCTGGTACGAATGGGGTAGAGAAAGGGGGTTTTGGCTGCGCTCGCCATGATTTGGCCCTGTTTTCTGATCAAACCCGATACCCGTTTACAAAAAAGCCCTTGGTTTTATTTTTTTTCGGCTTTCCGAAAAAAACTTATTCCAAGGGCTTTCTTATGGGGTGAATAATTCTTTTTCCAACGTGCTGGTTGGTTTTTTTAGAATTCATTCACCCCATCTAATAAATTTCACGCTTCGGCACGGGCAATGGTTTCCTTTTTTTCGGGACGCCTTACTTTTTTTACTATTTGCCCCTGGAACGTAAACCGTTCTATTTCAGCTTGGAGAAATAGAGGAACCGGCAGGGCTCTTCGTCCGGGTTGATATTGGAATGCGGCGTCGTGCCGGTGGGCGGAATCTTGTATGCCGCTCCGGCCTCCTGCCAGCGGATTTCCTTGCCGAGAAACGCCAGGTTCCGTCCCTCGATCACCGTCCAGACTTCCTCCAGCTTCGGCCCGTGGCTGTGGGGCTGGCCGATGGTCATGGGGTCGAACGTGATGTAGTTAACCGAAAGCAACGTGGCGAGCCCGTCGGCGGCGGTAAAAACGTTCTTGCCGTTATGGCTCCAGTGCACCCGCAGATATCCCTGGTCCCGGAGGGGCATGGTCTTCTCGTCCTTGACCACCAGTTCCTTCTTCGGGTTGAACCCCGGGGGGACCGGCTCGGCGATGAGATACAGGAAGAGCATGTCATCGCCGGTATTGGTCATGGTGAACTCGAGCCCTTCCGGCACGAGCACGAAAATCCCCGCCCGAAGCTCCACGGTTTTCTTTCCGGCGGCAATGATTCCCGTCCCGGACTCGATGTAGAATATCTCCTGCTCTCCCTTGAGCGTCGTGGGAGTGGTTGCGGCATGGGGGTCAAGGCTGGCGCGGGAGAAGCGTTTCGCCGCGGTGAGCACCGCTCCCTTGCGGACCGGTCTGCACTCGTCCCCTTCACAGGGGGTGAGGACGGCCCGCTCGGTGAGAGCGCCGTGGGTGTTGAACGGGATGGAATCCCGCCAGTTTCCGAAAAACAGATCGATGTTCGGGTCGTTCCGTATATCCAGGGGCTTGGGGTCGAGCTGGTTCTGGGCGGAGGCCGCCGAAACGGCCAGGAACCCCGCCAGCAGCAGGATCGGGATGGTTCGGATCATGGGACGCCTTTCCGGGGAGAATGGAAACGGTTGCCGTCCCCCAGCAACGCAAACGGCGGGAATCGACCGGCCGCACACGCATCGGGAGACGAGGAGCGCTCCGGTTATTGCTTCCAGCCGGCGATCTGCTGGTAGGCGGTCTCGTGCAGGGCGTATTGTATGGTATGTTTCGAGGGATCGCCGCCGATGATCCGGATTTTGGAGAGATCGCCCTGGCCGATTCCCGCGTTGATGCAGTAGCTGAGATAGCCCACGTCACCGGGATCGAGCCCCATGAGCTGGCAGCCGAGCCGGTCCGCCGCGATGAAATCGGTACTCGCCAGCGCCACCCGGTGCTCGACCGGTGTGCCCCGGGTGGGCCCGTTCCCCTCCATCCCCTCGAACCCGTCAATGACCGCCAGCTCCGGACCGAGGGATTTCGCCAGCATGAACACATTGAAGTTCAGGTTTTTCAGGCCCGCCGAATGCATGCGTTTCTTTTCATGACGGATGTTGTCGTTGATGGGTGCGGAGAACATGATGTTCTTGGCGGAGAGTGTCGCCACCAGTGCGTTGTGGGTCTTGAGCATGCAGAGGGAGATGACGTAGTTGCCCGGATCGGAGAAGCTGTCGATGACCCGTATGTCGAGCGGATGACCGGCGGCGTCGAGCACCCATTCCGTCCGGGTGGGACGGGTGTTCAGGTCGTACAGCTTCGCGTTGTATTCCCGCTCCAGTGCCGGGTAGTTGTAGAGCTCAAAGTGGCGGAAGGTTCCGGAGGAATCGTTGTATCGACGTCCGGTGGATTCGGCGATGAGCACGGTTTTCTTGTGGAAGGGTTTGAGGAAATCCAGCACCCCTCGGATGGCATCGGCATGGGTGGCGCAGAGCTGCTGTTCGTTCCCCACCAGATTGGGCTTGATGATAACCTGACGATTGCCGATCCCCGCGCGGATTTCCTTCTCCAGCGGTTTGAGCGTCTGATATATCATTTCCCGGCGGTCGGAGCCGGTCGCGAAGGAAACCGTACTCTCCCGCTCCGCTCCCCCGGCGGCCCGGGCAGGGGCAGCGGGGAGGATGGAACCGAGGGCGGCCCCGGCGCTCCCGAGCAGCAGACGGCCCATGAAGCTCCGGCGGTCCTGCCGTATCCGGAAGAGATCCGATGCCTCGTCGAGAAATATGCGTTCATTGTTCATGGAGGAAGCCTCTCTGTATCGGACCGGAGCGCCGGACCCCCGGCGCCTGCCGTCGTGAATGCCACTGTCCATGCCCGCCCCGGAAGCCGGAGAGATTTCTCCGGAAGCCGTACCGGCATTCCCCTTACATCTTCCAGTCCCGTATCTGCTGCTCGACCGTATCACTCAGCTTGTAGGCAACGACATGCTTCGAGGGATCTCCGCCGACGATGCGGATCTTCGAGAGATCGCCCTGACCCACCCCGGCATCGGCGCAGTAGGAGAGATATCCCACATCGGCGAAGTCAACGCCCATGAGCTGGCATCCCACCCGGTCCGCCGCGATGAAGTCGGTGCTCGCCAGCGCCACGCCGTGCTCCACGGGGGTTCCGGCGGTCGGCCCGTTCCCTTCCATTCCCTCGACCCCGTCGAGAATCGCCAGGTCCGGCCCGATATTCTGCGCCAGCTTGAACATGTTGAAATTCATCTGCTTCCGGCCCGCCAGGTGCATCTGTCTCTTTTCGTGACGGATGTTGTCGTTGATGGGCGCGCCGAAAAGGATGTTCTTGGCGGTCAGGGTGACCACCACGGCGTTGTGGGTTTTCAGACGGCAGAGGGAGATGATATAATTGTTCGGATTGTAGTAGGTCTCGATGATCCGGACATCCCAGGGCTGCCAGTTGGGGCCGGCCAGCCACTCCGTACGGAAAGGATCGGCGTTCAGGTCGTGGAGACGGACATTGTACTCTTTTTCCAGGGGGAGATACTTGTACAGCTCGAAATGGCGGAATGTCCCCGACTTGTTGTTGTACCGCCGTCCGGTGGACTCGGCCACCAGAACCGGCTTTTTGTGGAACGGCTTGAGAAAGTCCAGAACTCCCCGGATGGCGTCCGGGTGCGTGGCGCAGAGAGGGGTTTCGTTGCCCACCATGTTGGGTTTGATGATGACCTGTTTGCCCCGGATGCCTTCCCGGATTTCCTTTTCCAGGGGCTTGAGCACCTGGTGCATCATCTCGCGCCGGTCGGTCCCGGCGGCGAACGTAACCGTGCTTTCCCCGGGGCCGGCTTCCGCGGACCGGGCCGGAGTGCTCGGGAGGATGGAGGCGAAAGCGGTCCCGGCGCTTCCCAGCAGCAGACGGCCCATGAAGCTCCGGCGATCCAGCCTGGCCCGGAGATAATCGGATGCTTCATCAAGGAATATGCGTTCGTCCATAAAAACCGCTCCTCACGATAGTGCCGCGTGTTGACCCATCCGGCGCGCGGCGGTTTGATCCGGGACAGTCCGAGCCGGACCGCACAGGGACAAGGTTCACCGGCGGGGAAAGGGGCGGAGAACCGGCGCGAAACGCCGGACCCGGTCCGGTCCGCGGTGAAACTTCCGGTACGTTCGCCCCATACAGGGAAAGTATACATCACCCGAAGGGATGCGGCAATCAAAATCGGTACCCGTGAACCGGACACGGCCGCGGTATTTTTGTTTGCACGAATTTTCAAAAAAACATATATATGCAATAAGTATCAGCCGTATCGAGCCATGCACCCCTACCCCTCACTCCGGAGGACGCCATGAACGGCGGCAGCAAATCCCGAACCATCATCCGGACCGCAGCGGCGGTCACCCTTTCGCTCCTCGTCACGCTCTTACCCGGATGCTCCAAGAGTCCCTCCTGGAAAGGCCGGAACGATCAGGCGGCCAAAGCCAACGGAGTTGAACTCGTCACCCGCAAAGACATCCGGGATACCGGCGTCGTTCCCAGTCTCCCGCCCGGAGGGATGATCAAAAAAGCTGATCTCCCGTCCGTGGAACTGGCTCCCGGGGTTAACGCGAAGATGTACTGGGGAAAAGGCACGCTCATTTCCTGGACAACCCTCGCCCCCGGCGCGGAAATTCCCCGGGAAACGTTGCCGGCGGAGCGGATCATGCTGGTCTGGAGCGGCTCGGTGGAACAGCTCGCCGGGGACAACATGGCCCTGATGCGGTACTACGAGGAGAAAACCCCCTGGTCCTTCACCCCGCATCGGGATTTCATCTACCTGAAAAAGGGCGCGGAGAACGCGGTGAAAGCCGGACCCGAAGGCGCCGAAATCGTGGAGATCTACTGGCCGGTCCGCGCCGACTATGTCCGCAAGGCGGGCGGCACTGCCCCCGATGCTCCGGATGACACCGATTACGGTGTCGCGCCCTCCCTTCCCGAGGGACAGGTGCTCAACTATTATGACGTCCAGTTCTCCGATCTTTCCAGCGGGACCGCCAACTCCCGCCTCATGAACGGCGCCGGGGTGCAGTGCAGTTTCCTTTCCTGCGACCCGGGACGGGAATCCCCGTTTCACGCCCATCCCGAAGAGCAGCTCTCCATCATTCTCCGGGGCCATGTGAACGAGACCATCATGGACTCGACGTACACCCTCGAACCGGGCGACATCATGTACCTCCCCGGCAACATGGTGCACCGGGGGACCTATGACGAGGTCGGCTGCGACATGCTCGATGTATTCTGGCCGCCGAGGCCCGGATTCATCGCCAAAATGAACGACCGTCTGGAAAAGTTCCACGCCCTCATCCCCCGGGACGCGAAAGTGGAACTGGTCCATGACGGCACGGCGCAGGAACCGCTCCTCAACTTTACCGAAGGCCCGGTTTGGCTTGACGGCCGCCTGTATTTATCCAACATGTGGTTCGCGCCGGATTTCAGCGCCGGGAGTCCCGCCAAGAGTAATCTGCTCGTGATGGAGCCCGATGGTTCCCTGCGGGTTCTGGTCCGGAACATGCAGACCAACGGCCTCCTGACCCTCGGTAACGGCAACCTGGCGGTCTGCGACATGTTCGGGCACCGGGTGGTCGAGATGACTCCCTCCGGACGGGTTGTCCGCACCATCGCTGATTCCTTCGACGGGAAGCCGCTTGACGGTCCCAATGATCTCGTCATTGACCCCAAAGGCGGCATGTACGTGACCGACCCGCAGTTCACGCCGGGCCTGCCCAAAACCCAGCCCGGCAAGGCGGTCTATTACGTGAAACCCTCCGGCGAAGTCATCCGGGTGATCAATCCCGGAGAAATGGGCCAGCCCAACGGCATCCTGCTTTCTCCCGACGGCAAGACCCTTTATGTCAACAACACCCGCAACATGCCGGTCGGGAACCACATCATGGCGTTCGACGTGAACGGGGACGGTTCCCTTGCCAACCCCCGCGAGTTCGCCAAACTCATTATTCCGCCCTGGATTCTGGACAAGGCCGATGTGGTCACCGGCGCCGACGGCATGCGGATGGATACAGAAGGCAACCTCTATGTGGCCACCCACATGGGACTCCAGATATTCAGCGGCGCCGGGGAGTTCATCGGCATCGTTCACGTCCCGGTCCGGCCCACCAGCCTGGCGTTCGGCGGCGAAGACATGAAGACCATCTATTTCGCCTCGCCCAACAAGCTCTACAAGATCCGGACCAACGCCACGGGGCTTGTATATCCGGTGAAGTGACGGCGTTCTCCTGTCCCTCAGCCCTGCAGCGCATGGTCGTAGACAGAAGGAATAATCACTGGCACGCATGAGTACAAAAAGAGAATCGGTGGAGGTGACGGCCGGTAACTCACCCCTCGTTCCCCTCTCTCGGGGAGAGAGGGGATGACCCGTTATCGGTTCTCTTGGCGCTCCCTGTGGCTTGATTCCCCCTCTCTCTGGAGAGGCGGGGTCCCCGGCCCTGTGGAACAGGGCTGGGGTGACAGAAGGGGGCCAGGGGGTGAGTTACCGGCCAAAGTCTCCATTGACTACGTTTGGTACTCATGCGTACCTGTGATTTTCTCTTATCTTTACGACAACGGGAATGAGGGGTGCGTTTTTAGACATCCGTTCACCACGGCTTGCGTATGGTTACACTTTTTTTATGGCATGCGGAAAGGAACGCTGACTCCGAACCGGTCAGCATCTTTTGACTTTTCCCATGACCGGACCGGTGAAGGGAAGCGGATGGTCCAGGAACACTCCTTCCGGAGAAACCAGCGCCCGCCAGGGCAGTATCTCCACTCCAGCGGCGTTTACTTCCGCAAGACGGGCGGCATAGACCGGATCGATATGCGCCGCAGTTCCAACGCATTCCGCGTCCATGCGCTGCACCAGGAAGAAGACTGCGGCGCGGTGTCCCTCCCGCACCATGGCGGCCAACTCGTCCAGGTGTTTTGTTCCCCGGACGGTCACCGCATCCGGAAAGAGCGCACAGCCCTCCTCCACAAGGGTTACGTTCTTCGCCTCGACATAGAAGAGCCCCTCCGGACCCGAGATCAGGGCGTCCACCCGTGACCCGGCGCCATAGGGGGCTTCCATGCGGATGGCGGAATATCCCCGGAACTCGGGAACCAGCCCGGTTTCGAATCCCTCCCGGAGCAGAAGGTTTGGAACCGTGGTGTTCACCCCGGCCCAGCGGTCGTTCACCATGACAAGCTGCCAGTCCCATCGGGTGCGCCGGAGAGGATTCTTGGCCGGGGAGAGCAGCACCGGGCTGCCCGGTTCGGCCATCTGGAGCATGGTTCCGGTGTTGGTGCAGTGGGCAACCACCACGGCGCCATCCTCCAGTCGCACATCGGCCAGAAATCGCTGATACCGGCGTATGAGCGTGCCGGGGGTAAGAGGGGCGGAAAATCGCATGTGATGGATACTCCGGGCAGAGGTGAATTCGGTACTGTGGCCGTCCGCCTGAATATGGTACGCCGCGCGACAGGAAGATGCAAGGAAAGACTGTCTGAATGGGGACGCGCATGACCACCCCGGCCGAATCGTACCGATTCGCCCGGGGACCCCGTGATAAAGACATGTTGTTCTACTGAATAAAAAGAATCGGACGCCCGCCGGCTTTTATCTTTCATCCTCTTTCAACACATATATCACGCGCACCCCCATTCAGACAATCTATCTTTATGCAAATCTCTTGAATTTCCGCCCGGCCCGGCGCATCTTGAAAGTATGGTCCCTCCACCGTTATTCCCGGGAGGATGCTCATGCCCGAACTTCTGCACCGCGCCAGCCACTTTCTGGATGCCGCCCGGTCCGTCGCCCGGGCCCGTTTCTTTCGCGGCGGCCCGTTTTTCGTTTCACACCTTATCACCGCAAGATGCTTTGCCCGGTGCCCGACCTGTCTCTGGAGGGGAGATGCGCCCGAGGAGAAGGACACGAAAAAAATCATCGGCTTCTACCGCGAGGCCGCCCGTCACGGCATCATCTCGACCACCATCTGGGGCGGTGAGCCGTTGATCCGGGAGGATGTAACCGATATCCTGGCCGCCTGCCGGAGCTTCGGGATTGGGGCCGGACTCATCACCAACGGCTTCCTGCTGCCGCGCCGCGCGGAGGGGCTGGCGAATGTCCTGGATTTCCTCATCGTCTCGGTGGACCTTCCCGGGCCGGAACAGGACGAGTTCCGGGGCGTTCCGGGGCTGATGGACGCTCTCGTGGAGGGCGTCCGGCTGGTCCGGGCGGCCAATCCCCGCCTGAAGGTGTTCATGAATACGGTGGTCAGCCGCGTGAATGCCGACCGGCTCGAAGCCCTGGTCCGGTTCGCCGAGGGGCTCGGGATTTCGGTTACTTTCGAGTCGGTGGATACCGGTGAGGCCCGGTTCCCCCGCCCCGAGGGGCCAAAGGTCGAGAATTGGCGGTTACCCCCGGAGGCGGAGCAAGCGGCGTTTCGGGAAATCCTGCGGCTGAAGCGTGCGGGACGGCCGGTGAACAACTCGGCTTCCTACCTTCGCATGTTTGCGGAGGGGCGGGCACGTTACCGGTGTCACGCTCCGGCGGTCTGCCTCCGGGTCGCGCCCGACGGTACCGCCGTGAACTGCCTCAACCGCGCGCATCCGCTGGGGAACGTCTACCGGGAGCCACTCGGCCGCATTCTCTCCGGTCCGCGTTTCGCCCTGCTCCGGAAAGGCGCGGAGCGGTGCTCCTCGTGCGTGGATACGGGAGCGATCGAATCCTCGCTTTTCTGGGAGTTCAACCCGGAGGTGGTGATCAACAGCGTGCGGCTTTTCCTGCGGTAAAATTCCATTCCATTTTTCCACGGATCGAAACCGTTTGCGGATGTCGGGTTCAGTCGGCAGGACAGAAGGATGCAGCGGCGCAGGTGAATGAAACCGCCTTATTCCGACACTCCCGGGATGCCGATGAACCCTCTCCCGTCTCCAGGGTGGAAAACAGGAAAGACCTCAGGGCCCGGCCGTTGTCAGCTTTGTCAGTTACCCCCTTGACAGGTGGATGTCGACTGGACAGGGGGGGTCAACGGCGTGAGTCATCGGAAGCACCCCCCCGTTTCTCCCGGGGTTTCTGAACCCGCTCCCGTGCCAAGCGAGATAACAGGGAAAAAGCCCTCGATGCGGGTCCGGTTGCCGGTCAAACCCCATACCCACAAAACCGTTTCATCGAGGTGCAAAGGTCAGTATATTATCCGGGAATTCCGGTGCAGCGGAAACCGCCGCCGTGCAGAATCCCGAGTACTCCTGCGTCGTCCTGCGCCGTTCTCATGTCGTCCTCGCTCACCCCCGGAGAGTCCCGCATGGCTTCTTCACCGTATTCCGCCGAAGATCGCGCCTCGCTCCTCGACGAGTACCGCGCCCGGATCAACCGGGTCATGGATTAGATCGAGCGCCGCATGGACCAGACACTCACCCTGGAGGAACTGGCCGGGGTGGCCGCCTTCTCCCCGTTCCACTTTCACCGCATCTTCAGCGCCATGACCGGGGAGACTCTCAACCGGTTCATCCAGCGGGTGCGGCTTGAGCGCGCCGCCACGCAGCTTGCCGCGAATCCCCGCAAGCCGATAACCGAAATCGCGCTGGACTGCGGGTTCTCCGGTTCTGCGGTATTCGCGCGGGCGTTCCGGGAGACCTTCGGCATGAGCGCGAGCGAGTGGCGGACTCTCCGCAAAACGTGCAACACGGACCGCAACAACGGTCAAACACAGGGCAACGGGGGAAAAGCTTCCACGGCTCCTTCCATGTATTTTGACAATGTCACTCGCCAATTCGCATGGAGGATAGCCATGAACGACACCCCGGTCACAGTCGAGGTCCGGGAATTCCCGGAGTACACCGTGGCGTATGTCCGCCACACCGGTCCCTACAAGGGCGACAGCGCCCTTTTTGAACGGCTCTTCGGCCAGCTCTGCACCTGGGCCGGGCCGCGCGACCTCATCAAGCCCGACGAAACCCTGTTCTTCGCCATCTATCACGACAATCCGGACATCACCGAAGAGGACAAGCTCCGGGTCAGCATCTGCCTGACCGTCCCGGCAGGCACTACGGTGGACGGCGATATCGGCATCATGACCATCCAGGAAGGAAAGTACGCCGTGGCGCACTTCGAACTGCTCCCCCACCAGTACATGGAAGCCTGGAACGCGGTTTACGGCGACTGGCTTCCCCGGAGCGGGTACCAGCCGGATGATCGTCCCTGTTTCGAGATGTATCCGGTCAATGCCGTAACCCCGGAAGGGAAGCACATCGTGGACATTTGCGTTCCCGTGAAACCCCTCTGAACCCGATCCATTCCGCGAGTGACGAAAGGGGGCCGCGTTCCGAAACCGGAACACGGCCCCCCATGTATTGGTGAACTTGAGGAAATCGCACCACTCACCCTGTCCCGGAAATGTCCCACAACTCTCCATCCACAAACAATCCCGCCGCTCCGTCAAACCGTACCGTGAACTCGTGGTATTCCTGACGTCCGAAAAGATGGCTGTATTTCGCCACCACCGCCTCCGGGTCGCTGCTCGCCCGGTACTCCGCCTGGAAGGCCAGATGTTCAGGCAGGGACCGGGCGTGGCTGCTCAGGGCGAGGAGGGTGTGGACCGCCGACCGGAGTTCGGGGTTGCCGTTGACCAGTTCCATGATCCGGTCAAGATCGGAACGATCCCCGCGTACAGTTACTTCTCCGGTGAAGTAATTCATCCCCAACTCCACCGGCGGCCGGACGGAAAGTCCGTTTCGCCGGAAAAAACTTCCCATGTTCTCGGAAAGATCAGCCGCAAGTATCCGGATATTCTCCATCGTGGGCAGGAGCAGGGTCGCTTTGGAGAGCAATCCCCCGTCCCCGGAAAGCTTCACCGCATCCATTCCGGCTCCATTGTCATACGGTCCCGCCGCGGCGGCGAGAACGTCCGCGAACGAGCATCCATCCGCATTCCGCGCCGCGTCACCCCTTCCGCTGAGCGTCTGGGAATACTCCTTTCCCGACACGGCAATCCGCATGTCCATCGCTTGACCTCCTCATGAAGCGGGTTCGTTCCATCGAACACATGTCCATAATGGCACGCAAGTTCCGTGCCGGACGGGACGAGCGGAATCACCGGGTTTTCACCCGGTCGAAGGTCATCTGCACCAGGCCGGTGTCGAAGGACTCAACGCTGCGCAACGCAAGGGAGCGGACCGGGAATGGAGGGGGATAGAGCGGTACGCCGCCGCCCAGAAGGATGGGGTGTACCGAGACGATGTGTTCGTCTATGAGATCGTGCCGCAGGAACTCGTGCACGATCTCCGCGCCACCCACGAGCCAGATGTCTTTCCCGGGGTGCTTCCGGAGACCCCGGACGAATTTGGGCAGGTCTCCCGCCACGAACGCCGCGTGCTCGTCCCGCTCTCCGGCTCGGGAACGGGAGAATACAAATACCTCCTTGCCGTCAAAGGGATACTCGCCGAATGAAAGCGACTGGTTGTACGTTTTTCGTCCCATAAGCAGGGTGTCCACTCCGGCGGAAAACGGAGTGTACCCGTAATCCTGGTCCGTGAACAGCCAGTCCACCGAGCCGTCCGCCGCGGCGATGTACCCGTCGAGGCTCGACGCAATGAAAAGGATGATGCGGCGCATGGGGGTCCTCCCGGGGAAACGGGAAAAGGTTTCTCACAGAGTACGGGGGAGAGGCGGTCTCTTCCAGTCGCGGAACGATTTGGCTTGAGATTTCTCCCGGAGGGTGTTACTTTTCCTCCATTCTCGGAACGGGCGTCGTCCCGGCATTCTCTTCCACTGTCACAAGGAGTCACGCGGTGTCCCTTTCCCACCTTTTTAGCCCGCTCAAGCTCGGCACGGTCGAGATCAAGAACCGTACCGCCATGGCCCCCATCAATAACGGTCTCCTGAGCACAGATGAGAACTGGCCGCTCCGCACCATCCGGTACTATGAGGAGCGGGCCGTCGGCGAGGTCGGACTCATCATTACCGGCGCATGCCGCGTCCATGGCACGCTGTGCGGGTTTCCCAAGGTCGGCATCTATCACGAGCGGTTCATTCCCTCGCACCGGAAGCTCGTGGAAACCGTGCGGCGCCACGACTGCAAAATCTTCTGCCAGCTCACCCTCAATGGCGGCAAGGTCGGCAAGGAAGCGCCTTCGGGCATCTACAACCCGGCCTATCCCTGCCGTCCGCCGGAATTGACTCCGGACCAGTGTGACGAGCTGGTGGAGAGCTTCATCCGGGCGGCGGGACTGGCCCGTGAGGCCGGATATGACGGTGTGGAGATTCACGGCGGCCACACCTACCTGGTCGGGCAGTTCATGTCACCGTCAACGAATCACCGCACGGACAAGTACGGCGGGTCCTTCGAGAACCGCATGCGGTTCCCCACGGAAATCCTGCGGGGCATCGCGGAACGGTATCCCGGATTCCCCGCGGGCGTCAAGTTCAGCGCGTACGAGGAGCTGGCCGACGGCATCGACCTGGATCTCGGGATGCGCATCGCCGAACATCTGGCCGCCCTCAATCCCGCCTATCTGCATGTAAGCGCCGCCACGACGGAAATGCTGGTGGGGAGCAAGTGGGGTTCGGTGCCGAGCCTGTACAGTCCCCGCAACTCGCTTGTGCCGCTGGCGGCGGAGGTGAAAAAGCGCTGTCCGGACGCAGTGGTGATGGGTACCGGTTCAGTGAATGTCCCCGAGGAAGCGGAAGAGAGCATTGCCTCGGGCGCCTGCGATGTTGTGGCCATCGGCCGCGCGCTGCTGGCCGAACCCCACTGGGCGCGGAAGGCGCGGGAGAGTCGGACCCGGAGCATCACTCCCTGCATCCGGTGCAATGTCTGCTACGACCTGCTCTGGCATAACGAAGCGCTGGAATGCTCCATGAATCCGTATCTTTCCCATGAGGCGGAGCAGCATCTTGTGGCAACTGACTCCCCGAAGAACGTAATGGTTGTCGGCGGAGGTCCGGCCGGAGTGCAGTGTGCGCTTACCGCCGCCAAACGCGGCCACACAGTTACCCTTTACGAAAAAGCGCCGCACCTCGGCGGGGCGATATACCCGGGAAGTCGTCCCCGATTCAAACAGGATGTGGCGCGGGTGCTCGACTGGTTGGACGAGGAATTGAAGAACAGCACGGTGTCCACTCGGCTGAACACGGAGGTTACCCCCGGGCTGGTGGAGCATGAGGCTCCCGACGCCTTAGTGATCGCTATCGGGGCGGAGCAGACCATTCCCCAGGTCCCCGGTCTGGACATGCCCCACGTGGCGCTGGCGGTGGATGTGCTCCAGGACGTTTCGAAGTACCCCGGGAAAAAGGCCGTTGTGATCGGCGGCGGCGATGTGGGCTGCGAAACGGCCTGCCACCTGGCGGATAACGGGTTTCAGGTGGTCCTGGCCGGCCGCAATCCCCGGCTCATGAAGCACAACAACCGGTTTGTCACCATCGAGATGAAGGACATGCTTCGTGATAAGGGGGTTACGGTCATGACGGAGACCGTGCTCAACTCCATCGTGGATATCGGTGCGGAACTGCTCCTGCCCAGCGGAAAGAAAACCGGCATCGAAGCCGACTGGGTGGTGCTCGCCGCCGGATTCGAGGACAACCGCACCATCGCCAAGGCCGGACCCGCCATGATGGCCCGCCCCAAGACGGGACTCATCGCCGCGCTCTCCATGAAGGCTCCGGAAGTCCATGTCATCGGCGACTGTTGCACGCTCGGCCGCATTGTGGATGCCATGCGCGAGGGAGAACGCGTGGGCAGATGGCTGTAAGTGCCCAGTCCGGCATACGATCAGGAAAAACGGGAACCCGCCGATACCATTCGGCGGGTTCCCGTTTTTTGATAAACAAGCGAGTAATTCACCCCCTTGATCCAGCGAGTAAGAGGGGGAGTTGCCACCACCGGACGTACGGTTCTGCCGCTCCAGAGAGAGGGGGAACCCGAGGCATACGAAAACGACCCATTTTCATGCTGATTCCGACGGTTTTCCGGCTCTCCAGACAACCCAATCCCCGCCCCCAAAACTTGGATAATGACAATCTCTCGCAAGAGAGTTTGACTCGTTATCGGCTGTCTCGGTCTGTTCTATGGCTCGGCTCCCGCTCCCTCGGGAGAGAGGGGATGACCCGTTATCGGCTCTCTTGGCGCTTCCTGTGGCTTGATTCCCCCTCTCTCTGGAGAGTTGGGGTCCCCGGCCCTGTGGAACAGGGCTGGGGTGACAGAAGGGGGCCAGGGGGTGAGTTACCGGCCAAAGTCTCCACTGATTCTCTTACAGTACTCATTCGTGCCGATGCTTTTTCCTCATGTTCACGACTGTGGCAGGCCTGCCCAGGTCTGTACGGCTGACGGCCGGGCCAAAAACACTACCGTCCCTCAAACAGCTTCTTCAGTTCCTCCTTGTTCAGAACCACGAATTCCACCCGACGGTTGAGCTGACGGCCTTCCGCGGTGGCGTTGGTGGCGATGGGGTTGTCCGGTCCCTTGCCCACCACGGAGAAGTTGTTCCGGCTCAGGGACGGTTCACGGTTCAGAATATATTCCATAACCGCCAGCGCCCGGGACAGGGAAATCTTGATATTCTTTTCACGGCTGCCGGTAGCGTCGGTGTGCCCCTGTATCTCGATTTTGAGGAAGGGATACTTTCGCAGAAGTTCGACCACGCCGTTGAGTGCATCGTATGATTCCGGCTTGAGTTCCGCCCGCCCCGAGGCGAAATAGACCTTGGTCAACCGGACAAACCCTTCCTGCACCAGAATCCGCTCCTGTTCCTTGAGCGCCCGCCCATACTGATCCACCAGTGAATCACGCGGCGTCCCGGGTTCGGCATCCTTGCCGTTGGGAACACCATCCCCGTCATCGTCCAGCGCCACACCGAAAATATCCACCGGATAGCCTTCCGGCGTATTGGTTTCCCGGTCGCGCCCGTCGGGGACGCCATCGCTGTCGGTGTCGAGAGAAACACCGTGACGATCCACCGGGAACTCTTTCGGAGTGCCGGGCTCCCGGTCGGCGCCATCGGGAATCCCGTCGCCGTCCGTATCCAGCGAAACGCCCTGACGGTCCACCGCGTACCCTCTGGGAGTTCCGGGTTCACGGTCCAGCCCGTCGTATATGCCGTCGCCGTCCGTGTCCATGCCGACTCCCAGGGGATTCACCACCGCACCCTGGGGGGTCAGGCGCTCCCGGTCCCGGCCATCGGGCACACTGTCACCATCGCTATCCAGGGAAATACCCCACCGGTCGACCGGGTATCCGGCCGGAGTAGCCGGTTCGCGGTCATTGCGATCGTTTATACCATCGCGGTCCTGATCGAGAAGAGACCGGAGCACCCCGCCGAAGGTGATTCCGGCGGCGACCATTACCGTCTCTTTCGGCTCGGCCTGATCGGCGGCGTTATAGATTGCGCCCAGATCCAGGGTCACGGCTGGGGAAAGCCGGAAGGAGAGGGACGCGGCGGCGGCAAAGGAGTCCTCCAGCGGATCCAGGTCGCGCTCCCGTACGGCGGCGGGATCCCCGATACGTGATGCGCCTCCGTAATAGGCCCAAGAGTTTCTTCCGGCCTGAAATACCGACTGGGGGCTCACGCCGTCGAAAGTGCGGTTATTCGCCTCCAGTCCGATGGTCAGCCAAGGAACGGGATGGATATCCAGCCCGGCGGCCCCCACGAACTGGTCGTCGTAGATCTCCGACCCGGACAGGACGTATCCCTCCTCAAAATGCAGGCTGACATGCCGTCCCAGATCGAACGTCTGGAGGAGCGAACCCTCGATGTCCGTTCCCTGACGAGTCCAGCGGTAGAGGAGGCCGTCGATCTGACGGTCGGAAGTATCCAGCATCGCCCCCAGCTTGGCGGCGGCCTGAAACCAGTTCCGGTCGTCAAAGGGGAACCGTATCTTGACCCCGAGCCGCGCCGCGCCGACCCCGCTTTCCGGGTCGCCGTAGGCGAAGCCGCCGACATAGGGACGGGCGTCATGGAAGCCGTAGAGGGCTCCCGTGACATCCACCTCGTCGGTGAGCCCAATGGTGAGGGGAACGCCGACAATGCCGGTATTGCCGGTGACATACCCGGTCTGCCAGGTTACGGGGTATTCGCGCCGCGTGAAGAGCGCTTTCCCGCCGAAATTCACCGAGGCTTTTCCATAGGTGCGGGCCGACTGCATCAGGAGCAATCCGCGTCCGCCTTCCATGCTCTGCGGCCCGCCGGTCTGGATGGTTTCTCCGGAAAGTCCCGGTGATCCCGCTGCCAGCAACAGAACACCCGCCAGCAGCACCCGTCGCCATGCCCCGTAACAGTTCATGTCATCCTCCCTGGTCAGAAAACCGTCCGCTCCGGACATTTCAGTATACCGGCTTTGATAAGATGGTATATTCAGAATTCCAGCGCAAGTGATCCGCATCACTTTTTTCCGGAGCGTTCCTTTCCATCTTACTCCGAACCGTTGGCCTGACACCCCCGCATGACGCCGTGCCCTTCCGCGTCAGCGTCCCATGAATACTCCCCCGACCGGAGCGGTTGCTGAAGCCGGAGAAAAAGGTCCTTAACCCGGTGAACCGCATAAAAAACCGCTTGGGTTTGCGGCTGCGGTTGATTATCATGAAGGTGCTTCACTTTATATGTACCAGCACGTTTCGAGTTACCCTGTAAAAGGAGGGGGAGATGAACAGCAAACTGACGGGAATTATTCTCATTACCGCAATGGGTGCGGCTTCCATACTGAACGGGTGCGGCGCCAGCAACACGGTTAAGGGCGGTGCGGTCGGCGCGGGTGCGGGCGGTGTCATCGGCGGCATCATCGGCCATCAGACCGGCAATAAAACAACCGGCGCGATCATCGGCGCGGCGGTGGGCGGCACCGCCGGAGCCCTCATCGGCCGCAACATGGACAAGCAGGCCGAGGAAATGCGCCAGCAGATGGAAGACGCCAAGGTCGAGCGCATCGGCGAAGGTATCCAGGTCACCTATGGGTCCGGGGTGCTCTTCAGGACAAACTCGGCCACGCTCTCCGCCGAAGCGCAGCAGAATATCCGGAAGATGGCCGAAATCCTGCAGAAGTATCCCGATACCGACATCATCGTGGCGGGGCACACCGATTCCGATGGTACAGAGGAATACAACCAGGGGCTCTCCGAACGCCGCGCCAAATCGGTGACGGATTATGTAACCAGCCTCGGGGTCAGCGCCGCGCGTTTCCAGTCGGTCGGTTACGGCGAAACACAGCCGGTGGCCACCAATGACACCGCCGCGGGCAAGCAGGCCAACCGCCGGGTGGAAATCGCCATCATGGCCAACGAAAAAATGAAGCAGGCGGCCCAGGAAGGCAAGCTCTGAGCCGTCTCCGCCCGTTCCCGTCCGGAATTCACCGGGCCTGACGGGCGCCTTCGGTGCAGCCACCTGAGCCGTTCCGCGGACAGGGCTGCATCCCGCTGTACCGCAGCATCCATCCCGCCGTAAAAAAGACCAGGGATTCCCGCCTCGGAATCCCTGGTCTTTTTGTATGAAAGCCCATGCGGACTTATGTATCGGGACTTTTCCGCTGTTTCATCAGGCCCCCGGTGTTGCAGATAGCAGATATATGTCTTGCATTCAATTACCAAGTGCAATGGTGCAGGAGCGAATTGAAAGACCGTGGTTGAAGATAGCATGGGTTACTGCAAGGGAGAATGCCGGGGCGGATTGTCCACGAAAACGCCGGGGGGCGGAACAGGATCCGCCCCCCGGACAGAATTCGCGTTTTGTGGGACGCCTTGGGCTTTGGGTTACTCTTTCCCCTCCGCGATCTCCCCGATGAGGTCGTAGGTCCCGGCCTCCACGATGCGGATGCGGGCGAATTCGGCGTCCGGGTCGATGCCGCCCGCCACGGACACCGTACCGTCGATCTCGGGGGCGTCGAGGTAGGTCCGCCCGAACACATCCTCGGTTTCGGGATCGATCTCGTCCACGATCATGTCGAATTCGCGGCCGACGAGGGACTGCTGGAACTCCTCCGTAATCCCGGCCTGGAGTTGCATGAGCTCTTCGTAGCGTTCCGCGGCCACCTCCTCGGGGACAGCGTCCTCCAGGAGCGCGGCACGGGTGCCTTCCTCGCGGGAGTAGGTGAACGCCCCGAGGCGCTCGAAGCGGGTCTCCTCCAGGAAGTCGAGGAGTTCCCGGAAGTCGGCGTCCGTCTCGCCGGGGAAGCCCACGATGAGGGAGGTGCGGAGCGCCACGCCGGGGATGCGCTCCCGGAGACGGCGCAGGAGAGAGCGGATGTCCTCCGGAGAGGTGAAGCGGCCCATGCGTTTGAGCACCCCCGCCGATATGTGCTGGATGGGGATGTCAACGTAGGGGAGCACCTTCGGGACATTGGCCAGCGCCTCGACCAACTCCGGAGTCATGTGCGCCGGATGGGCGTAGAGGAGGCGTATCCAGCGGAGGTCTTCGATGGCGGAGAGACGTTCGAGCAGACGGGGCAGGCTCGTGTTGTCCAGATCCGCGCCGTAATTGGTGGTGTCCTGGCCGATGAGGATGAGTTCGCAGGCCCCGACCTGCACCAGCTCCCCGGCATCGCGGAGGACTTCCTCTTCCGGGACGCTCCGGAAATGCCCCCGGATGACCGGTATGGTGCAGTAGGAGCAGACGTTGTTGCAACCTTCGGAGACCCGGAGATAAGCGGTATGGCGCGGCCCGGAGACCACCCGGGTGTAAACCGGTTCGCCTTCGGGGGAGCGTTCCAGGAGCCGCAGGCAGAGTTCGGGGATGCCCTCCCGCTCGGAGAGGCCCACCACGGCGTCGGCCTCGGAAAGCTCGCATTCCAGTTCCTTGCGGTAGAGTTCGGCCAGGCAGCCCGCCACCACGAGGACTTTGGCGCGGCCCTGCTGCTTGTGCTCGGCCATGGCCATGATGGTCTCGACTGACTCCTCGCGGGCGCTTTCGATGAACCCGCAGGTGTTCACCACGATGACATCGGCCTCCTCCTCGGAAACCAGCTCGAATCCGAGGGAGACCAGCCCGCCCATGATGCGCTCGGAGTCCACCTGGTTGGAAGGACAGCCGAGCGTCACCAGCGCGGCGCGGGGCTTGCGGTTGGGATTGACTTTGGGCATGGGGTTCTTTCACACGGGTGAGGTAATGGTATGGACGTCTTCAGGGGCGAACGGGCTGCCCCCCTGACGATAATATACCAAACGCCGCCCCCGCGCGCACCCCCATTCCCCTTTCAGCCAAAGCAAGACGGGAAAAGCCTGCCTGGATGGGGATGCGCGGGATTACCCTGAATAAGATTGTCTGAATTGGGATGCGGGGGATAAAGACAGGATGAAAAACGGATAAATGAATCTCGTTCCCGCCGCTATTGTCTTTCATCATCTTTTATCCCATACATCCAGGGGTCCCCGGGCGAATCGGTACGATTCGGCTGGGGTAATCATGCGCATCCCAATTCAGACAAATATTTACCGGTCGTCCTTGTCTCCCCCGGAAGAGCGCTGCTTTCCCGGATGCTTCCGAGTGGTCTCACTCCTTTCCCCCATCCCGCTTCACCCATTTCACCGCATCGGCATAGACGAGGTGCCCCTTCGTTTTGTCCGAGAGTTCCACCCAGGCCTTGCCCTTTTCGAGCCGGAACGTGCCAAGGGGCGACCAGGGCGGAAACTCGCCGTGGTAATTCATCTCAACATCCGTTTCCCCCTCGGCGTGACTGACGCGGAAATGGAAATCCCTGACGCATGGATTTTGGGGGCGCACCCTCTGATCCTGGAAGAAGAAGACATTGTGATAGAATACGGTATACGTTCCGCTCTCCGGAATGTCCGCCTCCCATCGCACCCATTCCTCTCCTTTTCCCGCCCGGATATACTGCGCCGAATGCTCCGTGTGGCCATAAAAATGCAGTTCCACCGCCAGGCTCCACTGGGCGGGGGGAAAGTTTTGGTTGAACCCGGTGGTCAGCTTCGCGGGCGGATTCCCGAACCGCTCCCGCAGCCACTCGGCCGGCTTGAGATTTTGCTTCGGGATGATGCTGAACCCGGGATCGAGGTTGTCCACGATGATCCCGACGGAGTCCGGTTCCGCTCCCGGCGGACTCACCACCCGCTCCCCGGCGGGGGCCGGGTCAAAGGCGGCTTTCTCCGGCGGGCCAATAACGACATAAAACCAATCTGGAATATGCTGCGAGAGGTAGGGCAAAACGTATAGTATATGGGATGGTTCGGATTCGATTATATGGATTTCCTTCGCTTCCTTTCCGTTCAATGCGATGAGCCGCATGTGTTCTCCGTTTTCAACGTGCATATATGCCGCACCCTCGAACGGTTCCGGATTGTACAGAGTAAAACGGAGATGAAATTTCGAACCTCCAGAAACGGGGCTTTCGGTATAGCGTACATTGGAAATTTCGAATCGGGGAAGAACCCTGGAGTGAGCCCAACGGTTGATCAGGGCATGAACGTCCACCCCAAATGCGACTCGGAGGCTGTCCTCGAAACTCTCCACGGAAACCGTGCGGAACCGGTTGTCTTCCAGAAACCGCAGAATGACGGGTTGGAATTGATGGAGCGGCACCCCCGATTGGGCCTTCAGGAGGGTGAAGAGCAGGACCGACTTGGCGTACAGGGCTTCCCGGGCGGAATCTCTCTTTTGGGGATCGGAGAGTACATCCATCAGAGAGGAGTTTTTAAGCGCCCGCACGGCTATTTCATTGTCCGGAATATTTTCATGTTTGTTATCACTGACTGCCTTGTGGTCAAGCCTCGATTCAAGATAATAGCCAAGCGCCAAACCAAAGGGAGAGCGGGTTTCCGAGGTGAACCCGTTGCGCAAGGAAAAGAACTCCGGGAAAAGATTCATGTTGTATTCATAGGGTGATCCGCTGAGAAAACCGGATTTCCCGACGCCTTGCCGTACCGTATAATGTCTGCGCCAGCGCATCTGCGACCGGGCGGTAGTGTCCAGAGTCAGGAATGTTTCCCGGATGAATTGGTCGAGAGCGTACTTCCGGATTTCTTCGGGAGTCAGAGGCGGATTAAGTGTCAAATTTATTTGCTTCGTGGAGTATATGCATCGTATTGGATTGTTCGGGAGGAACATCCCGCGCTCGGGGCAGAGCACCATCTCCGGTTGGACCGTTTCCGGCTCAGGGGAGCGGAGCCGCGCATGAGCGAGAAACTGTACGGGGACTTCCACCAGCGAAAACCGCGCGAAGGGATACCGGAGGCCCACCCTCACTTCGATTTCATTGCGTGCCGAACGGATGGATTCGGCCAGTGTCCCCGGCCCCAGATCCCGGAAATGACGGGAGAAGAAATCGTGTCCGCGAATCACGTGAACGCCGTACTCGACGCTGTCCACCACGGTCTTCCGGTATTCGTAGGGACCGATGATCAGGGAGATTTTCGGCAGGGGAGTCTCCGGGCAAAACCGGAATCCCCCTTCATCCGTCTTCTCGGCTTTCCCCTGGGAAATCGCGGTCAGTCCCGGAGTGGTGCGCACGGTCAGCGCATATCGCGAGAAATCATAGTCCCATCCCCGGGCGGCACTCGGTCCGGGCGGCGTCCCCGGCACGGGATACCAGAGGGCCTCACGGGTCAGAAGCACATACCCGGGAGTGATAAATGCGTACCGGCGGTCGATGGCGCAGGTATTATGAAGGTTGTCCATCTCGCGTTCGGATTCGGGGATATCCGGATAGCAGGCCGCTTCGTTGATGGCTCCCCTGTATCGGATGGCAAGTGAATCCCCGTCACCCGGCGCCAGGGACCGGGCGGGCGTGACCGTGATGGTGTGGAGATTGCGCTCGAAGGACAGTTTTCCCGCGCCTCCGGTCACCTCCGTGACCCGCAGGCCGGGATTCAGGCTGAAGACATACCGGTCCAGCGGCGCGGCGGTACGGTTGGTGAAGCGCAGCGCGGCGGACGCCCCGATCTCCCGCCCCCGGTGGACGAGGTCGATGGAGCAGGACTCAAGGGTGACCCGGGGTGCTTCGGAGAGACGCTCATTCAATGCGCTGATCTCCGTCCGCAGATCCCGTCCGGATGCAACCCCGGCCAGATACACCTTCCCCAGTGAAATTCCGCCGGTCAGAAATACGAGCGCCAGGATCAGGCCGGCAATCCGATCCCATCCCGCATGGGAGAGTCGGCGGAAAAACGTCACCGCGAGAAAAGCGAACCCCAGTCCCAGGAGGAGATACATTCCCCGGTGGAGAAGGATTTCCCCGATGTTCCCAAACCCGGCTATATCGGAATACAGGAGCGGAACCCACGCCCCCCGTATGTCGAACAGGTGGTCCCGGCCGCTGTCGAGGGCGAATACCATCACTCCGACAACGGTCAGCAATGCGAAGGTGACCATCTCACGGCTCCGGACCACGGTGTCCAGGAGAAGGGCGAGACCGAGGAGGAACACGAGCATGGGCAGGAGAAGGAGGACCGGGTAGACCGCGTAGGGCAACGGAACCGCGGGCATATTCCCGATGAACACCGCGGCGGCGGTCCAGAGGAGCAGCGAAAGCGCTCCGGCAAGCCCCATGAAGACAGCGGTGACCCCGAGCATCTTCCCGAAGAGGAATTCGGCGTTGGTTACCGGACGGGCGCGGATTACCTGCGAGACATGAGTCCTCCGGCCGTCAGCCAGCAGTTCCGGCGCGAACGCCGCGGTCATCCATGCCAGGAAAAAGCCGAAGCCGTTCAGCCCCCGGAGAGGAATGAGGGAAGGAACCATCCCCAGCCCGTTTGATTGATAGGGCATTATGAAGAGAAAAAGCTGAACGAGCGCCATAACGACGACAAATATCCGGAACGCCCAGGTGCGCGTTACGGCTTTCATCTCGTACACCGCCACGGACCACATCCGGAAGAGAGAATGCATGCTTCACTCCTTTCCCGTATCCCGCTTCACCCATTTGACGGCGTCGGCAAAGACGACCACTCCCTTCGATTCGTCGGAAAGCTCCACCACGGCGGGACCGGCCGGGAAGCGGTATGTTCCGAGCGAGATCCATCCCGACTCCCGGTTCCGCAGGTCGGCTTCCCGCTCTTCCATTCCCTCCTCACACCGCACCCGGAAATGAAAATCCGCGGCGAAGGTTTTCATCATGGGCATGGGAAAGCCCTTCTGCGTGTCCGGCGTGCGGAAGAACACCTCATACTTCCCCGGCTCCGGCAGGTCCGCGGTCCAGCGGACGGAGCGCTTTCCCTTTCCGGCAGTGACGACGCACGCGGACTTCTTCACCGGGCCAAAAAACTCAGAGGTCACCACCGTGCGCCAGGTCTTTGGAGGCTGATACCACCAGCCGCTCTTCCGGTATTCCGTTCCCTCCGCGGACTTCCCGTTCAGGAGTTTGCGGAGCGGGTTCGGTTCAGGGCCGGGGAGAATCTCGAACCCGGGGTCCCCGTTGTCCACCAGGAATTCTCCGGGCGCAGTAAGGGAGGGTGGACGGTCGAGCGGGCGGGTCCCCTCGTACGGTACGAATCCTGGCTCGTGATTTTCCTTCGCGATGGGAAGGTAAAACATGCCGGGCCGGTTTTCCGAAAGGAGGGTTTCAATGAGCAGCGAGCGGTGGAACGAACGGTCCACGAAGATGCCGACCTCCCGCGCCGTACCGGCGGGAATCGTGAAATACCGTGTTATCCGGTTTCTGCGATGGTCGAGTCCCGGCTCCCACCATTCATTCGTTTCGAGGTTGACACCCGCCGCAAAGGTTCCATCCACCGGATTGGGATTCCAGGCGACAAAGCGTACCTGGAACCGGGAGCCGTATGCCCCGGGCAATTCGTGATACCAGGCGTTCAAAACGATGCAGGCCGGAAGCCACCTGCCGGAGAGTATGCCCGCGGCGGCGCTCTCCATATCCATCCCGAAGCGCGAGCGGAATGCCGCGAACAGCGAATCGGCCGGGACAACGCTCCCCCGTGATGCATCCAGGAACTGCACCAGAAAGTCATTGAGCTGACGTTCCGTGATTTGCGAGCCCAGACGGTGGAAGAAAACCGATGCGGCGCATCTCATGATTTCCGGCCCGCAGCCCCGCAGTTCCGGCGAGGACAGCGCTTCCTCGGGTGACCGGCCGTTCAGCATGGCGGAGACAATTTCATATTCATCCTGATTGGAGTTGAGATTGGGGGTTTTCCCATACAAATACAAATCGAGCGCCGGATCGAGCAGGGGGTGCTTCTCCGATGCTACCGCGTTCGTGAAATGATAGAAGTTGGGGAACACGTTCAGGTTATACGGCAGGGCATAATATCCCGGCGAGGATATGAGGGACCAACCCTTTCTCGGCTGCGTCCGCTGGTAACTGTCCATAAACGACTGGTCCAGGGTTTTGCTGAAGAGAACCGTCCGGACGAATCCTTTCAGAAGGGCCGCCTGGATTTCTTCTGGTGTCCGTACTCTCGGAGATCGTCGCAGTTGGGCATCCCTTCTCCGGAAGTCTGCCTCGTGAAGGTATATACCCATTTCGGGGAGGAAAACAATCTCCGGCTGGACCGTTTCCATGTAGGGAGACCAGGGCTTGCGATAGGAATAGAAATGCACCGGCGTTTCCACGAGCGCGAAATGACGAAACGGGTATGACCGCCCCGTGTATCCCTCGTAGTATTCCCGGAACTCCCGGATGATCGAAGGGAGTTCCGGACGGAGGGAAGGAAAATACCGCAAAAAGGAGTCGTGGCCGGTTTTTACCAAGAGGGTATATTCGACGCCGTCCACGGCCACCGCTTTCTTCCGGTAATCCCCGATGGCGAGGGAAATCTGCGGCAAGGGCGCTTCCGGAGCAAAAACCCACACACCGCGCTGCACCGTGCGCGCATCTCCCTGGGAGATCGCGGTCAGCTTCTCCCGGGTTTCCACCCTGAGGGAAAAACGGGTGAAATCCCGCACCGTTGATTCAGGAGAGGATGTTCCCGAGACCGGATACCAGCCGCATTCCGGGGTAAGAAGAACATAGTCCGGTGTGATGAACCCATACCGTTTTGCCGCACCCCTGGTATAATGGGGCGCGGTCTCCCGTTCCCCTTCGGGAACTCCGAAATGGCAGGCGCGCTCGTCGATCCGCCCCCGATAGCGGATAACCAATGAATCCGCCGCGCCCGGAGCGAGCGGCGTATCCGGAACGACGGTCAGCAGATGAAGGTCCCGGGTGAAGCCGACATCCGCGCCGTTTCTCGATACCGCGGTCACTTTCAGGCCGGTATTGAGGCTGAACATATATCGGTCGATCCGTCCGCCCGTGGTATTGGAGAACTGGAGAGCGGCTTCAACTTCGATATCTTTCCGCCGGTGGCGCAGATTCAACGCGCAGCCGGTCACGGTCACCCGGGGCTTTTTCGCCGTATCCCGGCTGAGCGTGAGCAGTCGGCTCCGCAGTTCCCGACCGGCCCGGATATCGGTCCGGTAAACGCCGCCGAGCGCTCCCGCCCCGGCGAGGAAAAGCACCGAGAGGGAGAAAACCGCAATCCGCTCCCAACGGGAACTCGGGAGCCGTCCGGTGCGGAACGCGGCGGCCAGCATGAGCGCCGTCCCCGCGAGGAGCCAGGCTCCCCGGTGCAGGAGGAGCGCCCGAAGATCGCCGAAGCCGGTGAAATCCGAATAGAGGAGCGGCATACGGAGCGCGGCATAATCGAGCAGACCATGCCACGAGTTCCCCACCGGAAAGGTGATCCACACGAACATCCCCGCCAGCATGGTGAGGGTGACCGCCCGGCTCCGGACAAGCGTCGAGACAAGAAAGGCGGCTCCGACGAGCGTCGCAATGGCGGGAGCAGCCATCAGGAGCGGAACGAGCAGGATGCCGGAGGGGGCGGGCGAAACCCCTCGAAAAACTAGCCCCAGCACCCCCATGACAAACAGGAAGGCAAACACCCCGCCGAGCATGGCAAGGAACACCCCGAGCGCTTTTCCCATGCCGTACTCCCAATTCCGGAACGGGCGCACCCGGATCATCGGAGCGCTGTCGGTCCGGCGCTCCCGGTCAAGGGACTCTTCCGCGGCGAAGAGGGTGAACGCGCCGAGGAATGGGAAGAAGAAATACAGGAAAACGGAAAAGAATGCCGAGGGTAAGGCGGTATACTGATGCATGGAGGTGATTGATCCCAGATAGATACCACCCGGAAGCAATGACGAAGCAAGAAAAACCTTGAAGAGTTTGCTCCGCGCAACCTGTTTCGCTTCATACACCGCCACGGACCACAGCCGGAAGAGCGAAAGCATTGTCCGCCCCTTCATCGCTCACCCCCTCCCCAGCACGAACTCATGGAAATACACATACGCGTGCTCCAGGTTCGGCTCCAGGGGCGTTCCGGGGAAACCGTCGAGCGTTTCGGCCACGACCTGCGCCTCCCAGTCGTCGCCGGAGGGCGTGGCGGCAACCACCGGGTAGCGGGCCTTGAGGCCCTCCAGGCGGGCGTCGGACACCGGAACCGTCCAGACATGCCCGCGGGCGCGGTCGATGAGTTCCGAGGGCGCGCCCCGGAAGACTATTTCCCCCTGGTGGAGCATGGCCATGTCGGAGCAGGCGCTGGAGATGTCCCCGACGATGTGGGTGGAGAGGATGATGGTGACATCCCCGCTGCCGAGTTCGGCCAGCAGGCTGCGGAAGCGGAGGCGTTCTTCCGGGTCCAGCCCGGCGGTGGGCTCGTCCACCACGAGGAGGCGGGGGGTGCCGATGAGCGCCTGGGCGATGCCGAGCCGCCGTTTCATGCCGCCGGAGAGATCGTTGCAGTAGACGTCCCGGGAGTCTTCGAGGCGGACCCGCTCCAGGAGGGAGCCCACCATGCGCAGACGGTCGGCTTTCGGCATGATGCCGGCCAGACGGGCGCTGTAGTCGAGGAACTCCCATGCTTTCAGCTTGGGGAAGACATCCAGCTCCTGAGGGAGATACCCGAGCAGGGCGCGGATCGCGGCGCGGTCGCGACGGAGATCATGGTTGTCGATGGAGACCTCTCCGGAAGTGGGTTCCAGGAGGGTGACCAGGATGCTCATGAGCGTGGTCTTGCCCGCCCCGTTGGGGCCCAGGAGGCCGAACATGCCGCCGCCGAGTTCGAGCGAGACATCTTTGAGGGCGCGTGCGCCCCGGGGATAGGCATGGGAAAGGGAGCGGATGGAGACATGCATGCGAAGCCTCCGGGGATGAGGGGGAAAGACTGATAAAAATTTATCTTACTATACGCGACTGAATGGGGTTTGTCAAGTGAAAATGCGAATGTTTTATCGGGGTTACGAAAAAAAATTGCGGATGGGGTGAAGACAGAATAGCCGGAGGAAATCGTGGGAATCAGCATGCAAGCGGGGTGTTTACGTGTATCGCGATTTCCCCCTCTCTCTGGAGAGAGGGGGAGTACGGGGGTGAGTTACCGGCCAGCACCTTCGCTGATTATCTTTGGTGCTCATGCGTGCCTGCGGTTTTCTCTTATGATTACTCCATGCGCCCGTCCCGCAG
>JAWLHT010000028.1:0-27288 GCA_041690195.1 Candidatus Latescibacterota bacterium
TTGAAACCTTCAATCACCACTGAGGTCACTTCCGGGCAGATGTAGCATTTGTTCCGGATAACCGCGTTGATGGCCTGAACAATTTCACCGAAGGCGCACTCCTTTAGGAGATACCCGGATGCGCCGGCATTGAGCAGTCCGGATACATACTCGGGATCGGAATGCATGGAAAGCCCGATAACCTTTACATTCTCGTTGTGTTCAATAATTTTCCGTGTTGCCTCGATACCGTTCAGTCCTGGCATGGTTACATCCATGATCACGACATCGGGTTTGAGCTGACAGGTCACTTCAACTGCCTCTTTCCCATTCTCAACTTCTGCCACCACCTCCATGTTCGGATGCTTCTCAAGCAGGGAACAAAGGCCGTCCCGGATGATTTTGTGATCATCCGCAATGACTATTTTTGCCTTCATGCCGTTATCCTTCCTGGGTGCTCTCCGTGTATATGGGGACAAACAGAATGACCTTGGTTCCTTTTCCCGGGACAGAATCAATACTCATGTTGCCGTCGGCAAAATGTACTCTTTCGGTAATACTGAAGAGACCATAGCAGCTTTTGGGACCGTGTTCGCTCAGGTGAGCCGGGTCGAATCCTACTCCATCATCTTCAACGGCGATTCGGCAGCCCTGCTCGTCATTCAGAATATCAATAATCACATTATTTGCCTTGGAATGTTTAATGATATTGACAAACAACTCGCGAACGGACTGAAACAGCAGACCGCGCAGGTCGCTGTTCAGCGGATCTGTTTCGATGTTGGAGGTCAGATGAAAACTGATGCCGTGCATCGTCAGCATTTGATCGGCTAGCCGTTTGATTGCCTTGGAAAGACCCAGTTCGTACAGCATGGGAGGGCTGAGTTCAAATGTTAATGATCGGGTTTGGCGAATGACCCCGTCAATAGTGTCCTGAATCTCAATAATTTTACTCATAAACCCTTTTTTGCCACGAGTACCCGGAAGTGCGGCAATGAGGTATTTGCATAGCGCAAGCGACTGGCCGATGCCATCGTGCAGTATTTCCGCCATACGCCTCCGGTGTCGTTCCTCGATGAGCGACATTTTTGAGGCAAGGGTTTGCAGACGCTTCTGGTACAGTATGAGTTCTTCTTCAGAACGTTTCAGTTTTGTGATATCATGTCCGACACATTGAAACTCGGTAATTTCGCTATCCGCATTGCGAACCGGGTAATTCTCCCAGGCAATCCAGCGTTCCCCATCTGCAGTTTCAAGCCGCTGCTCGATAAGAAAAGGAACGAAAAGGCTCTGTGATACATCTTGTTTATCAGTTTGGGCGCGCATAACGGTGACATGTGGCAGAAACGGCGCTGTTTTCTGCCCAATAAGATCCTGTCGGGGTTTCTGGAATTGAATGCAGAAACTATCATTGACGAAGGTGAATATCCCCTGGCGATTTACCCGAATTACAAAGTCCCGCATGGACTGCACAAGCTCCCGGTAGCGCGACTCGCTCGCCTGGAGTTTTTTTTCCATCTTTTTGCGTGCGGTTATGTCGCGGTTGTTTCCGATGTTCAGTATGTGGCTTCCCGTTTTGTCCAAAACAGGTCTGACCGTTGTTTCAACCAGGACCTCTTCCCCGGTTTTTTTTAGGCAGGGTATTTCACCGTAAAAAGACCCGTGCTCGTCCAGTGCCCGATGCAGGTTATCAAGCATGTGACCGATTACGGATGGGTGGTGGAGAATACTGACGGACTTGCCGATGATATCTTCGGCTGAATAACCGAATATCTGTTCTGCATTGCCAGTCCACCGGACAACAGTTCCCCGCAGGTCTGTAACGATGACCGCATCGGGAAGTTGAGGCAGTAGTGTCTCCGACAGGAGCAACTCCCGCTCGGTCCTCCTGCGCTCGGCGATTTCCTTCTTGAGATTCTGGTTCAGGTGGAGCAGTTCCGTGGTTCGTTCCTTGACCCGTTCTTCCAATACTGTCTGTGATTCCTTCAGTTCCTGTTCCTGACGCTTCCGTTCGCGGATATCCCGGGCGATACACAGCGCTGCTCTGCCGTCTCCATATGGGATGAGCGTGGAATTGATCTCAACCGGAATGTGATCCCCGCTTTTTGTGACAAGCGCACTCTCAAAAAAAATCTGACCGTCACGGAGTATGGCTTCAGTATTGGTCCGGATTGTATGCCGCTCATTTTCCGTTTTCAGATCAGGAATGCTCAGGCGCTGTAATTCCTCAAGCGTATACCCGAGCAACCGTGTCGCCGTTTTATTCGCGTCAAGGATTTCACCACCGATGGCAAGGACCAGGATGGCGTCCATCGCCTCATCGAACATGGTTCTGTATCGTTGTTCTGAGTCAAACAACCGGCTCTCCATCACCTTCTGCCCGGTAGCATTCTGTACAATCGTTGCTACATATTCCGCAGCCGGGATGAACACATGTCCTTGAATCCACTTGTCCAGCCGCTCAATGTGCCGGTCAAAGATTTTTCTTTCCCCCACCTGCAGTTCGGAACTCAGTGGGGGAAGAAAATCATCCGGGTTGCACTGTAGAGCGGTGCATACCTCGGAGAGGCGTTTTCCGGCGGCGGAGTTCGCAGGGTGCTCGTAAATCCGTTCAAACGCCGGGTTAACATCGAGTATTTCCCAATCAACCGTATTCCCCTCGTCATCTTTGACAGGGCAAAAAAGGGCCATGCCGCTGTGCATGTGCAGAAAAAGATCCCGATGCACGGAATCGAATGCAGGTAATTGTGCGGGTATTGTTTCCTGCTCGTGAATATCGGTAACTATTCCGAAGATGCGCGGCAATTGATTGTTTCGGTCTGCCTTCTCAACGGTTCCTCTGCTCCGGACCCGCTTCCATGCGCCGCTTCCGGTGCGCATGCGAAATTCCACCTGAAACCGTGCGTTGGATCCATGCAGAAAATCCTGTACGGCGCGGTTTACTCCGGACAGATCTTCCGGGTGAATCAGGTGATCCCAACGATATTCGGTCGGGTGGGTGTCAGCAGACGGGTATCCGAGCGTTTCAAGCAGTCGACTGGAAAGTATCACCGTGCCGCATGAGGGCTCAAGAGTCCAAATCCCATCGGTCAAGGCGATAAGGGGTATTTCCTGGAGAAGATGATTTTCCTGAGTTGCACCTTTCGTACTCGTACCCCGGATGACATTCACCATAATGAGCCGTATTGAGGATTGGCTGCTTTCGCATTGCCGAACGGGCGCGGAGTATAATGAGACCCGCTGAATATCGCCGGAGCGGGTAACAATTCGATACTCGGTTCCAAGCAACGGAGAAGAGATACTTTTCCGTATCGCATTCCCGAAAGCGGAGCGGTCGTCAGGATGAAGAAGGCGCGACAGAGAAACACTGTCAGACGTCAAGTCCAGTGGTGTGTACCCGAATTGAAGAACGGAATCCGAGATATGCTCCACCCGCAGTCCGGCCCCGATATTGATCGTGATATCGATAACCGGGTAATCCGTACTGATTTGCCCGCAAGTCAGGTCGTCCGGCATGTAATAGTTCCGCCTGAGTGAATACGCCAGTCTGACCGGGCCGGGAAAGCGCCTGGCAGTTGATTATCGTATGGTACACGGTGCACGTCAGGTAGTTACTTGTCGTGATACATACGTATCATCATGACGCTTCAACCAAGGATATATAAATAGGGAAAATTACACGAAGTACAATAGGGTATTATACCGAGAATGGTAGATATAAAACCTGAGTATGCAGGAATATATGCCTGAATTCGCGTCAGTGCAAGAGGTATTCTGATTTTTCGGTCAAACGAGCGATAATTTGTAATATGTATACGCGTAGTATAAACGTGTGTAACAGATTACGTGCGCAGCTACTGGCCCGGTTCATGAGGGGAGATGTCGCTCCTTGTGGAGTTTGCGGGCATTATGGTACTCGGACGTGAATTCTGTCACGACCATGCCCTTCGCCGGGCGGGATGCTGTGTCTATCCATGCGACGCCGGCTGAGCGGTGATTCCTCACAAAATACCGAAAAAATCAGGTCAAGTGCTGATTGTGATATTTATGATGGAGGGGCTATTATTCTTTCGGCTTGAACAGCACCGGGACACGGGAGGGCAGCGTGAGACGATTACAGGGTCGCTCACCTGTCAGGCACGAAGGGTACATGGTAGAAGAAAGGTGCGGACGGTGGATAAACCTCGGTTTCTCACCCATGAGGAATTGGAGATTCTTCTCGATGTAAGGGCTTCTGTGGACGCAAACTGGGAAGTGGTTGTTGTCTCGAAGGATACCCGGCTTCCCCTTCTCATACGCGATATATTTGCGGATGACCCGCAGGTCAACGTAAAGCATGTAACCAATCCGTGCGATTTTCTTGTGACGTGCACCCGGGATCTGCCGGATATCGCCGTGGTCGAGGAGGGATTTGAAGATGTCACGTGGAGCGAGGTCCTGCAGTACATCAAAAATACGGATGGGCTGAAAGAAATCAAGATGTTCTACAGCATCGCCTCTGAAGCCGGGCATATTCACTGGAACAGAGATGAGTTGATCCTGAAAGACAACCTGGACAAGACTTATCTCGCCCGTAAGATCAACTCCTTCCTGTACACTTCTTCCACGCACCAGGAAAGCCGTCCCGGACACCGCGGGGAACGTCGCTGGCCGCGCATACATCTCAATATCGACACGCGGATTGAGGTGATCGACCCGGATAGTTCTGTTCGATGCGACTATGGCGAAGCCCGGATCGACAACATCAGCCGTGAAGGCGCGTTCATCTCGCACATCAGGCTGAAACGCGGGCAGACTCCGGAGGGAATGTATCGTCTTCGCCTGCGGGTGAATACCCCGCCACTGGAAGACTGGAAAGCCGATACCATGGTGGTTCGAACGGATAGCGGCGCTGCGGGAGTGAAGTTTCTCGACCTTTCCCGTGAAGACAAAAGCAAGGTGATGGAGTTGTACGACTGACCGGGTTGCGTTCGAATTTCCCGAGCCCGGGGCTGTCCGCGACCACACGGAGGCCTGCCAGCATTCCTGCCGTCATGACGATAAGCGGGAACGCATTCGCCTGATCCGCCATAACGCCCCTGTGCAGCGGGGATATGGCCGCTCCCCTCCGGGTGTTGTCCCACCGCTGATAATTGCCGGAACGTCCGACATACGGATTTTGCGGGCGTTCCGGCCACTGACTTACAAGGAGAGTTACCTATGCTGGCGCCGGTTCTGTGGCGGAGGAATTACCTGATCAACAAAGCGTTCCAGATGAATTTCATTCTCCGCTTTGTGCTTCTTTTGGCCATTGGCGGCACCGTTTCGGGCGCCCTCCTCTATTTCTACATGGCCCAAAAGCTGGCGCAGGGTTCGGAACTCGTGTATTACAGCGCCATGGACGCCCTCTTGCCCGCCATTCTCATCACGCAGTTGACAGTCGGGGTGGTGCTGTTCATCGCGACGGTCATCATCGTTCTTGTCCTGTCCCACCGGGTGGCGGGTCCGCTCTACCGGCTGGAGCGGGTGGCCGAGCATGTCGGCAACGGCGATTTCACGGTTCGCGTGGGATTCCGACGGAAAGACGCTCTCATGCCCCTCAAGAGCTCCTTCCAGACCATGATCACCAAGCTCGAACATAAACTGAAGAAGTTCCAGGGCAACCTGCAGGATCTGCGCCAGGTGGAGCGGGAGTTCCGCGAGAAGATCGACAATTCCAACCTGCCCGACAAAGAGAAGGAACGTTTGACCGCTGCCATGCGCGATTGCATCATGCGATTCGAAGAGAACCTGAAATCCTTTAAAATGTCTTCGGTGTAATTTCCGGGAATTTTTGCACCTGTGAAAAGAGCATCGGGCGGCCTTTCGGTTCGCCATTCACCCAGCGGTTCATGACCCGTCCGCCCCGCGGGTACAGTTCGGTACGCACGATGGCTCCGGATATGGAGAGGCGGAGAGTGAGCGTTGGCGTTGGATTCCGGCGCGATGGAGAGGCCGGGTTGGTTTGGGTCGGGGCTGATTTACCGTTTCCGGCCGCCTGTTCACAGGATTTTCACGGTGAGGGCGCTATGGACAAAAAAGACATCCTCCGAAAGGTCAGCACGTACCGGGTCATTGATCTGCCCGACTGTGTCGGCATTAAATGTATGAGTCAACTGCACACCCTGAACAGCACGGCCTATGAAATATTCCAGCTCTGTGACGGGTCCCTGACAGTCGAGGATATTCTCAACGAGATGCAGCGGCGCTATCCCGACAGCCAGGTGACCGAACATGTGGAACAGGGCATCCATAAACTGCACGCGGCGGGGTTGGTGAGGGAACGAAATGGACATGACTTTGTGCACATCATCCGGAAGTATTAAAATTTCCTGGGATGACATGCACCTGAACGGGTATCTCGGCAGCCTCTTTTCTCCGTGGTGCGGGCCAAACCACGCCTCCGCCGAGTACGCCCTTTCCGTTGCACAGCAGCAGAACTGCCTGTACCGTCTTGATACCCCGGATGAATCCCTTTCCGGGCTGAGCGCGGGCCAGCTTTTTCTCCATCTCGAATACACGCTGACCACGCTCTTTCAGCGCCTGTACCGTCGCAACCTGCTCATCCACGGCGCCTGTGTCGCCCGCAACGGGGAAGGGGCCCTCTTCACCGGCGACCACGGCATCGGGAAGACCACCCTGGCGCTCACCGCCATCTCCAGCGGCATGCAGGCGCTCACCGACGATGTCGCCATCCTGACCGACGACCTGAGCCGGGTCATCGGGTTTCCCCGGCCCTTCAAAGTGACCGCGGATACCTGGCGCATGCACCCCCGGGTCGTCCCCCAGGATACACCGTCCATCCCCTGTACCGAAGATGTGACCTATGTCTGCTTCTACAAGCCCCACGGCCGGTACTATGCGAAGCAGGCCAACTTGCGCATGGTCATCTTCCCCGTGCGGCATGACGGCAAACTGAAATGGCGCAGGCTCGGCGAAACGGAGGCCCTCCGCCGTCTCCTGCCCCAGGGGTTCAACTTCTATCAGCGCGGGGATACCCTCATCGGGGAAATCCTCGAACTCCTGCGCATCGCGCCGCCCTACGAACTGCTCTACCGGGACCACTGGGAAGCCATCGGACAGGTGAAAGCTCTGTTATGAACTATGAATACGCGCTGGGGCAGTGCACCAACTATCTGCTCGACATTCTGGATGTTCCGCCGGGAGAACTCCCGGACCGGGCCCAGGAACATTGGAGCGACCTCTTCCGGCTCGCCGCCGACCAGCGCATCTATCACTATCTCGCCGCCTGGATGCTGGAGTACTGGAAGGATGCCCTCCCGGAAAAAGTGAAACACCGGCTCTGGATGGATTTGGAGTGGAACCGGGCCCGGAACATCAAGCTCACCCAGGAGATCGTCGAACTCGCCAAAATGTTCAACGAGGCGGGGATACCGGCCATGTTTCTGAAGGGCGCGGCGGGGCTGGTGCGGGGGTTGTATCCGCCGGGGTGGAGGTATATTTCGGATATTGATGTGATGGTGAGGGAAGAGGATACTGAGCGGACTGAAATAGCTTTAAAATCATCAGGTTTTACAAAACCGGAAAGCAAGCTACATAAGCGTCCACATCACCTTGCTCCCTATTATTATCTGAATAATATCAGTGGAATTGAAATACACACTAAACCTTATAATTACTGCTTCAAGAATTACATTGTCGGTGAAATATGGAATAATTCAGAAAAAGTTATGTTTCATTTAGAACCGATAACAATCCCATCTTTTACTGATCATGTCTGGATTCTTTTGAGAAAAGATTTGATTAATAAAATTATGGATCCTAGATTTGGCGAATATTTAGAAATAATGATTGCAATTAAAGATGGATATAGAATTGATAAAGAAAGAATTGAAAAAAGAGCAGTATATGAGAGATTACCAAACTTAGTCAACAATGCTTCTTTTTACGTGCTGAAAGATTTTGGAAACATTTGTGGAAAAACAGTTTCTCATGATCTGTACAAAAAGTTCAAACGGGAAAGCAATCATTTTATTAATATTAAGCGAAACGAAAAAACATTCTTTATGCACTTAAAAAAGTTTTGTCTGTCTGTAAAATATTTGTCTGGTCCTGGTATCAGCGACAAAGTACACACAGCTTATAATCTACTTTGCAGTTATAATACGATCGGGTTCATTAAGCTCGCGTTGCCGCGTATAGGGCATAAGAACTTGATATATAGATTTCTACAAAAAGTAGAGCGTTCCTGGGAACCAAAGGATCAAACTCGAAAAAGCTATTTGAAGCGCTTTTGTAAAATCATGATGAGATACTGATACATAGAATCGCGATAAAATGTAGACAACCCCAGCATGCTGTGATATGTACGCCATAACATTACCGAGTATTTATTATGTCAAGTCATCATGACGATTCCATATAACTGGGATAGAATAGTATGTCCGACCTCCACACATCCATACGCAAGAGCAGTATTTGGATGATCGCCCGTTTGGGAATTTCTCTGACGGTCGGCGCTTTCGTCACTACGTTCATAATTCGATCTTTGAGCGTCGAGGAGTACGGCGTTTACACCGTACTCTATTCGCTGATCGGCTATGTCAGCGTGATCGGCTCCTTCGGCATTCCAGATGTCTTCAGGCGCTTCATACCCGAGGCAATGCAGAAAATGGACTACTCCCTGCTCAAGCGGCTAGTGTTGCGGGGGCTGATACTGAGGGTGCTGCTCTCGGCCCTTACCGTGGGGGTGATTCTGCTACTGCACGGCCCCATCGGTCGACTTCTCAAACTGGAGAACTTCCTCGACTATTTCTCAATCTTTGCTTTCGGTATCGTCCTCTCACTGGAGGCAAGTCTACTGACCAGCGTCCTGCACTCACTCTTTCTGCATAAATATTCGGTAATCGCCAGCACGGTCCACACCGTCTTCCGGGGTGCCTGCGTCTTCGTGCTCCTGACCGTTGGTTGGGGCATTTGGGGTGTGCTCTGGGCTGAAGTTGTCTCCTGGGGCATGTGGACGATGATACAACTGTTCTTCTACTACAACCAGTTCCTCAAGCGGCATCTCATCAGAGGCGAGAATACGCCTTTTCCGCTACGGCGTTACTTTCGCTTCGGCGGACTTTCGCAGCTGAACGGGATAGGTGACACTGTTCTGGGCGTTTCGAGCGACTATTTCATCATCACGGCGGTGCTTGGTCCGACGGCCGTCGCCTACTACGCCTTTGCGGGGAGGGTACTCAGCATCTTCCAGCAGGTCATGCCACACAGGGTGCTCATCGATGTCATCCGCCCGTCGTTCTTCACCAAGTATGCCCAGACCGGCCGCAAGCAGACCCTTAGTGAGATGTTCAATCTCCTCCTGAAGATCGGCGCTTTCTGTGTCTTTCCCCTCGCGGCAGGTCTCTTGGTCCTGGACGACGAGTTGATCTCGATCGTCTTCAAGGCCGAGTATCTCCCGGCAAAACCGATCCTCTGGGTGCTGGTAGCTGGCATGGCAATTAACATCGTCGCAACGCCGGCGGCGCTGGTCCTGTCGGCCTTAGAACGGGTGGAAATCTTTCTCTACAACAAGATCTTCGCCATCTACAACATTATCGCTGCACTGCTGGTTATTCACTGGTTCGGCGTCATGGGTGTCGTCATCGTCACCCTTTCAGCCAATGTGATGCGCTTTCAGTTCAACTACCACTTTGCCCGCAAATATAGCGACCTTCGCATCGACTGGCGAGGTTTACGGCTCATCGCCATGAACGCGGTGATTATGGCCGTCGCCATATGGCCGCTACGTGGCTGGGTGACCGGGCTGATCTCGCTGGTCATGGTGGCGGCATTTGGTGCGCTGATTTTCCTGCTGGCTTCTTGGCTAAACAAGGGTTTTAGTGCCCAGGAGCGCACTTGGATCAATCGGGTAGCCCCGCGCCCCGTTTTCGCATTCTGACCAACAGGATCGCAATGATGATCAAACTACTGCTCACCGGCGACTTCTGCCCCATTGGTCCCGTTGAAGAGGCCGTCCTCGCGGGAGATGCCAACAGAACTGCCAAGATTATCGAGGATATTCTGCCCATCGCCGCACAGTGCGACTACCGCGTGGTCAATCTCGAGTGCCCCCTGACACGAAGTGAGTCGCCGATCGAGAAGACCGGCCCGAACCTGAAGGCCGATCCGAAGACGGCGGCGTTGCTGAAGAATCTCAACGTGGACCTCGTGGCGATGGCCAACAACCACATCTACGACCAAGGGGCCGTGGGACTGAAGGATACTTTGGAGACTTGTCACGCGCAGGGCATCGCCACGGTGGGCGCCGGTGAAACGCTCGATGACGCACAGAATCCGCACATCGCTGAAATCAAGGGCAAACGTATCGCCTTCGTAAACTTCGCAGAGAATGAGTTCTGCAATGCCGACAGCGAGCGTGGTGGAGCCAACCCGCTGGACATCGTGGACAACACGCACCAGATCCAAGCGGCCAAAGCCCAGGCCGACGCGGTGATCGTCATCATTCACGGTGGCCATGAGCATTTTCACTATCCTAGCCCACGCATGGTCAAGACCTACCGCTTCTTCGCCGAGCAGGGGGCCAGCGCCATTATCGGCCACCATCCGCACTGCATCGCCGGCTACGAGGTTTACCAGGGCGTGCCAATCTTTTACAGCCTTGGAAACTTTTTGTTCTTCAGTGCCACAACGTTCCCCGGATGGTACGAAGGATTCATGGTCGAACTGACGCTCTCGGACAGTTGCGGCTTCAAGATTCATCCCTTCCGGCAGTGTCAAGACAAGTTTGCCGTTGAGCCATTGAACGGCACTGAGCAGCAGGCATTCATGGACCGTCTGCAGAGATTATCAGATGCCATAGGGGAGGCTGGAAGAATTGATCAGATCTGGACTGATTACGCCGCCGGCCGGAGCAAGTCGTACCTGTATGCGGCATGCATGCGGGATAAAATGTTGGTCGGCGTGCTCAATCGGCTGAATCTGTTGACTCGGTTGATCGGGCGTCACCGACTGCTCTGCCTTCTGAACTACATTCGATGTGAGTCGCACAGAGACCTATTGATAGAAGCATTCCGCAATCGTTAAGTGAAGACACCAACGTAAGATGGTAAAGGAGCACGAGAGGATGATTGGACTGGTGGGAACTTCTCGACTTGAAAACGAGCGACGCGTTCCTATTTATCCGGAGCACCTGCCCTCCATCGATGATGCCATTAAGAACCAACTCGTGTTTGAATACGGCTATGGCAAGCCTTTCGGATATCCCGACGCGTTTTTTGTGCAGCAGGGTGCACAGGTCACTACAAGAGAACACATATTCAGTTCTTGTGATATCTTGGTTCTGCCCAAACCAGTGTCACAAGATATAGAAGAAATGAAGAGCGGACAAGTGCTCTGGGGATGGGCTCACTGTGTTCAACAGAAGGCAATCACACAGGCGGCTATCGACACACGTCTTACTATTGTCGCATGGGAGTCAATGCACCACTGGAGCCCAGCGGGCGAAAAGCTCATGCATATATTCTACAAGAACAACGAGATTGCCGGTTATGCAGCAATACTCCACGTTCTGCAGATCTATGGCCTTGATGGACACTATGGTCCGCGCCGTAGCGTGAGCGTAATCGGTTATGGGGCTGTCAGTCGAGGAGCGATTTATGCGCTTCAGGGACGCGGTTTCAACAATATCCACGTTTACACCCGGCGACCAGTTCATTTGGTGGCCGATCAGAATCCGGACGTGTATTACCATCAACTGGTGGTAGATAAAACGCAATCGATGTACACGATCGATAGTGGCGGAGGAAAGGTTCCGTTCATCGAGGCGCTCGCGGATAGTGAAATTATCTGCAACGGCGTCCTTCAGGACACTGATAACCCGCTCATGTTTGTTGATGACACGTCAGTAGCTCGTTTACGGCCAAGATGCGTGATCGCGGACATCAGCTGCGACAAAGGCATGGGTTTTTCTTTTGCTCAACCGACTTCATTCGAAAGCCCCACATTCGAGGTTGGCGACGGCATCCGCTACTATTCGGTTGACCATACTCCTTCTTACTTATGGGATGCAGCATCACGGGAAATATCAAGAGCGCTAATTCCATACCTCGCCATAATGGCCACCGGGCCCCATGGGTGGAAGAATTGCGAGTCTCTGGCGAAAGCCGTCGAGATTCAGGACGGGATTGTGATGAATCCAAAGATTCTCTCCTTTCAAAAGCGTAGTCCCGAGCCTCCATATCTAATCATGTGATCTGTAATTGTTAGGAACAACAATGAGCATAAAACTTGGCATCCTAAAAGGCACTGCGGGAGGGTACATCCAGTATGTTCGTGCATGCGAAGAGTTGAATGTGGACCACGCGGTCGTCGATGTTCTCGCCACCGACTGGATCGAGCAAATACAAGCATCCGGCTGCGATGGCTTCCTGGCCCGGCCGCCGCACAGCAATCAAGATTGGAAAACCGTTTACGACGAGAAGCTTTATGTAGTCAGCGAGGTGCTGGGCTACCCGGTCTACCCCAGCTTCACCGAGTGCTATATCTACGAAAGCAAACGGATGATGGCGCATTGGCTTCAAGCAAACGGATTTCCCATGCCGAAGACATGCGTTGTGACAGATCGGGAAACAGCATTCCGTGCTTTAGAAGACATGTCTCTTCCTTGTGTTATCAAAGCTAACATCGGATCAGCGGGAACTCGCGTAAACATCGTGAATTCCAGATCAAAAGGGAGGCGTGTTCTCAAGAGATACTTTGGCATTCGGCCGCATCTGACGCTTGGTTATTTCAACTGGGCCCGTACCAAGGGCATTCCTCTTCCCGCGATTGGTTTGGCACAGAGACACTCAGCGATCATTCAGGAGTTTATCCCATCCAAGTGGGAGTGGCGAATTCTAAAGATCGGTGATTCCTATTTTGGGCATCAGAAGCTCTTGAAAGGACAGAAAGCCAGCGGTTCGCATCTGGTAGGATGGGTAGATCCGCCAAAGGAATTGTTAGTTCTGATGAAAGATGTTTGTGATAAGGGTAATTTCCGTTCAATGGACGCCGATATCTTGGAGTCCACTGATGGGCGTTTTTACATCAACGAACTCCAAGCACTTTTCGGAGCCGAAGACAATTCGCAGATGTACATTAACGGCAAGCCGGGACGATACGTATTCCGGAATGGCGACTTTGTATTTGAAGAGGGTTATTTCTGCCATCATGGTTGTTATCTTCTGCGGGTCAAAGATTTTTTGTCAATTCTAAGTAGTTAATATGATAAAGCAAACAAACCAAATGAGTAGGAATAGTAAGTGTAATTCGAGTGCAAAACTTAGAATTCTTATCCTGTGCATATCTCAATTCGGATACCTTCTCGACACATACTATTACTGCAAGCATGGCAGGGAGTTACTCGACATAACCTATATGGGCTTTGAGGGATCTCGCCCGACGGTAACTCTGGACGGTGTCAGCATCAAAACGGTTTCCCGAAAGGGGAATAAAATTCGCCGCTTCCTCCGTTGGCTGTGGATGGGTTTGAAAGAAAGCCGCCGAGATTATGACGTGGTATTTATAAAGTATTTTCCGGGATGTTCCGTTATCCGGCTTCTAACGCCGTGGAAGCAGTTTGTCTTTGATATCCGTACAGGTTCGATATGTCGTTCACGGTGGCGACGCAAGCTTTCGGATGCTTTTATGGTGATTGAATCGCAAGTTTTCCGGCATGTTACCGTCATTTCCGAGAGTCTCGCGAAAAAGATTGGACTCCGAGCCGGCCGGTACCATGTGTTACCCTTGGGAGCCGATGTGCTAGCGGCGAACGAAAAACATTTCGATGAGTTGCATCTGCTTTATGTGGGGACCTTGTCGGGTCGGGAGATCGAGAAAACAATTTTGGGCTTTGAGCAGTTCTATCATAGGCATAAAGATGACATCACCATGAGTTACAGGATTGTCGGCGATGGTTATAACGGTGAACTGGAACAGCTTCGCAGGGTGGTTGTGGATAGGGGACTGGAGGGGGTCGTTAAGCTGCTTGGGTACGTTCATCATTCGAAGTTAGGCGAATTATGGGAGATGTGTAACGTCGGGGTGTCGTTCATTCCCATCAATGATATCTATGACTGTCAGCCGGCCACCAAGACTTTTGAGTACCTTTTGGCCGGAATGCCGGTTATCGCTACGGGAACGGCGGAGAATCGGCGGGTTGTGAGTGAGGAGAACGGCGTAGTGATCGACGACACAGCCGATTCCTTTGCACAGGGGCTGGAGCATCTGTATATGCAGCGAGTCGTGTTTGTGTCAGCGGAGATTCGAAGAACGCTTGAAGACCACTGTTGGGAGAAGATCGTCGGTTTAGATCTCATAGGGGTACTTACGGAGGCGGTGGCGAATTGAGCGGCAGAACGATTGAGACAATTAAAGAGCGGCAGTGCCGTGCAACAAAAACGGTGCATGGTGGAGTGGCTTTTCGCTTGCGCTCAGCTATCAAGCGTATCACTGCTCTCTATGAATCCGCCCGGTTGCTTATACGCCTGGTCGCATGGCTGCAGTGGCGCGTACGCGTGCAAATTCGCAAAAGGCATAGCAAGCTGGATTTTGACCGGCTATTCTGGGTTTCGCCGAAGCAGATCGAACTATGCACGCCGTTTGAATTTGACCCGATCCGCTGCGATGGTGCGGTCGTTACGGGAGACTGGGACGTCACCGATGTTCGCTTTTCGGAACTGGATGTCTTTGTGGCGTTCAGAGCCCATTTTCTGGACGGCACACCGTGGCAGCAGACGCAGTTTTTCCAGAACACAGTCAGTAGAATCGAAAGCGGACTTTTTCTGTGGGGATGTGCCAACAGCGAGGCGTTTCAAGGGCGGCTGGCCGTGCTCGATAGGCTGTATCAGCAGATTCGCGAGCAGGGATATCGTCCACAAAGCGAAAACATTCGAGGCTTCTTGGGCACCGCACGGATCGACGAAGTTTCCGTCAATCTCAGCCGAGACGGTGACTTGCTCTTCAACAACGGGGCCCATCGATTGGCGATTGCAAAGTTACTTGGGATTCCACGCATCCCAGTGCGCGTGACAGTGTGTCATGCGGCCTGTACTGATCCCCAAGGCAGCATGGCTCTCCATTGCAGCACAAAGGGGATCACTGAACTCGGTCGGTGAAGGCGAAAACAGCAATGGTAGTAAAGAACAGGCTGGCGATCGTTATGCCCTCGTACTTCGAGGAAAACTTTGGAGGAGCGGAGTACCAGGCTTCGTTACTTGCTGAAGCCGCCACGGAATTGGGGCACGAAGTGCATTATATTTTCGCCACGCTGGGCAAGACCCTTGCCAATCCGCTCGGTATTCATCTCCATCCCGTCCCTCGCCGAAAGATCAGCAAGAGATTCGGACGGGTGTGGTGGCTCTACACACCGCAAATCCGGAAACTCTTGGAGGAAATCCAACCGGACGCGACGTATGTTCGCAGCGGGGTCGCCTGGGCGGGAGCGGCGGCCCAATACGCCAGAAAGAATGGCCGCAGGAGCATCTGGCATGTGGCGCATCTTGAAGACGTAACGCCACTCAGTATCCCCGCTAAACTGCGGCGACCGTTTGACTTTATCGAACGCCGCGCGGTGGACTATGCGATTCGAAACTCGCACATCGTGGTCTGCCATGCCCGATATCAGGCAGAGGCGCTGAAAAAGTATTTCAACCGTGATTCAGAGGTCATTCTCAAGGAGCAACCTGAACCCACCGAAGTCGTCGACAAGAGCGGACCGTTCACCGTACTTTGGGTTGCCAATATCAAGGGTTGGAAGCAGCCGGAGGTGTTTATTCGGCTTGCAAGGGAATTCAGTGACGACCATCGCGTACGTTTTGTCATGGTGGGTCGGCCGGCTGGCGGGGAGTATCAAAAGTACCTTGAGGCGAGCATGGAGGGTTTGCCGAACCTCGACTACCTCGGCGAACTCCCCATCGATGTGGTGAACGAGTTGCTCGCCAAGTCCCATGTCTTCGTCAACACCAGCACCAATGAGGGTCTTCCAAATACATTCGTTCAGGCTTGGATGCGCGAGGTTCCGGTAGTCAGCTTGATGTGGGATCCAGATGACATTCTAAAGCCAGGAGAAATTGGATTTTGCTCCGGCTCTTTTGAGCAAATGGTTAGGGATGTTCGCACGCTGATCGAAAATCCCTCCGTGCGTAATGAGATGGGAAAACGCGCGCGTGAGTACGCTCTTGAGAACCACTCACTCAAAAAGAACATGGGACGGCTGCTGAATCTGATCTTAGATGACGCTCCGCCTCCGCCAGATTTGCGAATTCCTCTTTGAGACAGGCGTCTAAGTGAAAACCTATCACTCGTTATGTCTGCTTTTTATTCTGGTTTACACCCGGGGCGCCATCGAACGAATGGGGCTTCCGGATATTGCGAGCAAGTTTATCGTCGAATGTTCGCTCATTTTTCTGCTTTACCCGATTCTACGACATACGGGGAACCGAAAGGCGCCCGGCGGGCGGTGGGTGGCTGGTTATGTCGCCTTGACTGTGCTCTCCGGCATTGCCTCCGGCGACGGAATATATCAGTCGTTGCTCTATTTCCGCTGGCTGCTATATACCTACTTGGTCTTCTGGGCAGTCTGGAACGCTCGATTAACAAGGAAAGATATGCTGCGGCTGAACACGATGATCCTCGGACTATGGATACTCCAGGTGGCAGCATCTCTGTTCCATATGTTCGTTCTCGGTGAGCGGGTCGAGGCACACGTCGGCACCCTGACAGCCGGAAGTGGCAGCCCAGCCACGGTCTTTCCGATCTTTGCAATGGTCTATGTGCTGGCCTTCTACTACTACAAACGCTCAGTCTGGATGATTGTCTTAGCGCTGAGCTTCATTCTGGTAGGTTATGCCAGCGGTAAACGAGCTGTCTTTTTCTTTGTGCCCGCAGTCTACGCTGGCAGTCTGCTCTGGTATGTAGTGCGCGAGCGTATAGCGACCAATCTTCGCGTCCTTGTCGCTCCCGCTGCGGTCTTTGTGGCATGTATTCCCCTCCTGATATTCGGCTTGGTCGAGTCGAAGCGTTTCGATCATCTGCGGGGATTGCCTATCGGAACTTTTGCCGCAGAAGCTCTGAAAGTTGCCGAGGAGTATGACAACCGGGTCTACGCCAGTGGTGAGACCTTTGGCCGGACCGCTAACTCGAAGGCGATGGTGAGCCGCTTGTTCGGGGACGAATCAGGCGACTACCTGCTGGGGCTTGGCCCGGCCAGCATGCGGCCAAGCTCGGGCGATCGCGCTAAGGCCGAAATGGGTATTGCTTACGGAGCAGTGGGCTGGGTTGAAAACACGATGTCGGTCGGATGGCCGGCCATGTTTGCCCATATCGTTTTCTATTTGCTCCTTTGGTCAAAAGTTTACCGACGCCGTCCGGCCATGACCAGCAACTATGCCAAGGCCCTTCACTTCGGTTGCCATCTGGGTTTTGCTGTCTATTTCCTGATGTATTTCACTTATACCTATTCTTACGCCATGGCCGGTTGGCTGACGTTCGTGCAAGTTTATTGCGTGGCGATTGTTCTCTCGCCTAAGCATGAGGGGCTACTGCTCAACGAGACGGTGTATCGTCGTCAGTGTAGCCGTGTGTACCAGACACGGCCAAATGAATTCGGACCCAACATGGCCTTGCGCCACGGCCGGGGACAATCATCGTGAAGCAGCCCGTGATATTGATTGGCCTTCCCCCTCAAGGCCTGTTCCTGCTTCGCGAGATTTCCAGGGCGGGACATGAGGTTCACGCCCTCACCGATAAGCGAACACCTGGGTATTACTCGAAGTACGGTGTCAAGTATCTCGTCGCTGATCGCGTTGAGTTGAAGGATCGATTAGAGCAATTTGCTTACAAGTTCGGAAAAGTCCGATGCTACATCGCCAGTGGTGCCCTGCTTGATGTGATCCTCGAAGATATGCCCGAACTCTTCGAGAAGTTTGAGATGTACCCCCGCCCAATCGAGGCTGTTGCGGCTCTGAATGATAAGATGGAGACATATCGGCTTGCCGCAGCACTTGGAGTGCGGACGTTGCCCACTTATCGGGTCACGCAGACACAGGGTATCGAGGGCCTGATCTTCTGCGGCGAGAAGCTTATCGCAAAGTGGAACCGAAATGTTTCGTTCTATGGACAGCCGCGATTCAAAACATACGAGGTATCGAGCCTGAACGATTACAGGAGTATAGTTGACAGCTTGACAACATCAGAATCAGAGCACCTGATTCTTCAGCAGTATGTCCCACCAGATGAAGGGCTAACTGCCTATCTCGGAGGTTACTTCGTCAGTGGCGCATGCGTTGCTGCTATCGTAGCCGAGGAAGTTCGCTACCACCAACTCGGAATCGCATCCTATGTAAGGGAGATGAACATCGATGGGCTTCAGCCTCAATTGGAGCAATGTCTGGAACTGCTAAACACTGTAGAGTACACCGGTTTTGCCGACATAGAGTTCAAGTACATTCCTAGTAAAGGCATTCTATACCTTCTTGAAGTGAATGCCCGTCCGTGGGGCTCTATGGGCATTCTGAAGGCTAAGTATGGGGACCTTTACAACATATGGGCGAATCCGGCTGCGCCGGAAGCATTGCGGGTTAGGCGAAGTAACTCTAAGTGGTGCAGCCTGTTCAGGGACATGGTAGCGATAGCCAAGTTTGGGAAATCGCAGAAGTCGTTGAGACCATTCCTGACAGGAGCGCTCTCGATAGCGGTTGCCCACGACTATGACGTTCTTAATCTGCGCGACCTCATGCCTTGTTGGAGACAGATATTAAGGTGGAGGTCGGTGGATGCTTAGGAAGTGTGCTGATTTCTACCAATCCGATGGTATTGGCAACACTGCGAAGTATGTTGTGAACGCTATCCAGAGAGAATGCTTCTACCACCATTCTGTAACAGAATTTTTCTGTTGCGTGCCAGATGATCGGACAGCCTGTATAGCCACAGCAACGGCTGAATTCCGAACGCTGGACAGCGCCGCTGTCTTGGATGCTTACCGATATCCGCGTCTGAAGTACTTGCCAACACAGCAATGGTTGAGCGAAGGAGCGAGTTGTTACATCGGTCTGGTTGACGGCTGCTTGGTTTCGTACTGCTGGGTGCACAAGAACCGGTACTCTCTGGGTGAAATAGGGGTCTTTCGGCTCAAGACGACTGAAGCGTGGATTGGGCCCGTGTTTGTTGACAAGCGATTCCGTAGGCGCGGTATTAATACGGCGCAGATCAGATATGCCATTTCGCAGGAAGAAACCGTGAGTTGCTTTTTCACGGCTATCAGTTCAACGAATCACGGTTCGATTCGATCATTTACCAAGTGCAGGTTCGCGAAGGTAGGTGAGATTGAGGCGACAACACTGCTGTCATTTCAAATCGGAAAAGTAGTGCGGAGTACAGGCGAACTCTCACTGGCGGACCATATCGCATGAAGATTCTTTATACCATGGATGCCCGATATGCCCGCGCGGGCGGCGTTACCAAATATTTGCAGTGCGTACTGGAGCATCTGTCCGACGAATGCTGTCCGTATGACTGGTCGTTAACGCCAGGGGTCAAGATATCCAGCGTGCGGCAGAGCGGCTTTGGCATCAACGTGTTGCGGATGTGCAGGGCGACGTGGACTGCCGTGCGATTCAACCGACTGCTCAAAATGGGCGGAATTGACCTTGTGCATTTGAATCCATCACTCGGCAAGACCGCGGTCATGAGAGACATTCGATTTGCGCGACAGGCCCATCTCGCGGGAATTCCGTTTGTGGTTTTCTTTCATGGGTGGAACAAGGACTATGAACGTTTCCTTGAGGCACGTGGAAAGACGCGCGAATTGCAGGAAGCCTTTGGCAAGGCGAACAGGATATTTGTGCTGGCATCGGAGTTCAAGGCCAAGCTTGTTGAATGGGGTTTTGATGGAGGAAGGATTGTCGTTGAGACCACCATGTTCGATGACTCGATAAGTAGCGACTTCGACATTGAGTCGCGTCTCCAAGGTATCACCGCGAACCGATCCTTCAATATGTTGTTTATCAGCCGCTTGGAGAGGAAGAAAGGACTTGAGGCGGCTATCCAGACACAGGCGTTGCTACAGAGGCGGGGCTGTGACACTCGCTTGATCGTTGCCGGTGAGGGGACACTCCGAGCGCAATCTGAGGCTTATGTCCAAGAACATTCCGTTCCTGGGGTGACATTCGCAGGATTTGTCTCCGGGCGTGAGAAGGTATTGGCATTCATGAAAGCTGACCTGCTTCTTTTCCCAACACATGGCGAAGGTTTGCCGATTACCTTGCTTGAGGCAATGGCGATGGGGTTACCGGTTTTAACCCGCCCGGTGGGGGGAATCCCTGATTTCTTCGTTGATGATCGGATGGGAAAGTTGACCGAGAGTCTTGACCCGGCGGACTACGCGAGCTGGATTTCGGCATTGATTCCGGACATTGTGCGCAGGCGCGAAATCGCCCGCAGAAATTATGAATATGCCCAGGAACACTTCCGTGCGTCAGTTGTCACTCGTCGCTTGGAGGAAGTATACCGGCAGGTACTGGCAGAGCACAGGGTGGTTCCATGCTGCATTTGATTTTGACGCTCGATTACGAGGTGTTCGGCAATGGCTCTGGCGATGTGCTTCGCGACGTTGTCGAACCCACGAATCGTATTCTGGATATCTGCGACAGGCATAGAGCGAAGCTCACCATTATGTTCGAGGTGGCGGAGTATTGGAGCTTTATGCGAGCCGAGCAGGAAGGCAATATCTCGCTGCCGTTCTCGCCAAGCGGACGCATGCGAGCACAGGCTGAAGAGGCGCTTCGGAGGGGGCATGACGTCCAATTGCACCTGCACCCGCAGTGGATCGGGGCGGAATTGGTCGGCGGCGTGTGGAGCGTGAAGAATGCACAATGGCGAATTGCAGACTTGCCCCATGGCCTCGGTTCCGAGGACGATCCGCTCTCCATCACGGGAGCGATGAGGCAGGGCAAGCAATCCCTTGAAGAGATACTGCGACCGATTGATCCTGAGTACCGCTGCATCGCCTTTCGCGCCGGGGGATTTTTGGCGCAACCGGCGGAGTCGGTTATTCAGGCGATGAAATCCGTTGGCTTGGTCGCCGATAGCTCCGTGGTTCGGGGACTCAAGACCGAGCCGCCGAGACAAGTTGACTATACGAGAGCCCCAAGCTCAGTGGGGTTCTGGTGGACCAGTGCGACTGACTTTTGCGCGGGGGGCGATCCTGGTATGCATGTCCTGGAGTTTCCCATTTACGCGCTGCGACAGCCGTACCTGACCAATTTTAAGCCCCGGAAGCTCTGGACGACGCTTAAGCGGCACCGTCTGGAACGTCAAATCCCCGGCACCAAAAATGCCGGAACTACTAGCCGAGAAGGACTTGCTTTGTTGCGCAAACTGTTTTCCATGCATCCGGTGACCGTGGACTTCTGCAAGCTAAACGCGCGTGATCTGTTTCAGTCTGTTATCCGTGAATTTGAGCAAGTTAACGAAGGCACCGAGATAGCTAAACCGCTGACGTTGATAGGCCATTGCAAAGACTTCTGGAACGACAAGAATCTTGACAGGTTTTTGGGACGTATGGCGAGGCTGACTGCAGAAGGAGCTCCGCTCGCGTTTAAAACCCTTCGTGGCTCAATTGCCGAGATTCATTCCTCTCCGATTTTCGATGGAAGAGTAGAATAAACCATGGATGCAAACGAATGCATTAACCGCCTCGCGGCGTTTGTTGAGCAGTACGGTTACGTCGGCTATGATCCATATGATGCGCTTCTCAGTCCTTTGATGCCGGTTCTGTCGCTGAGTACTCAAGCCGGGCGGATCGCTTGGATGCAGTTCCTTCGGCGTTGCCCGGTCAACATCCGGCCGCTGCTGGGTATTCAGCCGGGGCATAATCCCAAGGCCTTGGGACTGTTTCTGGAGGGGTATGCCGCGCTGTACAGGCACTCCAGATCTCAGGAATTGAAAGGCGCGGCGGAAAATCTCATTACCTTGCTGGAGGGATACAAAGCTCCCGTGTGTTCTGGCAATGGATGGGGCTACAATTTCGACTGGCAGAGCAGGGTGTTTTTCGTGCCGAAGTATACGCCGACGGTGGTGAATACGGCATTTATCGGTCATGCCCTGCTGGATGCATGGGAAGCGATGGGAATACAGCGGGCGCTGGACCTGGCATTGCCGGTGCGGGATTTCATAATTAAAGACCTGAATCGTCTCACGGAAGGGGACGGGGTCTGTTTCAGCTATACGCCGCTGGACCGGTATGCGGTGCACAACGCGAATCTGCTGGGAGCATCGATTCTTTACCGGATAAGCAGGTACACCGGTGATGCGGAAGCTGGGCAGATTGCGCTTTCGGCCCTGGCGTACTCCATGAAATACCAGCGGGATGATGGAGCATGGAAGTACTCGGAACAGCATGGGTCGAGCTGGATTGATTCGTTTCACACCGGGTTCAATCTGGAATCGATACGTTGGTTTCTGCGGTTCGGAGCGGCGGAGCAGTACAAGAAAGCATACTGGAACGGGGTCCGGTTCTATGCGGACAACTTCTTCCTGGAGGATGGCACGCCAAAGTACTATCACGACAAAACATACCCCATAGATATCCATTCACCCGCCGAGGCGATCTGGTTTTTCTCGGACGAGGGGAGCGAATATCAGGACCTGACGGATAGGGTTCTCGGCTGGATGCTTGGGAACATGTACAGCGGCAAAGGGTATTTCTATTTCCGCAAGGGAAGGTTCTGGACCAACCGCATACCGTACATGCGATGGTCGCAGGCATGGGCGTTCCGGGCCTTGAGTGCTTATATGTCGAGAAGGAACCATGACTGAACGACGCCTGAAAAGGCTGAGGGTGCTCGATACCCCGGTGGACTGCGTTGATATGCGGGGCGCGCTGGCGTTCGTCGATGCGTGTGTGCATAACGGGAACATACCGGGAACGGTTCTCGCGGTGAATCCGGAGAAGGTGTATGCGCTTCGGGGGAATCCCTTCTTGCGGGTTTTTTTTGAGAAAGCGGCGCTCCTGATTCCCGATGGGATCGGCATGGTGAAGGCGCTGGACTTTCTGTACTCGGAAAAGGTGCGCCGGGTTCCGGGCGCGGATTTGATGCAGGAAATATGCGCCGCGGCGCCCCGGAAAGGGTACCGCGTATTCATCTATGGCGCGAAAGAGGAAGTGAACCGGGACGCGGTGAAGATACTGCGGGAGCGATATCCCGGGATACAGATTGTCGGACGGGCCAATGGCTATGTGCGGCAGGAAGAGATGAACGGGCTTGTAGAGACGATCAACGCGTCGCGGGCGGATATTCTGTTTGTCGCGCTGGGCAGCCCGCGCCAGGAACAGTGGATGCACGAGCACCTTCCCCGGCTGAATGTGAAGCTGTGCCAGGGGATCGGCGGGACATTGGACACAATTACCGGAGCGGTGAAACGCGCACCCGTCGGCTTTCAGAAAATGGGATTGGAATGGTTGTACCGTCTGTTAAAACAGCCAACGAGGATCCGGCGTCAGATTAATCTGGCGCGATTCGTAATGGAAGTGGGTGCGGAAAGAATGAGAGGGAATAACAGGGTGGGGAATCGATGAAAATCATCTGCGTAGCCGGTGCCCGTCCGAATTTCATGAAGATCGCCCCGCTGATGAGTGCGTTCCGGGAGGAGCCGGACATCGAGCCGGTGCTGGTTCATACGGGTCAGCATTATGACGAGAAGATGAGCGATCTTTTCTTCCGTCAGTTGGAGATACCGGAGCCGGACATCAATCTCGGCTGCGGCGGCGGGAGTCATGCCCGGCAGACCGCGGCGGTAATGACCGCATTCGAGCCGGTGGTGCTGGAGCACCGTCCGGACGCCGTGCTCGTGGTGGGCGATGTGAATTCGACCATTGCCTGCGGGATGGTAGCGGTCAAGCTCGGGGTGAAGCTGATTCACGTCGAGGCCGGCCTGCGCAGTCATGACCGAAGCATGCCGGAGGAGATCAACCGGATTCTCACCGACTCGATCAGCGATCTGCTCTTCTGTACGGAGCTTTCGGGGGTGAACAACCTGCGACGGGAAGGTGTCGCCGGGGAGAAGATTTATCTGGTCGGCAATGTCATGATCGACACGCTCCTGAAGAATCTGGAACGGGCGGAAAAGACGACCATCCTGGAGGACATGGGACTCCGGAAGCGCGGGTATGCTGTGGCCACCCTGCATCGTCCGGCGAATGTGGATGATCCGAAAGCGCTTGCTGGTCTGGTTGATGTGCTCGATGCGGTGCAGCAGGATATGCCGGTGGTTTTTCCGATTCATCCGCGGACGAGCGCACATTTGGTTTCGCATGGACTTGCGACTCGGGTTGCGGCCATGCACAATCTTCACATGTTCGAGCCGGTGGGATACCTGGAATTTCTCAGGCTCATGGCCAATGCCCGTGTTGTGCTGACCGATTCGGGCGGGATTCAGGAAGAGACAACCATACTCCAAGTTCCGTGCCTGACATTGCGTGAGAATACGGAGCGGCCCGTTACATGTGAGATCGGATCGAACCGACTGGTGGGAACGAAGGCGGAGAATGTTATCGCGGCGTATCGTCAGGTAATAGCCAACGGCAATGGGCAATGCGGCATACCACCGCTTTGGGACGGCCGGGCGGCGGAACGGATCGTGAATGTTATTACCGGTTCCCTTTGATTCGTTCAGGTCCATGTCATCGAAGGTGCGCACGACGGATAACGGGAAGAGTGTAACCCGTGAGAATGCGTGCGGAACGAAAGACGGCTTTAAACCCGGATCGGGAAATCATGAAGCCACCAAAGCACACTGAGCCAAGCATAGTAACTCTGTTCCGAGTTTTCGACAGTCTGTTGGGAGCAGTGGTGTTCGCTTTGCTGTGCACCGGTAACGGGATGCCGTTCAGTTCCTTTGTCGATGCTTCATTTATGATCCTGTTTCTTGTTGTTGTCGTGTTTACATACTTGAAAGTGTACAGAACCTGGCAGGTGGAGAGTATACTTGCCACTTTAAAAGTTATTGTGAAAGGCTGCTTGGTTACATTCCTCATACTCGTTGCTTTGTCCTCATTCTTGAGTACCCTTCAGAACATTCCCGCTCAAGTATTCGCCATGTGGCTGGTATCCTGGTTTTTTCTGCTCATACTGACACGCATCGGGTTTCACTGGTTAATGATTCATCGGATTATCCGCGGAACATACAATCACAACGCCATTATATATGGAATCAATGCAACAACCCCACAGCTCATTCGGTGGATTCAGAACAACTCCTGGATGGGTATAAATGTCAAATGCATATTCAACGAACAATCAAGCGTCAAGGCGCTCTACGGGATCAAGGTGATCAGGTCATATGAACTCATGCCGAAATATGTACGAGATAATAAAATTGATATCGTGTACCTGTCACTCACTGATGTAAATGCGGCAAAAGCAGACAAGATTCTCAAAGACCTTTCCGATACAACGGCTGCGGTGTATCTGATCTCGGATATACTGTCGTATGACTTTGTACAGAACGCCAGAGTCATTTATCATGGCAACCTGCTGGTGTTCAGCTTGTTCGATACTCCGCACCAGGGAGTCAGTTTGTTCATTAAACGATTGGAAGACATTGCTGTGTCTGCTGTTGGGCTTGTTCTGGTAAGTCCGCTCCTGTTGCTCGCCGCCGTGGGAATTAAGCTGACATCGCCCGGCCCGGTCCTCTTCCGGCAATGGCGATACGGTTTGAACGGGCATCCCATACAGGTGTTGAAATTCAGAACGATGACCGTGGCAGAGGACGGATACGCGTTTCAGCAGGTTATCCGGAATGACAGCCGGGTAACACATTTCGGGAAATTTCTCCGGAAAACCAGCATTGACGAGTTGCCGCAGTTGTTCAATGTTCTGCGTGGCGATATGTCACTGATCGGGCCGCGACCGCACGCAATTTCAATGGTTGACGAGTATCGAAAACAGGTGCCGGGAGCGATGCTGCGTCATATGATCAAGCCGGGAATAACCGGCTTGGCGCAGATATACGGTACACGGGGTGAAATCGACAGCATCAAACTTGTTGAAGAACGGATACGGTATGATCAGCAGTACCTGAAGAACTGGTCCTTGTATCTGGATATTAAAATACTTTTGAAGACCGCGGTAATTCTTTTCACAAAAGAAGCGTACTGAGGTCGGGTGTCTGCATATGTACGTAACAATATATCAATACGACAATGGTGTCGTTTCTCAGGTCCTTACAATAGAGGACCGGGAAGTGTGCCGATTGATCATGGCAGATGAACAGACGCGTCCCGTTCTCTTGAAAGTAACGCCGCCGAACAAACAGGAGGAATATCGGTCCATTCTCATGTCGCTTCGTCATGTCTGCGAACAGGGTACCAGGTTCTTTGCCGTAAGAACGGAAAAACCGGTTATGAGCCGATCCATTGAAGAGGGTCTCCTTCGGTTCATCACCGGCAGGATATCCTGAAGACAGGACAGAAAAATCAATGCCTCAGGAAAGCAAGGCAAAGAAGCCTGTTTGCCACCCCTAACCCTCGGTCCCTTGCCGCTTCACGGGAACGCTGAATGGTTTCCCCCCAAGGGGGCAAGAGAAGTCAAAGCGACGAAAGTTTTTCTGCCCCCGATGGGGAAGGTGAAACGAAAATCAGATCAGGAGAGTAATGCGTAAAACGGATCAAGAGAGTAATTGATAATGATGAGAAGGAACGGCGGGAGGGTGGAATGGTTTGTCCTCGAAAAGCCTCAACCGAAAGTGACTTTTCCGGAAGAGGTCCGCTGCCTGTTTGAGCAAATCGAGTTCAGCGAACCTATGGTCAGGTTCGGTTAGCAAGGACTATGCCTTTCGTGGACTGCTCTTTTTAGTACTGATCCTCACCCCGAACGAAACGTACCGATTTATTCGATGGCCATGGATTGGGCACAAACCCTTTCCCCAGATAACCACGGCTTTCTTGCCCAACTTCATCGATAATTCGTATTTATGGAAGGACGGAGCGGCAGTGCGGTGTATCAGAATGAAATTAAGTATGTTCGGGAATAGTTCAACACACGTGTGCTGGCCATGAAAAAGAGAGCGGTAGTAGCATCTGTTTCAATCCTGTTGGCGGGGTATATCGGAATAGGGGCCATACTGTTCTGGGGAGCACGAACAGTTCCACGTCCGATACACTGTTCCGATACGGATGAATATGATCTCGTTTTAGACTCTTACAGACTGACTCTGAGAGAATCTCTCTCAGAAGGTTACGCTGCGATTAAATCGATGATACGCTGAATAGCCTGGTCTGCTTTGCAGTAG
>JAWLHT010000029.1:0-26802 GCA_041690195.1 Candidatus Latescibacterota bacterium
GTGAAAACGACCGTGGTATCCGCCTGGAGCGTTTCCAGCGGGACCCGCCAGGCCTGGTCGGTGGGCGGTGTGTCATACGCTCCGTTCCCGTTGGTGTCGGCAAAGAAGTCAACCCGGTATGTGTTGCCGGGGACGACTCCGGGGAGGGTGACCCGGAAGCTGTCCGACGGCGCGGATGCGATGCTTGTCCGGGAGACTTCAGTGTTGGCTGTGGTGTTCACGAGACGGAAGTGCAGGGGATCGCCGGTGTTTTCGCCCATGTCCCGAAGGGCGAGGGTCACAGCGTAATCCCAGCCGATATCGGTGTAGCTGGTGGTATGATCGAAAACGACCGTGGTATCGCCTGCAGCGTTTTGGAGCGGGACACTCCAGGCGTGGTCGGTTGGCGGAGCGTCATAGAGATTGTTGCCGTTGACATCAGAAAAGAACTCGAACCGGTAGTTGTTTCCCGGGGTGATTCCGGTCATGTCCACATCGAACTGCGCCGAAGCCACCGAGTCGACCGTGGTGCGGGCCACCTCGCGGTCGAGTGATTCATCAATCAGGCGGAACCACATGCCATTGCCAATTTCCGGAGTCATTCCGGTCAATCGCAGGGTCGCCATGTCCATCCACCCGATATCTTCGTAATCATCGGTACGGACGAATGTGATTTCGGTATCGCCTTCCACTTCGTCCAGGTCCAGCCGCCAGGCATGGTCAGCGGGCGGCGCATCATACCGGCCGTTGTCATTGGCATCGGCGAAAATCAGGACCTGGTAGTCGTTACCCGGCATGAGTCCGGGCAGGAGCACCGAAAAGTCTTCCGAGCGCACCGAATCGACCGAGGCCCGTGAAATCACCGCGTTGGAATCGGAGGGGACCAGGCGGAAATACATGGCATCCCCCAGGTTCGGTCCCATATCCTCCATGGTGAGCGTCAGCAGGTACGGCCATTCGAGGTCGGTGAAATCGGTGTTGTGGGAAAATGTTATGGTTGTATCGCCCGCGGCTTGGCTCAGGTTCAGCCGCCAGGCATGGTCGGTGGGAACGCCGTCATACAATCCGTTCCCGTTGAGATCGGCCCACATATCAACCCGGTAGTCGTTTCCGGCCATGAGCCCCGGGAGGAAAACCTGGAAATCTGCCACAACAACCGAGTCGAGGGATGTGCGGGCCACCTCCACATTCCCGGCCTCTTCCACCAGCCGGAATCCCATTCTCTGGCCGAGGTGCGGGGCCATGTCCTGCAAGTCCAGAGTCAGAAGATAGGGCCAGTCGATCTCGACGAAATCCGTGTTGTAGGGAACATCGATGGTCGTGTTCCCGTCGATCTCGCGCACGCTTGCCCGCCAGGATGCATCGCCGGGAAAATCATAGAGCCCGTTCCCGTTGGTGTCGCCCCAGATATCGAGCCAGTAGCTTTTACCGAGTTCCATGCCGCCGAGCGCCAGGGTTGAATCCGCCGTGACGAGGGGATCGACCGGGACACGGAATACTTCCCGTCCGGTGCCGATTTCCTCCAGACGGAGCGTGACCATCTGCCCGACAAGCGGGTCCATATCCTGCAGGGCCACCCCGAGCAGGTAATCCCAGGCCAGGCTGGTCTGTGCGGCCCCGGCCCCGAGTTCGATGGTCAGCGGTCCCTGGAGGTTGTCCACGGGAACCAGCCAGGAGAGGTCGGCGGTGAGTCCGTCATACTGGTTGTTGTCGTTCTGGTCCGAGTATATCTCGATCCAGTAGCTGTTTCCCTGCAGGAGCGGCGAAATGGGAACGGTCAGCGTATCCGCCTGTACCGAATCAGCGAGCGCGCGCACTTCTTCCTGACGGGTCGATTTGTCAATGGCCCGCGCTGTCAGAGAATGATCCTGGAGCGCGGCGGTATCGGTGAACACGAGAGTTACAGTTGTGGTATCCATTTGCTGGGAAGTGGAGGAAAGTGTATGGAGACGCGAGTCAGCCGCATCCGCACCGGTAACGGTCAGGCACGGAACGAGGACGGCACTGGCGAGAAGTATCAGAAGAGCAAACTTACGCATTGAAAACCTCCTTTGGGGCAAAACATTGCCATGCTGCAGGAGGGCCGGCGGCCAAAACGGGATGAATTTTGGATGAGGGAATATGCCCGTGTGGAAAGTCGGCCGGGCTGCAGCCGAACGGCAGGGCGAGTGGCCGTCTGGCAATCCGGTCCGCCCTGCCGCGACTGACCGGATGAGAAACGAGACGGCCGTATGCCATATTTAATAATATCAATATTACTAAGTAGAATCAACCGTTCAGGCTGTTCTCCTGAAAAAACCTGCCGCCGGCGAACTCCGACTCCGGTCGTTTCCGATGGCGAAAGGTATGGACACCCGTCCGGGCCTGCTGTTCCCGCCCGGTTATGGCGGTACTTTCGGAGTCGGATGGAGCGGGCTGCGCCCGGAAGGTATTCCGTTTGATTTCCTCCGGAGAAACCATTACCTTATCTCAAACGAAAGCAGACCGTTCGATAGCGAAAAGGAGAGAGTTCATGTTCAGGACCGATCGTCGCGGCGCCCTGCGCGCCGGAGTGTTGTTCGGAGCGGGAATGGCCGCCGGAGCGGCATCCCCCCGTCCCGCCGAAGGAGCGGTGCGCCGTGCCGCCGATTCGAGCCGATGGGATCACGAGTACGACTACGGACACAAGATTCTCTTCATGGAGGAGTATCTTCAGGGAACGCTGGAAATCCTGGGCTGCCTGACCGGTGAGCTGGAGCACATCGGTGAGCTGACCGACCGGGCGATGAGCGTCGTCAAGTCCGGCGGCACGGTCTGGAACTCGGCGAATATCGGCCACATGCCCTCCACCGAGCAGAGCGATGAACGCCGCGGCAACCCCGGGGTCATGAAGACCCACACGAAGAAAAGCGACAAGCGGAACCAGGGCGAAATGCCGGAAGCGGATTTCAGCGACCTCAAAAAAGGGGACATGATCATCACCTGCTTCTGCAACCGTTCCCTCCAGCAGGCGCGCGACCGCGGGGTCTACGTGGTGACCGTCCCGGTGAATTATGTCAACAACGAGTTCTGGCCGGAAGGGTATGTCCTCCCCAACGAGGACAACCTCGTGCTCGGGGATGTCTCCAACGAAATCCTGCACAGCTACATACCCTACGAGCAGGGGCTGGTTCACCCGCCGGAAATCCCCTACATGGCCATCTGCCCCTCCTGCACTACCGCGCTCGGCGCGCTCTACTGGATGCTCTCCGCCGAAATCGCAAATCGTCTCGCCGACCCGAAAGCGAAACGGGTGGACGCCGCCGCCGGGTATCTCGCCATCCTCACCGAGCGGGTGAAGCGCATCGGAGACACCCACCTGGATTCCATACGGGAGGCCGCGGTGGAAATGGCCCACCGGGTGCGCGATGGCGGACGATGGTTCGTGCGGAGCCTGGAGCACCACGGGCTGGCCAGCGAACTGGTGCGGGTGGCTTCCGGCCCCTGGATGCCCAACACCGGCGACTGGAACGCGAAGAAAACCCGCAATGTCATGCTCATCGCCGGAATCTCCCCGGCATTCCCGGAAGAGGTGAATCTCGCCCTGGAGAAGCAGGTCGAGGGGGCCTATGTCATCGGGATCGGGCCCGCCGCACTGGACGGCGTGGTTCCACGGGGACGCCTCATCGATGTCGCCGACGCCGGGTTCGACAACTTCTCCCCGGAGTCAGGCGGTGTCGTCCGGGTCCCGGGCCGGAAGGAATCCATCTGTCCCACCTCCGGCATCATGAGCAACGTCATCCAGCAGATGGTCTGCGCCCAGTGGGCCGACGAGATGTGCCGTCGCGGTTCGACGCCCTATTTCCTCATGGGCAACTATCGGACCGGACGGGTTTTCAATCGTCTCATGCAGCCCAACGCCGAGCGGCGGGGGTATTGAAAGAGAGTGCCAGAGTGCCAGAGTGCCTGAGGGAAAAGATGAAAAGCGAAAAGAAAACGCAAAGGGGGAAGCAGTCCAAAGCCCCAGGACAGTCTGAATCGATGATGGTGAGGGCCTCCCGGATGAATCGGACCGGTGTTGACGGAAGACCGGGCGCCGGAACTGAGGCGCGCCGCCGAGCGACTCTTTTCTCCCGGCTTCCGGATTCTGATTCCTGAAATCTTCTTTTCTGTCGAGTCTTTCTGTTTCCCTTGTCTTTTCTTTGCGGCTTCGCGCCTTTGCGTGAGACAATTCTTTCTTTGTCATCATCCTTAACCGGGGTTCCTGACCATGCCGAAAGAATTTGCGATTCCGAAACGGACGTTCATTCCGCTTCCCCTCGGGACGGTGCTGCCGCGGGGATGGCTGCAGGATCAACTCCGCATCCAGGCCGACGGTCTGGCCGGACACCTGGAGGAGGTGTTCCCCGACCTCGGACCGGAGAGCGCCTGGTTGGGGGGTAAGGGCGAGGACTGGGAACTGGGGCCGTATTATCTGGATGGTCTCGTGCCGCTGGCCTGGCTCCTGGAAGACGCCAAACTCCAGGCGAAAGCGAAAAAATGGATCGACTGGACGCTCGGCAATCTCGGTCCCGACGGTTGGATCGGGCCCAAGACCAAGCACGGGGATCAGTGGTGGCCCCGTGCGGTGATGCTCAAAGTGCTCGCCCAGTACGCCGAGGCGGCGAAGGACCCCCGGGTGGAGCCGGCCATGGCCCAGTATCTTTTTCTGCTGCGGGGCAAACTGGAAGCAAGTCCCCTGCGGGTGTGGGCCAAGTTCCGCTGGGGGGAGTATCTTCTCCCGCTCATCTGGTTCGCGGAACGGCGGCCCTGTCCGCTGTTCGGGGAAATCGCCTCGCTTCTGCACTCCCAGGGGTATGACTGGAGCGACCATTTCACCTATTTCCAGATCGAGGGGAAAATCCGTCACAACCCCAACCTGGCGACCCACGTGGTGAATCATGCCATGGCGATCAAGTATCCCGCGCTCTGGAGCCTCTTCTCCGGCGCGAAGGAAGACCGGGACGCCACGGAGCGGGCCATCGCCGTGCTCGACCGCTTCCACGGGTGCGCCACCGGGATGTTCACCGGCGACGAGCATCTTTCCGGGCTCAATCCCTCCCAGGGAACCGAACTCTGCTCCGTGGTGGAGTACATGTACTCCCTGGAGACGCTCACCTCCTTCTTCGGCGGGACCGCCTACGCCGACCGTCTGGAATCCCTCGCCTTCAATAATCTTCCCGGCACGTTCACCGCGGACATGTGGGCCCACCAGTACAACCAGCAGGCCAACCAGGTGCGCTGCACCGTGGAGAAGCGGGACTGGACCAACAGCGAGGATGCCAACATCTACGGCCTCGCGCCCAACTACAAGTGCTGCACCGGGAATTTTGGCCAGGGCTTTCCCAGGTATGTCGCCCACATGTGGATGGAGACCCCGGACGAGGGACTGGCCGCGGTGGCGTACGGTCCCTCGCAGATCACCCGGACCTTCCGGTCCCGCCGCATCACCATCGAGGAGCGGACCGATTATCCCTTCCGCGGCGAGATCGAGTTTCGGGTGCAGACATCCGGCGCAGTGGAATTTCCCCTGCATCTCCGGATACCCGGCTGGGCGGAGGGCGCGGAGGTGCGGGTGAACGGCGGCGCGCCGGAATCGCCCGCCGCGGGAACGTTCCACGTGGTCCGCCGGGAGTGGCGGAACGGCGACCGGGTGTTCCTGCAGCTTCCCATGGTGCTGCGGACCTCGAAACGGTATAACGGCGGAGCCGCCATACACCGCGGGCCCCTCACCTTCTCGCTCCGTATCGGCTCCATGTGGAACCGCGTCAAGGGGGAGGCCCCCGCCTGCGACTACGAAGTCCGGCCCACTTCGCCCTGGAACTACGCCCTCGTCCTCGACCCCGCCAAACCGGAACAGTCGCTCCGGGTGGAGGAACGAAAGGTGGAGATGCCCTGTTTCTCCGAACTCAAGGCTCCGGTGATTCTCACCGCCAAAGCCCGACTGGCGCCTTCCTGGGGTATGGACGGGGCTTCGGCAGCGCCCCCGCCCCCCAGCCCGGTGGCGACCTCCGAGCCGGTGGAGGAGGTGCAGCTCATTCCGTATGGCTCGGCGAAGCTGCGGATTACCGAATTTCCCCTGACCGGGGAATAACGGCCGGTGTACCGTGATGCGACCCCTGACCGGAGTGTCCGCTCGCATCCCGTGCATCCCGCAAGTGGAGTTTTCGTGGCGGAAGCCGGACCGGTCGGTTTCCGCTGCCTCCGGGATGATGTTTCCGCTTGACTTTATTGTCCGATTGAATATTTTTAGTTAGGAAAAAGTATCATTATCGGGCGAGAACAACTCTCACACAGAAGCCGGGATGAGGAGGCGAGGTGTACCGAGCGATCACCCTGTTATGCGGATTCCTGCTCGCTGGAGCGGCGATCCTTTCCCCGTCCACCCGTGCCGGAGCCGCGCCGGTCGATCCGATGGAACTGGCGAAAAAGCTCAACGACGAGAACCGCTCGTGCGTGGAATGCCATCTGAAGCCGGGCATGGATGTGGGCAAGGTCTACGACTGGGCGCGGAGCAAGCACGGCCAGGCGGGTATCGGCTGCGGCGTCTGTCACGAGAAGCTTCCGGGCGCCGATCCCAACCAGGCGCTGGGGCAGTATCTGCCGATGGTGTCCCCGAACAAGTGCGGGATGTGCCACCGTACGCAGGCCACCCAGTTCAAGAAGAGCAAACATGCCCGGACCTGGGAAATTCAGACCGATTTCATCCGCGATCCATGGCTCAAGGGCATGAACTCCGAAATCGAGCGCGCCACCGGGTGCTACCAGTGCCACGGCTCGGATGTCTCCTCCGGGAAGCTCACCGCGGAGAACTGGCCCAATATCGGGGCCGGACGGAAGAATCCCGACGGCTCCACCGGGAGCTGCGCCACCTGCCACACCACCCACCGGTTTTCCATCGCCGAGGCCCGCAAACCGGAAACCTGCGGCCAGTGTCATCTGGGACCGGACCACCCGCAGGACGAAATATACTTCGCGTCCAAGCATGGCAAGCGGTATCTGGCCGAAGGCTCGGAGTGGAACTATACCGGGGACTGGAAGCCCGGCCCGGATTTCTCCGCTCCCACCTGCGCGGTCTGCCACATGTCGGCCATGGGTAACGTGAAAGCCACCCACGATCTGGGCGAGCGGCTCAAATGGGAGATTCAGGCGCCGCTGACCGTCACGAACAAGGATTATGAGGCGGAGGCCGAGCGCAAGAAGATGACCGAAGTCTGCATGCAGTGCCACTCCCCGCGCTGGGCCACCAACTATTTCACCCGGTACGATCAGGCCGTGCAGCACTACAACGACACCTATTTCGCCCCGGTGAAGGCCATTATGGACGACCTCTACGCCAAGAATATTCTCACCAAATGGCCGGTGTTCGACGAGGAATTGGAGTGGGAATACTACCAGTACTGGCACAACGAGGGTCGACGGGCGCGCATGGGCTCGGCCATGATGGGGCCGGATTATGCCTGGTGGCACGGTTTCTATGACCTGAAAAAAACCTTCCGGAACATCGTGATCAAGGCTGATGAAGCCCGGAAAAAAGGCCATGGAACCCCGGTGTTCGTCCCCGGATCGGGCGGTGCAAACCTCACCAAGGACGAAGCGGAGCCGCTTCCCGCCGCATGGGAGAAGATAAAGCACCTGCAGGGGAAATAGCTCGCGGACCATACAAAGCCATGATGAATACGAAACGGGCGGGGAGCATATCCCCGCCCGTTTCGTATCGACAGCTTCCCGGCGACGGGCGTTTCGTAAAACTCATTTCGATCCGGACGCCGTGCTTCCCCTCATTTACTTTGGATAGTGTATTGGTCTTTGGGCGTGTTGTTTTCACCCCCGTATCATGGTCAACACCATCTTGAAGCGTTTCACCGCGTTCACCGCATGCGGGATGTCGGCGGGCATAATGGCGAAGCTGCCGGCGTGAACCGTGACTTTCTCTCCACCGATGACCAGTTCCGCCTCGCCGTCGATAACCTGCACCATGGCGTCGAAGGGAGCGGTGTGCTCGCTGAGTCCCTGGCCGGCATCGAAAGCGAAAAGCGTTATGGTTCCGACCACGCGCTGGATGATGGTTTTGCTCACGATGGAGCCGGACGAGTATTCGATGTATTCGGCGATATTGATCGCCTTGGCTTTCGGGGTTTCGTTTCTGGTATTCATGGAAGCTCCTTTTAACTGAGAACCGGAGAGGTTCGTTGATTCATGTAACGGGCGAAATCAGTGGTGCTCTGCAGGATACACGGGATGGGAAAGCAAAGATAGCCGGCATTCGGCCATGCAATCAAAATGCAGTGCCTGAGTAAAAACAATCGTGGTCATATCCCGTTCATCTGCTGTTATAAACCACTGCGCCCGATAACAGGGCTCTCCCTCTCCCGCTGGGCGGGAGAGGGAGCAGGGAGGGTGAGGGCAGGGGCGGACGGGATGGGTTCTTTTTTCCGGTCTGGAAGCGAAGTTCGTATGATGTCCCACGCATCCCCATTCAGACAATGATTGTGCTGTTTTTACTCAGGCACCCAGGCACTCTCTTTCACTCCATCCGCTCGGACGCCGGAATTTTCACGTGGAAGATTGCCGGGCGGCGCATGAGAATGCTGTGCCACTCGGCGCCGTTCTCCAGCGTGTGGAAGCCGCCGTTGACATAGAAGAAGAGGGATTCTCCCTTTTCGTCCAATTCAACGCCGTAAGGCCGGACCGCGCCGTATCCGTACTTTTTCAGGTAATAATCGTAGATGAAGGCGATAACCTTCTTCCTGTTCGTTTTGGTGTCGAACTGCACGATGGGCACTCCCTGGCCGTACTGGTATCCGATGCCGGGGATGTAGTAAAGATAGCGGCCCTTGGGGCTCTGGGCCATGTTGGCGGTGTAGTAGCCTTCGCGGCCCCAGTTCTCGGTGACATACTCGGTGCGCTCCTCTTCCGGCCAGAATTTGAAGATGGTGCCGTAGAAGTCGAAGCACCAGAACGCGCCCGTGGCGTCCTTGCGTTCGGAATGGGAGCGGCAGTCGCCCCGCTTGCCGGTCGCCGGATTCACCGGCACGGTTGCGGTCATGCGGGTGAAGGTGTTATTCCGGCGGGTGTAGCGGACGAACTGCTTGTCCTTCGTGTTGGCGTCGGTGGCGTATATCGAGCCGGTATCCTTGTCGATCATGATGCAGCGGGCGTACCATTTGATACTGTCCGGGCATGCGCCGCCGTAGAGCATGCGCCGCTCCTTCGTGTCATAGACGATGACTTGGTCGCCGGTGTGGTCCACACCGAAGAAGATATCCCGTTTCCCGTCGTAATTGTGGTACGGCCAACTGGTACCTTCCAGGGGGATGCCGAGGTTTTCGGCTTTCCCGGTGAAGGCGTTGTAGTGGATGAGCCAGCTCCCGCGATACCGTTTCTGCCATTCCTCGGGTGTGGGCGAGGGGCCGAAGTAGGTGAGCATCCAGGTGTCGCCTTTTGAATCGAAGTCAATATCCCCGTGAATCTTGCCATCTCCGAAATCATCATCCTTCCAGCCGCAGAGGCTCTTAGCGCTCAGGACGATGGTTTCTTTCTTCGCTTTCGGGTCGTATTTCAGGACATAGGATTCTGCAAGGTATTTCAGATGGTTGGAAATGGAGTAGTAGAAACAGCCGTCCGGGCCCCGGGTGACATCGCCCCAGCCGCCCCAGGCGCCGCCCGCTTCCCGGGCCAGGTTCCAGGGGAGGTATTCCGGGGTGAGCCCCTGGGTGATTACGAAATCGATGGTCGGCGGGGTTTTGGCCACCTCGAAATCCCGGATGTCGGAATAGTTGTCCGGGACCCGGAGGAAGTCCGGCGAGGTGTCGGTGAGCACCCTGGCGGAATGCCGGATATTCAGAGTATCGTACTTTTTCTCCCAGGCGCGCTGCTCGTCTTCGGTGCGGGGGGGCTCTATGGCATGGATAAGCGGAATGGAAGCACTCCACAGAGCAGCTGCCGCGATCAGGGACCATTTCATGCCGTACACCTCCGGGTTGCGGGGAAATCCTGACATTCTATTGCCGCATGACACGAACTGCCGGACTTTTATTTCTCCTTTTCCTGAAAGCGGGAGATCCCGAGACACACGAAAATATTCCCGTTTTCATGCTGATTCCGACTGTTTTCCGGCTCTCCGGACAACCTGAAAATTTGGGTAATGACAATATCCGGTGTCCTCGGGGGTGCAATCTGACACCGGACCATTTCACCGGTATTTTCAACTTGGATCTCCGGCGCTTTGACTCTTTGGTTCTCTCTTTCACTCCTGCCGGTCGGAAGCCGGGATATGGATGTGGAAGATTGCCGGACGGCCGTATCCGGAACCCCGTTCCTTTGTGGTAAACTGGCCGTTGGTGTAGCAGAAGAGGGACTCGCCCTTTTCGTCCAGTTCGATGCCGTAGGTGCCGCCCGGGGAGTAGCCGTAGGTGTCCAGGTAGAAATCGTTGAGGAAGGCGATGACCTTCTTCCGGCCGGTTTTCGTATCGTACTGCACAACCGGGGCGCCGTAGGTGAACGCCCGGGTGTCCGCGCCGGGCATGTAGTAGATATACCGCTTTTTCGGGCTGAAATTCATCTGGGAGGTGTATTTTCCGGCCTTGCCCCAGTTGATGGTCACGAACTCGGTCCTGTCCTCTTCCGGGTAGAACTTGAATATGGCTCCCGAGACATCCATACACCAGAAAGCGCCCTCGGCGTCCTTCTCCTTGGTGTGTGCGCGGCAGGCGCTGGCCTTCCCTGTCACCGGATTGGGCGGGACCACGGCTTTCATGCGGGTGAAGATGTTATTGCGGCGCTCGTAGGAAACGAAATGCTGGTCGCCCCGGTACCGGTCGGCAAGCGAGCCGCCGTTCTGAACGATGCGGGAATCGGTGGTGTAGATTTTGCCCGTATCGCGGTCGAGCATAACACACCGCTCGTACCAGGTGATGCCGTCGGATGGCGCGCCCCCGTAAATCACCCGGTTCTCTTTCGTGTCATAGGCCACCACATATCCTTTAATGGACCCGACGCCGAACAGGAGTCCCCGGTCCGGATCGTAGATATGGTAGGGCCAGCTTTCGCCTTCCAGTGGGATGCCGAAATGTTCGGCTTTTCCGGAGAACACGTTGTACCGCAGGACATAGCTTCCCCTGTAGACCGTGTTCATTTCCTCCGGCGTGGGCTGTGGGCCGAAATAGGAGAGCAGCCACATCTCGCCGCCGGGACCGACCTCCGGGTCGCCGTGCAGCTTCCCGTCGGCATAATCGGTTGACTTCCAGCCGATGACCTTCTTCAGGTCGAACGCGATGCTCTGTTCTTTTGCTCCCGGATCATACCGGACCATGTAAGCGGTGCCGCCGTAGGAGCCGTGATCGCCGATGGAAAAATAGAAGCACCCGTCGGGACCCCTGGAGACATCGCCCCAACCGCCGTATATCCCGCCCTTGCGGTAATCGAAAGAGGGAAGGTACCACGGCTCAAATCCCTGAACGATGGCGAAGTCCACAGTCGGCGGGGTTTTGGCGACATCGAAATCTTTTACTTCGGGATAATCGGAAGGAATGGTGATGAATTCCGGCGAGGTGTCCGACTGCATTTTTGCGGAGCGGAGGATTCCTCGCTTGTCGTAGCGGGTTTCGAATTCCTTCTGTTCTTCCGGCGTTTTGAAGGACGGTGCGGGGCAGACGGACGATTTTCCCACGATGATCGTGAAAATCAGCGCGGCAACAAGATATCCCCACTTCATGATGCATCCCCTCCATGCGGCATGATGTGTGCGCATATGCGTTTCAGGGCAAGATAGTGTTTCCGCAATGGGTTTTCAATGGCTTTGTTTGGTTGGAGCGGAAGCCGCAAGGGAATAAGAATGGGGGAGACAAGTGGATTCCGCATCATCAGGGTGGGGAAAGGATTCAGCACATGAAACGCGGCCCGTTGCGGCGAACGGACGGGGGGGAGTATCGCTCCTCCGTCCGTTCGCGGACATACGGTGGTCACAATCCGAACATTTGTCTCAATTCTTCTTTTGAGGGCTGACGGCCATACTCGCAGAGCTGGAAGGCTTCGATCAGCTTGACCGAGCGGGCGCGGTCGCCGCCGAGGAACGCGGCGGTTTCCTGCGGATAGGGATTGACATACCGGCCGGTCATGCGTTTGGCCAGCCAGGAGCGGCGTTCGGAATCTGATTTGGGGACGCTGTCCAGTGCGCCGCCGGTCCAGGGCAGCCACTCGTAGAACTGGGAAGGCATGGCATGCAGCGCGCATATCTTCTGTTCGTACACATCGTCGATGGGCACGATGATGTCCGGGCGGAACGGCTCCGGCGACTGGAAGCGGTCGCGGATGTAGAGGTAGACCGGATTTTTTTTCAGCGGCGGGACATCGGGACAGACATTGGGGACGATGACCATGTAGGCCGTGTCCTGTACCGCCAGGGCGGTGTTGCGGTGGTCGGGGTGATAATCGTTGGGACGGTGGGTGATCACCACATCGGCGTCCCACATGCGGATTTCCCGGATGAGCTGCTTGCGTACCTCCAGCGTGGGCAGGAGCTCGCCGTCATGGTTGTCCAGGACCACCGAGGTTACGCCGAGGATTTTGTCCGCCGCGGCCGCTTCCGCTTTCCGGATGCGGGCCAGTTCGCCGCCGCCCATGTCCTGATGCCCGGCATCACCGTTGGTGACCGAAACGAATTTCACCTTGTGGCCTTTTCTGGCGAGCAGCGCGGCCGTACCGCCGACCTGGATTTCACAGTCGTCCGGATGCGCCCCGAACACGATCACGTTCATTATATTCTCCTTGTCAGAAAACAGCATGGAAAGAAGACGGAAGGTGTATATGGCGTGCCGGGATGGAAAGACAGTGCAAAGTCCAGGGCCCAAAGGAAACGCTATCAATCAATCGGGCGTTCTGCCGGGGTTCAGCGGAACGGAATGGACTGCAATGATATGAGTTCCCGCACCGCACCCGCTTGGTGTTTGGGCCCTGACAACCACCGATACGGCGGTCCTTTTTTTTCTCCTGACTTCTGTATTTTCACTTTCCCCTTGCGCCCGCAGACCCCGCCCGCTTCATTTTTTCTCTGGCTCTCTGGCTCTCTGGCTCTCTGGCTCTCTGGCTCTCTGGCTCTCTGGCTCTCTGGCTCTCTGGCTCTCTGGCTCTCTGGCTCTCTGGCTCTCTCTTTGTTCACACAAACGGGAATATCTTCTTCAGTTCCTCCGCATCGGGGCGGCGGCCGTATTCGCAGACCTGGAAAGCCTCGGCGACCCGGCCCTTACCCGCGCCATAGCGTTTTTCCGTTTCTTGTGGAAAGGGATTGCCGATCCAGGCACGGAGAATCTTGTCCAGCCAGCGCCTGCGTTCCGTCTCCGTCCGGGGGACCTGGTGCAGGATGCCTTCGGTCCAGGGGAGCCACTCGTAGAACTGGGAGGGCATCTCGTGGAGCGCGGCCACTTTCCGCTCCCAGACATCGTCGATGGGTACGATGACATCCGGACGGAAGGGCTCCGGGCTGGTGAAGGAGTCCATGAGGTAGAGGTAGACCGGATTTTTTTTCAGCGGCGGGACATCGGGGCAGACATTGGGGACGATGACCATGTAGGCCGTGTCCTGTACCGCCAGGGCGGTGTTGCGGTGGTCGGGGTGATAGTCGTTGGGGCGGTGGGTGATCACCACGTCGGCGTCCCACATGCGGATTTCCCGGATGAGCTGCTTGCGTACCTCCAGCGTGGGCAGGAGCTCGCCGTCATGGTTGTCCAGCACCGCGGTTTCCACGCCGAGGACCTTGTCGGCCCGGAAGGTTTCGGCCCGCCGCACCCGGGCCAGTTCGCCGCCGCCCATGTCCTGATGCCCGGCGTCGCCGTTGGTCACGGACACGAACTTTACCATGTGACCGGCGGCGGTCCACTTCACCGCGGTTCCCCCCGCGTAAAACTCGCAGTCGTCCGGGTGCGCCCCGAAAACAATGATACGCATGAACAGGTCTCCTTTCGAGCGTACCCTGAATCCTCTCTTATCCCATTATGAAAGCAAGTATATCACGATTCAGGCCGGAGTGCAATGAAAATGCAAGGTTGGAACCGTTGATGACCGGGCTCCGATGTTTCAGGTGCGTACGCCGGAGATGCAAAGACGGGCATGCATCCCGCGGGGAAGCTTCTTTGTCTGCCTGAATGGGGACGTCAGTAACCAAAACAGAACCCGTTCCGGCGTGAAGCCACACGGTTTGGCCCGGGAGGGAACTTCGCGGTCTGGCGGCGATGCATTCGCGCGGAAACTCCTTGAAATGCGCTCGTCCAGATACTACCTTACAGGAAATTGTGCGCAATACGTGTCTGGAATTCTGGAGGATGCATGACTCATATACGATTGATCGTGGCGGTGGGGCTGGTGGCGGCGGTTTCCGGGTGCGCCCGGGTGGAGCGGGGACAGGAGGCCAGGGATGTCTACCAAGGGCCGACGCTGGTGTCCGCGGAGGGCCCCATTCCGGGAGTTCCCTCGGATGTTGAGTTTTCCGACTACTGGGTTCGCCGCACCCCGGATCCGGACGGTCTTATCATGAATCCGGAGCAGATTGCCCAGTTCAATCGTGAAAATCCCCTGCGCGGCACGCTCGTTTTCGATATTCCCACCATGCCGGGGCAGAGCCGTGGAGAGAAAATCCGGGAGTATCTCGCGGCCAACGCCCGGTATATCATCGACGCCAAGTTTTTCATCACCGGCGACCTCCCGCTGGAAATCGCCGAACGTCACCGTATCGCCGCGCTCATGGATACCACGAATGTGCCGGATGTAATTGACATTCGGTTCGGCATTGTTCTGGAGCGGGTATCCGGGAAAATCTGGCCCACCAGTATTCCGCTCATGAGTTCGCCCGGCAGCAACGAATTCGATCATGGCATGGTTTCCACCATGGATTACGGAGAGCCGGTTGCGCTTCTCCATACCTCCGCCGATGATCTCTGGTGCTATGTCCAGAGCGAGAATTTCGGATGCTGGGTGCCGTCCTCAACCGTAGCCTTCGGGGATGTCCCGACGGTGCGGGAGCTGACCGACAAAACCATGCCGCTTGTGGCGGTGGGGAGCCGGGTGCCGGTATACGGCAAACCGGAGGACGGACCGGCCGTCGGGTATCTGAACATGGGGACCTATCTCCCCATCCGGTCCGCGGGAAGCACGTTCTGTGAGGTTTTGGCGCCCGGACGGGGCGCTCATGGAGAACTCACGGCCCGTATCGGGTATGTCCGCCGCAGTTCGGATGTCTCCATCGGGTTTCTTCCCTACACCCCGCGGAATCTCTATCGCCAGTGCTTCGTTCCGTATGGACAGCGATACGGCTGGGGCGGTATGTACGACAATCGGGACTGCTCGGCGTTCGTGCTCGACGTTTTCCGGTGCTTCGATATCCGGCTGCCCCGGAACAGCGCCAGTCAGGCCAAAGCTTCGCGCTGGACGATTCCCCTGGAGGGAATGGACCGGGTGGCGCGGATGGAAGCGCTCAAAGGCCTTCCCGGGGGGTATACCATCCTGCACATGCCGGGTCACATCATGATCTACCTGGGCGAGATTGGCGGTAAACCCTACGCCATTCACAATTTCTGGTCCTGGCGTGAGGAAATGCAGGGCGGCGTGCAGGTCACGCATCGCGCGGCCCGGGTCGCGGTCACTGATCTCATGCTCGGGGAAGGCTCAGAGCGGGGCGCGTTCATCGACCGGCTGGCCAATCTCACGGTAATCAGCCTGCGGCCGGACCATCAGGCCGATGCGGGCGGGGCGCGGTAACACTGGAGCGTACTTTCTGTTCGGGTGACGCCGAAGGGCGGCTTTCCGAGGAATACAAGAGGTTCAACCTTTTATCTGAACAAAGGAGCGGACATGAGGAACGGCATTCTCCTCACGGTCTTCACTGCCTTTCTGCTTGAGGGATTCGGCATCGTATGGGCCGCCGGGTCCAGGCAGCCTGTGGCCACCTTCCACCTGTCCTTTGAGGACACCGCGTTTTTCAAGGACGAGATCATCGCCCAGTCCGGGCGGAAGACTCTGTCCGAACGAAAAATTGATTTCCCCGAGGGACGGTTCGGCGCGGGCATCCGGATGAACAGCATTCCGGTCACTCCCGATCAGGACAACATGAGCGGGATCGATCTGGACATGATCACTTCGCTCATTTTCAATACCCGTCCGCACACCGATAAAGGGTTCAACGAACCGTTCTTCTGGGGGTCCGGGAAACTGAATCCCCGTCTGGGCGCGGTCGCCTTCTGGGCGAAGGGGGAGCCGCCCTTCGCCTGGCCCCTTTTCGAGCAGACATCCAATGCCTTCGGCCGCAAAGAGCGGGACCTCATCGGCATTGAACTTGATTCCTCCCGGAAAATTTCCGCGTATGTTCGTGACGCCCGGTATGTGCGTCACGAACTCAAAACCGATGTGATATGGGACACCGGGAGATGGAACCATGTGGCGCTGAACTGGGATTGGGCCAATGGTCTGGAGCTCTGGATGAACGGGCAGAAAATCGCCTCTTCCTGGGGGAAGGACGCCTGGTTTGAAACCATGCATCCCGGACCGCTCCACCTCCCCACCGCCGGAATTGTGTATGACGAACTCTGGCTCTTCGACCGTCCCATTTCCTCCGGCGAAATCAAGCGGCTCATGACCTCGAACCGCGCGCCTGACTCCGAGACGGCCGGATTCCGTCGTGACAGCGGCGAGATGACGCGGGCCGCAAGGGCGAGCGGAGCCGACCGGAACGCCGATTTCCCTTCGATCACTCCGGACGCTCCCCTGACCGTCACCGAGATCTGGCCCGTGGAAGTCTCGGATGGCCACATCCCGGGGTGGCATGTGCTGGACGGCCGGTATGAGATGGCATGGCCGCACGAGTACGCCTTTTTCACCATCATTCCGGGAGATGGAGATTTTCACGCGGAAAAAGTGGATATCAAGACCCGGCCCCGAACCAGGGTCAATTACGTCACCCTGGCCGGAAATCTGACCGGCGTCAGAGTGCAGGCCGGTTCTCCGGATATGCGTGATGTCGAGGATGTTTTCGCCGTTCCGGAGGGGAACCGTTTTTTCTATGGCCGCAGTGTGGATGTATACGCAGGATCGACATTCCGCATTCCCTTTGTGACCGGTTACGGAACCCCGGAGGGATATCAGGGGGATCTCAATCTCCCACTCACCGGGGATAAGCGCGTCCATGAAGTGGCGCTCTACAATGTGAGCCGCTCCACCGCTGTTCCGGCCGGTGAAACGCTCGCAATCGTTCCCTACTCGGGATCCATGTCCGGCAAGGGCGGATTCGCGTTCCGCTCCATCACCGCCCGCGACGAACGCTCCATCGGCATCGCCTCTTCCCGCAAGGGGGGCAGCGGCGCACCCCAGGTTCACGATATCGGCGCATTCCGGCGGCTCAATATCCTGACCGAACCGGCGGTCGCCGCAACCGGTGTCGGTGCGGTTACCCTCTCGTTGCCGGTGACCACTCTGAGCGTCGCCGAGGCGCTGTTCATACGGGTGCATGACCCGGCGGTTCCCTCGCGGCTCTGGAACCAGTTCGCGCTCAACCTGAAAGGGTTCGACTCGGATTTCAAGACCCTGAAGGTGACCATCGATTTCCAGGACCTCATGCTGGCGGCGGGCGAGCGGCTTTGGATTGATGTGGGTTCCGCGGGATCCTGCAAGGTGCTCCTCGGCGACGACAACCGTCCGGCCGACGTCACCATTTCCCGGATTGCCCCTTATGTCGCCGTGGACGAATACGCCGCCAAGGAGATCATTGCGGCCCAGTCCCAGTATTCTAAAATGTATGAGTTCATGCCCTGGAAGTTCACCGAAAGCACGGTGGACCTGGAACGGCCCTATTCCTTCGGTGGTCCCTTCGATATCATTTATCCCGCGCTGGCCATCAAACGATTTCGCCCGGACCATTTCCAGGCCAACTTTTTTGAAATCATGGCGGGGCGGTTCTATGCCGATGGCGGCACCGGCTGGCCTGCCGACCCGTCCAAAGTGCCGCTCAAGACCCTTTCGGATCCCCACGGCGCTCCGGATTGGGCGGTGTACATGCGGGATTATCAGACCTTCCGGCACCGTATCGCCGACTGGTGGCGGGTACGGCAGAATCCGGACGGCCAGTTGGGCGGCGGTTGGAACGACGACACCCTCTTCATGAGCTTCCATATGGCGGACCTGCCGCTCGACGGCAACGACAATGCCCGCGCCATCATCGACACCGTGCACACCAAAATCGAGGACACCCGTCTCTTCAAGGACGGGTACTGCCGGATATACCCCATCGACCGTCTGCATACCGGCGATTTTATCTCCGAGCGCTACAACACCGTGGTGAACAACCTCGGGCAGGCCTATGCCGCCGAGCGGGAAATGGAGTCGGCCTGGCATTCCGGCCACCCGGAGCGCACCCCGGTCAACTACTACGACCGCGCCTTCATGTCCTCGGTGAACGTGCTTAACTGGTACTGGGGGATCGATGTCCCGAAGGAACCCTACATCTCCAAGCCTCTCTCCGAACTGACGAAGGAGATGCGCCTCTACTCTTCGGCCCAGAACGATTACACCTTCTACCGCTATACAGAGGCCCGGGTCATGACCGACGACTTCATGCCCTACGGATCCTATGAGACCTATGAATATCTCATGGGCGGTAAACGCGGAGCCCGGGTTGACGCCCACCTAAAGCTCGCGGTGATGTGGCCCTCCGGCGGCGGTCCCGATGTGTCGCGTCTCGTGCTCAAGGCCGATGATGCTTCTCTCCGGGCGGTCTGCTATTCTTTCGACAACGTCAAGCGCGACCTGGAAATGCGCCTCTGCCGTATCCGGGACGGCCGCTACCGGGTGAGTATCCTGAAAGATCCCGGGGGCCAGGGCAATGGCGGCGAGACGCTCTGGTCCGCCGAACACGACCTGCGGCGGTTCGACGTGGTCACCCTGCCCATCCCGCCGAGGACGCCGGTGGTCATTACGGTCGAACAGCTCCGGGAATACCCGCGCTCCGCGGACTTGGCGGACCTGGTCATTGATCCCTGGGACGCCAATCTCCAGGGAACCACGGTTACCGCCGTGGTGCACAACCTGGGGAACGCTCCGGCAAAAGATGTGGTGGTGCGGCTTCTCGATGGAACCCGCACAGTGCAGGAGAAGGTCATTCCGAACCTGGGCGCTCCGGTTGATTACGAAGCAAAACGGACCACGATCAGATTCGAGGGTGTAACACCCTCCCGTGGTCTGAGGGTGCTTCTCGATCCCGGTGACGCGGTGAAGGAGATACTTGAATCGAACAATGCCGCGCGTGTGCGGCGGTAATCACCGGCCCCCGCTCCCCCCCATATCGCGGAGAGCGGGGGATGCACCGTGCCATTTTACGGCGCATTCCCTTTTTGGGTCACGCTTCCGTTTTTACGGGTTTTTTCCCGGATATAATCGAAAACAGGTTTCATGCCGCGGCTGAATTTCTCTGCCGTCTCCCCCGGCATGTGAGATGTCGCCCCATGCGACAGAAAGGCGCCGGGAGCAGCGGAAACACATGCTTTCTCCTGTCCTGCCGACCCGTATCCGCTTCCGTTTTTCTCTTGGCTGGTATTGATCGTATGCAGAACTTCTATACACCCGCAGAAAACTTCCGCGGCGACCGGGTGACCCTGGAAGGTGATGAATATTTTCATGCCACCCGGGCCTGCCGGGTTCGTCCCGGCGATGTCATCGGGGTGACCGACGGCCGGGGACGGCGGGTCGAGGCGCGTATCGTCCACATAGACCGGTCTGCACTGGTCGCTTCGGTGGAACACGATCTGAGCGGACAGGGCGAACCGGTAGTGGAGATTACCCTGGCGCTCGCGCTCATCAAACCCGCCCGGTTTGAAATTGCTGTTGAGAAATGCACCGAACTCGGGGTGCGCCGTATCCTTCCGGTGATCGCTCGGCGGTGCGAGCGGGACAGCTCGCGGCTGAATGCCGACCGTCTCCGCCGTATCGCCCTCGAAGCCGCCAAACAGTCCGGGCGTTCCTGGGTTCCGGAGATCCTTCCGCCTGATTCCCTCGATTCTGTCTGCCGGAGCGGGGAACTCATTCTCGCCGCCCTTCTGGACGCGGGCCGCCGGATCACCCCCGAACTTCTCCGGGGGGGGGAATCGGGCGGCGTTACCCTGCTGATCGGTCCCGAGGGGGATTTCAGCGAAGACGAGCGGAACACCCTGCGGGAAGCTGGCACGGTTGCGGTTTCCCTGGGCGGTCTGACCCTGCGCGCCGAAACCGCGGCGATTGTGGCGATGGCGCTGACAATCGAGGCGCTGCGGGGGTAAGCGGGCAAAATCGCATCCAGCAGGCACAGAGCAGAAAGCGAGAAATGACAGCAAACCGGGCGCCTGTTTACAATCCCGTTTATTTTTTCCTTGCGTCCGGAGGACTGGTCCGTTTCATTTTTTTTCTTTGGCACTTTGGCACTTTGGCACTTTGGCACTTTGGCACTTTGGCACTTTGGCACTTTTCACCAGTCACCGGAGTCCCCATGTCGTATACCACTCTCATGTTCGATCTCGATGATACGCTCGTGATCGAACGCGCGGCGGAAAGCGCCTCTTTTCTTGCGGCCTGCGGATGCGCTCTTGATTACGGGATCGAGCCGGAGGAAGTCTCGCGGTCGGTGCAGGAGGCGGCGCGGGAACTCTGGACGGCGCTCCCGGTGTGGTCGTGGTGCGATGGTATCGGCATCAGTGCGTGGGAAGGTCTCTGGGGTGATTTTACCGGTGATGGCCCGCAACTCGGTCTCCTGCGCAGCCTGGTCGGGGAATACCGGGAAAAGGTCTGGCGGACTGGATTCCGTCGGGCCGGAGTTCAGGGTGCACAAGCCGCCCGGTGTGCGGAAGGGATCTATCTTCGGGAACGGGCCGGTCGTCATGAGGTCTATCCCGGCGTCCATGAGACGCTCGCCGCGCTCCGGGAACGGTTCACCCTCGTGCTGCTCACCAACGGCGCTCCCGGTGTACAGCGGGAGAAAACAGTTCGCCCCGGACTATCGGAGTATTTCCATCACATCGTGATTTCCGGCGAGTTCGGATTCGGAAAGCCCGACCCGCGAATTTTTAAATACGCGCTTGCACTTACCGGAACTGCACCGGATCGTGCGCTCATGGTTGGCGACAACCCGGTCCGTGATATCGAGGGCGCACGACGGTGCGGCATTGGGACGGCGTGGGTGAATTATCCCGGTGTACACTTTCCGGGCGAGGGCAGTCCGGATCATGAGATACGGGCTTTTCCGGAATTGCTTGACCTGGCGGGGCTGCAGCATCCCTCCGCTCCGGTCTGAACCGCTGATTTGCATGGCGGGATAATGTGCCGCTGAAAGACGAAAGGCGGTGTGGATACGGCCTTCGCATCCTGTTCTATACAGCGTATTCACCATCAGACAGGTTTGTGCCATGATTACTCCCCCTGCACTTCCGACGAAGGAGGTTTCATGAAACCCGATTGCATCTTCTGCAAGATTGCCGCCGGGGAGATTCCGACGAACCGGCTTTACGAGACCGACACGGTGCTTGCTTTCCCCGATATCCATCCCGACGCTCCGGTGCATGTTCTCATTATCCCCAAGGAGCACTACGCCACCACCATCGAACTTTCCGAAAAGGCGCCCGATCTGGCCGGAGAAATGCTCCGTGCCTCCACCGAGGTGGCGAAGCTGATGAAGATTGACCGGAGCGGCTTTCGGCTCATCATGAATACCAACGCCGATGGCGGCCAGGAGATTTTCCACGTCCACATGCACCTTCTCGGTGGTGAACCGGTGGGCCGTCTGCGGTGCAGACACTGATTGCACAATGATGATGACCAATACAGATGGCCCGCTTTCCAATGGAAGCGGGCCATCTGTATTGGCGCAAATTTGCGTGGTCACCGGTTGCTCAGGTCGTCGCCCCAGTTCTTCTCGTTCCGGGCGCCCTTCTCTCTGGCGGCGGAGAATACGATCAACTCCAGTTCACTGTCCGAGTTGTTGAAAAGCCCGTGGGAATCCCCGCTGGTGCAGGGAATGGCGTCCCCGGCCTTCACGTTCCAGGTGGTATCGTTCACGGTCATTCGTCCCCGGCCGGACACGAGAAAGTACACTTCCTCGATCATGTTGTGCTGGTGGTATCCGATGGATGTTCCGGCGGGAAGAATGCAGTGGTCGATAAACTCCCAGTTGGTCCGGAAGGAGTCCTTGTTCCAGCATCGCCGGAAAAGGATCTCCCCCTTGCCGTCGTGAGCATGCGGCGCAGGCTGGAGCAGGCTGCGGTCCAGTACGGTCCAGACGAAGGGGGGCGGACTCTCCACGGTCTGGCGGGTGAGATCGTTGCCGAAATCGATGGCGTCCCATTTGTCCCGCTCCATGCTGACCGCGAAGTACAGCCAATCGAGTGCAACATCCGGGTTGGGGTTGTATATGCCGTGGGAATCTCCCTTGCGGCAAATCACCATGGAGCGGGGCGGCAGGAGAGCTGTCCTGCCGTTCACCGTGAACTCGGCCGGGGCGTTGAGAACGATGAAAATCTCCTCCATGTTCCGGTGGATGTGCTCGCCGATGCCGCATTTCGGAGGGATGACGCCGCGTGAGATGGCCCGCATGTTCGTGGCGAAGTCCGGTGTGCCGTATATGGGCGTGAACCGGACCTCTCCCGCTCCCTGGTGGCTTTTGGCCGCGGGGTTGAACGCCGCCGGGGTCAGGTTCCAGAAAACGGGTTTCCCTTTCTGTTCTGCCTGGACCACCGGGGAACCCAGGGCGGTCAAAAGGCATAATGGAAGCAGGGGAAGCAGGAGCCGCATGTTTTCTCCTTCAGGTAATAAGGCGCCGGTGAGCCGGAGAGGGTAAGTTGTGGACGAGGCGCCCCCGTTTCATTGTTATCCGGAAAATATGGTGTCCATGTCTGCGCTCACTCCGCGCAGATATGTCTCGTCGCCTCCGCCCACCTCCGCGGAGACCCAGCCGGAGTAGCCTATGCCGGTGAGGGCCTTCCGGACTGCTTTCCAGTCAATGGTACCGTCGAGGAGTCCGACGAACTCCCGCCTTTTCTCATCGAACCCCTTGATGTGCAGTTTGACAATTCGTTTGCCAAGGGTGTGTATCCAGTCGCCGGGAATGCCATAGAGGGCGATATTTCCGGCGTCGAAGTAGGCCCGGACCCAGGGGCTCTCGAACTCGTCCACATAGCGGGCGAACTCCAGCGGGCTGAGGAGGAACTTGTTCCAGACGTTTTCGATGGCGATGGTTACCTTCAGTTCGCGGGCGAGCGGGATGAGTTCCCGAACCGCCTTGCGGGAGCGGTCCCAGGCGGCTTGATAGGATGTTTCCGCGTTGACCACCGCCGGAACGAGGAGTACGGTGTCCGCACCGAACGCTTTCGCATTGTGAAGTGAGATTTCCATGCCCTCGATGCTCTGCCGCACCGTGGCGGGATCGGCCGAGGAGAGCGGGTACTTCCAGTGACGCTGGTTCATGACGGAGTGAATGACGAGACCGGTTTTGGCCGCCGCGGCCTTCATTTCCGCCAGGAGCGCGGAATCCTCCAGCGTGGGAACCTCAACCCCCTCGAACCCGGCCCGGCGGGCCAGGGCGAACCGCTCCTCCACGCTCAGTTCTCCCGGCAGCATGCCATAGTAGAGGCTTTTCCGGAGCGCGCCGCTCCCGGAAGCGGACTGCGCTTCCGCCGCACTCCCGTATAACGCCGCCGCAGCGAACGCTCCCCCCGCCGCGGTCTTCAGAAATACCCGTCTGCCCCCTTCGTGCATATTGATCCTCCCGGCATGGTGTGAGAAACGCCTCGTTGGATAAAATGCAATATATACGGAAAGCGGAATGCCGCGCAACGGGAGAAGTATCCCCTCCGGTACGGGACACGTTCCGGTCCCGCCGGCGCTCCGAAGCGGTTACAACCCCAGTTCCGCCGCGGCTTCCCGCATGCCCGTGATGGTCAGGAGGATGAGTTCGTCCCGGTCCATTCCCAGCATGGCGGCGCCTTTCAGGATGACCTCCCGGTCGGCTCCGGCGGCGAAGGCCTTCTGCTTCCATTTCTTCTTCACCGAACTCACCTCCAGGTCCATGACGCTCCGGGACGGGCGCACGAGGGCGCAGGCGGTTACCAGCCCGGTGAGTTCGTCAACGGCGTACAGGGTCTTTTCAAGGTCGCTTTTTGGTTCGATGTCGCTGCAGAGTCCCCAGCCGTGGGATACCACGGCCCGGATGTATTCTTCCGGCCAGCCCCGCTCCGCGAGGATTTCCGCCGATTTCGCGCAGTGGCGCTCGGGAAAGCGCTCGTAGTCCAGGTCATGAATGATACCGATAACGCCCCATTTCTCTTCTTCGTCGGCATGCCCCCGGACACGGGCGAAATGACGCATGACCGCTTCCACGGCTAGGGCGTGGGTGATGAGCGCGGGGTTTTCATTGAATTCCCGGAGCAGGGCGAGCGCGTTTTGGCGGGTAGGTTCGGGCGTGTTCATGGGGTCTCCGCTTTTGGGATTTGTGAAAGAGGGGGATTAACCGTATATTCAGGATTATGGTGAATATAGGGCGCGGGACCGTCTCGCGAAAGGAAACAATAAGAGACAGTCACAAGGTTTTGTCACCTCCGTGTAAACAGCTTCCCCTTTTCCCTCCGGAGAAACGGCATCACTGTTCCCGCCAGGCGACACGAAAAGGCCGGAACTGACGAATGGTAAGGGAAACGTACTCTCATGCCACTCCCGGCGCTGCTCCGGGATTCCTGAAACCGTGTGAAAGAATGCCATGCCGCTCAAAAAGACCCTGAATCTTCTGGATGTTTTCTGCATAGCCACCGGAGCCATGATCAGTTCCGGAATTTTCATTCTTCCCGGCATTGCCCATGCCACGGCGGGACCGGCGGTAGTATTCTCCTACCTGCTGGCAGGGCTCCTGACAATGACCGGAATGCTCAGCCAGGCCGAGCTGGCGTCCGCCATGCCCAAGGCGGGCGGCACCTATTTTTATGTGACCCGCAGCATGGGTCCGGGGCTTGGAACGGTGAACGGCCTCACCGACTGGCTGGCGCTCTGCCTCAAGAGCGCCTTCGCCCTGGTGGGAATGGCCGCCTTCACCCGGGCGGTCATTCCGGTGGATATCCGTTTCATCGCCGTACCCCTCAGCCTGGTGTTCATCGCCGCCAATCTGGTCGGAGTCAAGGAAGTGGTGCGCATCCAGATCGTTCTGGTGTTCGGGCTGCTGGCCATTCTTTTGCTCTACATCATCCTCGGAGCGCCCCACATATCGGCCGGGCGTCTGGAGCCTTTTGCCCCGTACGGTCTTGCACGGGTGCTTTCCACCACCGGACTCGTGGTGATCTCCTACGGCGGGCTGCTCCATATCGCGGGAATCGCGGAAGAGGTTCGTCAGCCGGGACGCACCATCCCGCTAGGCATGGCGCTTTCGCTGATCGTGGTCACGGTGCTCTACAGCGCGGTGGTGCTGGTGACCTCGGGCGTGCTGGGGGCTTCCGAACTTGATCACTCGCTTACTCCCATTTCCGACGGCGCCCGCGTGTTCATGGGACGGGGAGGGTACATACTCCTCGGTCTCGCCGCTGCGCTTTCCTTTATCACGACAGCGAACGCGGGAATCATGGCGGCGTCCCGGTATCCCTTCGCCCTATCCCGCGACAGCCTCATTCCAGGATTGTTCGCGAGAGTGAGCGGACGCTTCGGGACACCGTACCTTTCGATTCTGCTGACCGGCGGAGTGACCATGTTTTTCCTCCTGCTCGAACTCAACCTGCTGGTCAAGGTCGCCTCCACCGTGCTCCTGCTCTCCTTCATCTTCTCCTGCCTTTCAGTCATCATCATGCGGGAGAGCCGTCTGCAAAACTACCGGCCGCGCTTCCGTTCTCCGCTGTACCCTTGGGTGCAGATCGCGGGAATCATCAGTTTCCTGCTGCTCATTTTCGAGATGGGGGTGGCCGCACTGCTGGCTAGCGCGGCGCTTGTGCTGGCCGGATTTCTGCTCTACTGGTTTTACGGACGGGTGGAGACGGACCGCGAGTATGCCCTCCTGCATGTTGTCCGTCGCATCACCGCCCGTGAACTCGATTCCCGTGAACTGGAAACGGAGTTGAAGGAGATCATCCGGGAGCGGGATGAGATATCCCGGGACCGGTTCGACCGCATTGTCGAGCGCGCGGAAGTCCTGGACATCGAAGAATATACGAGTCTCCGGGACTTTTTGTCGCTCGCGGCGGAGCGGATGGCTCCGCATCTCGGTATTGAGCCCCCGGCGCTCCTGGAAAAGCTCCTGGAGCGGGAGCGGGAAAGCAGCACGGTTATCGCGCCCGGTCTGGCCATCCCGCACGTGATTGTGGAAGGAGAGCGCCGTTTCGATCTTCTGTTGGCCCGGTGCCGTAAAGGGATCCGCTTTTCGGAAGACGTTCCGCCGGTCAACACGGTGGTCATCCTCGCCGGAACCCGCGACGAACGCAACTTCCATCTGCGCGCCCTTTCCGCCATCGCCCAGATCGCGTACGATCCACGCTTTCAGGATCGCTGGAATGCGGCGCGCGGCCCCGAGGCGCTTCGTGACCTATTCCTCCTGGGGCGCCGCATGCGGAGCGCGAAAGCCCCGGAATGAGGCGGAATGGTCCGTTCTCCAAGAGTAACGCACCTCTCGGCCCCTCTGTCGTAAACAGAAGCGATTAATAGTGAACGAGTGTTTTGAGGTTCAGGCCGGTAACTCACCCCTCGTTCCCCTCTCTCGCAAGAGAGGGGATGACCCGTTATCGGCTCTCTTGGCGCTCCCTGTGGCTTGATTCCCCCTCTCTCGGGAGAGGCGGGGTCCCCGGCCCTGTGGAACAGGGC
>JAWLHT010000030.1:0-26740 GCA_041690195.1 Candidatus Latescibacterota bacterium
GACTCCGCAACCTGATCAACAAACAGCCTGGGATGGAAGTGGTCGCGGAGGCGGAAGACGGCAGGATGGCGGTTGAACTGGTTCGGAACCTCACCCCGGATGTGGTGATCATGGATATTGCCATGCCGGTCCTGAACGGAATCGAGGCGACAAGGCAGATTATGTCGGAATCTCCCCAAACCCGGATCATCGCCCTTTCCATGCACTCCGACCGGAGATTCCTCGCCAACATGCTGGGCGCCGGCGCTTCGGGCTATCTTCTGAAGAACTGCGCGTTCAAGGAACTCATCTATGCCATACAAAGCGTGATATCCAACCAGATTTATCTCAGTCCGGCAATTGTAAGCATCGTGATTGACGACTATGTCCATCACTTGTCCTCATCCGATGTATCGAACCAATCGGTGCTCACTCCGCGGGAACGCGAGGTGCTGCAACTCCTGGCCGAGGGCAAGACCACCAAGGAAATCGCTTCAGCTCTCAATGTAAGTGTCACCACCATTGATACTCACCGCAAGAACATCATGGAAAAACTCGGGTATCACAATATCGCGGACCTCATCAAGTTCGCCATACGCGAAGGCATCACCTTTCTCGATACCTGACAACCACGCCGGTTTCGGCCCTCGTTTTCCACAGCCCCATACCATGCCGTTGATGGCAAACCGTATGGTGGAAACATGACGGGACCATCCGGGATTATCAAACCGGACCACCCGCACCTGTCCGCTCCGACCAGTCCGCCGGTACACCTCCGGAACCGCACCGGAGGCTGTACCCGGCCGCGGCGCCGTTGTATCGATGACGGAGAACGGGGGCATTCCGAGACAGCGATACCGTCCTTTCCTCCCGTTTATGAAACTTAACGCATTTTCCTGCCCCTGAGTCGCAAACATACGTCTCATGCGCGGTGATCGGGTGTATTGGAATCCCAGCCGGAAAAAAGCAGCTCGCTCCCCGATCTCATCTCTCGCGGGAGAGCCCCGCCAAGCATGGTCGGCAAGGGGTGGAGCAAGACGACTTGCGATTGCATAGCATTACGTTGCAATATCATAGCAGCGTTGCGCGGAAAGAATGGACCCTCGGTTCGCCAACGTTCCGAGTCGTATTTCCAGAACACGAAATTCAATGCCGACAAGGCCACAAAGACCCTGCCACAAGTTTTCCCGGCTCGGCGCATTACCGCAACTCATGTTTTTACAACCGTGAAATACCGTGATACCACGATTGCGGAATTGTGTATCCCCCTACTATACTATTTCTTGCGACAAACACCCCACGATAATATTCATCTCTTTACTCGAACACTCTTCAGCCGGGATACATACGTATGGACTGTTGCAAACTCTGCGGCGCGAAGCTCGATTCACCAAAGGAAAACGCCGTGAAACTGTGCAGGGGATGCGAGCTGGCCGTAACCATAGACGTACTGGAAACAGCCCGTATCATGCGCAAGTGCGAACACGTTGTCGCCACCTCTACGCGAATCCAAACTCGGCTCTATCACTGCCTGCTCCTGAGCCAAAAGGCGAAATGGCTGTTACGGTATGAAAAAAAGGGAATTTCCACCATCACACCCCTGCCATCGGAGTGGATTCTCCGATACAATAAACTGTATGACGATATTGTCATGGATCGGATATTCTCAGAGGTCGACGATGCAATGGCCCGGGCGGAGCTTTCAACCACGCCCGGCGCGCTCGACTTTCATGTCAGTACGGTTCTCCAGAAGATAAACGATGGAAGAAAGCTGTTTCTGGACAAAACCCGGTATGCAACCCTGAATACCCGGGTCATGAGTTACCTGTACAACAACATGCTCACCCTTACGGTATAGATAACCCATAATCCGGCGACCGGATTCGCGATTCTGGCTATCCCGATGGCATGCGTCTCCCGGACAACAGCGGACGGAGTACGTCCCCGGGGTAAACCCACAAGGAGCATACCATGAAGTTCACCATTAATGAAAAGAGCATTTCCTGCAACCAATGCGGCCGCCGGTTCCTGGCTCCTCTGCCCCAGAACCGGGAATTCATCATCGAATGCCCCAACTGCAAGACCAGCGCGACGTACTGGATCGAATGGTATGTCAGTGAGATCGAGGAGGAAGAGGAACTGGTATATTGAACTTTCATGCCGATTCCTCCCCCCGGGCTACAGGACAAAGGAGCAGCCATGGACAGCTTTTATTTTCACGATGAACTTGAATGCCGCAATTGCGGATACCGCTTTTTCATTTCCGGCGACCGAGCGATACAGTTCCCCACCTTCTGCCCGGAGTGCGGCGAAATTGAGGTATACCGCACATGGAATGCCGAACCGGATACTGTCGTTGAGAAGACCGCTCACCGCAAACCTCATGGGGTACGGGGGAGTATGCTGTCCCTGGAGTAAGGAATATCCGAGCTCTTTCGAGCAACAGTTCATATCAGCCGGAGGACGGCCCTTCATGCCGAACTCCGCTTGTTCTGCCCACCGGTTCCACACCCCCGGCCCCGATGGCGTCCGGATTTGCTGGCAGCAGGCTCATGCTTCGTTCTTCACATCAGCAGTGTTCCCTTTGAGAAAGGCCCGCTACATGATAAAAAATTATACAAAAAACCGTAATTCCTGCCAGGTTACCTTTCAGCTGCCTCCGGAAGTACATGCTGACTCGGTGTATCTTACCGGCGATTTTAACGGCTGGGACAAACACTCGCTCCCGATGAAACGAAACGATGATGGAAGTTTCAGTCTGACGCTTTCACTGAAACCGGGCTACGAGTATGATTACCGCTTCGTCATTGACGGCTCCCGGTGGGAAAACGACAGTGCGGCGGATGGATCGCATCCCAACCCGTTCGGGACATCCAATTCCGTTGTCAAGGTGTAGGATTCACCGATCTTGCTCCGTATATGTTCTCGGTACAAGGGGATGTCCGTATTTCAACGGACAATCCCCTTTTTGCAGACACCCGATTGATAATACGGGTATGCGGTCGGGTCCGCAGAACAGGAAAAAAACACGCTGTTTCGCTGAGTTCAGCGCCGCTGAACCCACCCCATTCCCCGGGTCAAGGGAGACAAACACCCGCGACACGGGACCGGTTGCTGACCTTCCCCCAACCCACATTCATACATGCCATCCACTCCCAAGCCATCCCCGGCCTGCAGTCGAACGACGCTGGTCCCTCACTTCCAGAACACTGAATGCTTCATCCCGCGATACCGGCCGGTTCCGGCAATGTGGGCCACCGGCGTCATGTTTCCCTTCTCCCGGCTCCTGATTCCTTTTTTTCGCACACCTCCTCACCAGCCGTTTACCCGTACAAACCGTGAAATGCCAAAAATAGTAACACCCGCTGTAACTCATTTCGCCTCCGGGAGCTATCTCCAATCCTGGGAACATTGCCCCCAAAGCCCGTGTCCGGGTACTTTTTTCCCTTGACAAGAGACCTCCAATGAATTTAGTTATAATTAAATTATACATAGTGACCTTTATGAACATTCAGCAAACCTCCTTCGGCTCCCCGCCGGCCCCGCTCCCGCGATTCCGCTCCTTCAGGGCACGGTATGTCGTTCACTTCCTCCGAAAGGAGACACGCAGTATGCGAGGATGCGATGGCTTTCGTACGGAGGACTCTCGGGCGGCGAATATTCCTGGCTCTCGGGCTCCTGGCTCTGCCGGCGGCAATGCTTCCAGCGTTGAAAGCCGGCGAGGTATACCGCGACCACATCGTACTGCGCATACTCTCCATCGCAGAGTATCGTGAGCACAACCCGGAGTTCATGTCCGGGCGCTTGGTGGTGAATCGGGAAGTATATCGGGATATCTCCAGTGAGGCGGAAATACTGCGGAGTGAATCCCTGGCGCGAACCGTGGTGGGGCAGCTCGGAGAGGACTGCTTCTTTTCCGGCGGTTCATCCGGTACAGGAGATCTCGTTTCGTACTATCAGGATATGATTGAGCGGGCGCTGGTATGGTTCCACCGCAAACCGGAACTGAAGCGGAGCGCACACGGAACAGAACCACACCCGATTTTACTCCGGGAAGAAGCTGTCGAGACAATGATACGGGCAACCGATATTCGCATTAGCGAACGGGAAAACACAATAACGGTCACATACACGGCACATGACGCGAAACTCGTCCAGAGGGTTCTGTCCACACTGTCCCGCTGTTACCTGTCCGGAAGAAGGACCGACCGGGAATTCCGGCAGGTTCATCACCGACTGCTCAATCGGGCGGATAGTCTCCTTGCGAGGATCGGCGAGATTGATCGTGAAATCGCCGCCCTGGACACCCTGACCCGGCAGCGGGAAGTCCGGGAAAGCCGGTCCGCCCTGATCCGGAAATTCACCTCTCTTCGTCACCGCATAGATCGCAACCGTGCCGCACTCAATGCGGCTGAATGCCGGATACGCATGCTCGAAACACGAGCCGAAACGAATCGCCCTAAAGGACCCAGCATGGAAGCGCCCGTTTCTACAGGCAAAGACGGTGCACGGTGGGACCTGCTCGGCGGGCATGTGAAGCGGGCGGCAGCCCTTGCCGAATCAATCACCCTCCAACGGCAGTACCGGACGTTGGAAGAGAATCTGCGGCAACGCAGCGATGCTGACGAAAAACTCAAACGTCTGCGGCGCGACCGTAAAATCATGGAGGCCCGGTATAACGGCCTTTCCGCGAATCTGGGGAAAGTGCGCCTCGCGGAACTCCTGGGTTCCGCCCCCATGGCCGAAGTGCTCAGAGCGCCGGGGAGTCCGGTTCCGGTACGGCATCATCGAATCATGGCAGCAATCCGGAACGCAACAGTAATGATGGGTGTTGTCGCCACATGCGCATTCTTCGCGGATTTTCTGCTAAGACCCGCCGCTGCCGCGAAAAGAACTCCCCGTGAGCCATCGCCATATTGCTCCCCTGCACTCCGCGGAAGTCCGGCAATGGAATCAGAAGCAGACAGTCCCGCATACAGCAGGAGTTCCGTTGCGTCCAGCACAAAACCGGCTGTCCGTAACGACCGAAGGGTTCATCCGGGGCCGGCGATCCGGACTCACCAATCCGGATGGTCCGCCATTGACGAATCCGATTCCGACACATCATCACACTGCTAACGCATGCGGTCCGCCCCCTCAGGTTCCGGAGACGCCGGAAAATGAGAGGGACGGGACGGGAGAGCATCATGACGAAACCGCTGTTGCCCGAACTGGAACGTACAAATCTCAGTGAGCCAGTCATGAGCGCCGGAGTTCGGCATTCCACCGAATCGAAGACGGAGGACGGAAGTCCCCTTCCCGGCGCCTCACCGTTACTCCAACCGATTGCCGGAGAAAATACCGTGACAAAAGGGGAAATGCCCATCCCCTGGAATGGTATGGCCCGTCCGGAGAAGAGCACCGTTCCACCCCGGATTCTGGGAATACACCGTCTTTTGGGCCGTCCGACTCCGTACTGGAAGCGAACGATGGATATTGTGGGCGCATCCGTCGGGCTCGTGCTGCTATCCCCGGTATTCATCGCAACAGCAGCGCTCATAAAAACCGTTTCCCCCGGCCCGGTGTTCTATACCCAGAGACGAGTCGGGTACCGGAGAAAACTCTTCAATATCATGAAATTCCGCACCATGCGGGTCAATGCGGATACAGGAATCCACCAGACGCACGTCCAGCAGTTCATCCGAAGCAAACCCAATGCCGCCATGCAGAAGCTCTCGAACGATCCCCGGATCATACCAATGGGAAAATTCCTCCGGAAAACGGCCATTGATGAACTCCCCCAACTCATCAACGTCCTCAAGGGAGATATGAGCATGGTGGGTCCCCGCCCGGAGCTCCCGTATGCGGCCAAGTCATACGCACCATGGCCAACCGTCCGGTTCGACGTTGTCCCCGGCATGACCGGCCTCTGGCAGGTAAGCGGGAAAAATCGGACGACGTATCTTGAGATGATGCGCCTGGACGTCCGATACGTGCTCCGGCGATCGTTTTTCCTGGATTTGAAAATTCTCCTCAAGACGTTTCCGGTTATTTGGCAACAGGTTGTTGACAAATCAGCCAGGAGCTGAATCCGAGGCCACGTCGTTCACCGAACTACCATACGCACAGGACAAGGCATGCACAACGAGAGAATTGTTGTAACAGGCGGAGCCGGCTTCTTGGGCTCGCACGTGGTGCGATTTCTGCTGGAAGACGGAAACACGGTAACCGTGCTGGATAATTTCTACAGTGGCAAGATGAGTCATCTCGAAGCGGTGCGAGATCATCCCAAGCTCCGCATCATCGAGGGGGACATCCGAAACCCGGCAGATGTCGCCGAAGCCTTTCGTGACTGCAACATCGTGATTCATCTGGCGGTTCTGGACCTCCGGCAGTCCATCAAGGAACCTTTCCTGGTCAACGAAACCATCACCGAGGGAACGGTCAACTGCCTGGACGCGGCCCGGGCCAATCACATGGACCTGTTCATGAACTGCTCCTCCGCCGAGGTTTACGGGACGGCGAAGTACGTTCCCATCGATGAGTCCCATCCGTTCCTGCCGGAAACGCCTTACGCCGCGGCCAAGGTGGCTCAGGACATGTATGTCTACAGCTACGGCCGCTCCTACGGCCTGCCCTGGATGACAATCAGGATATTCAACATGTACGGCCCGAACTCCCACTGGCAGGGATTCCGGGGGGAACTGATTCCAAAGATGATCGTGCGGGCCATGAACGGCGAACCGCTGATCATTTTCGGAAACGGACAGCAAACCCGGGATTTCGTCTATGTGGAGGACGCGGCCCGGGCGCTCATCACCATGGCTGGAAGCACCGGATGTATGGGTAAAACGATTCAGTTCTGCACCGGAGTCGAAACACCGGTTTACAGAATTGCAGAACTGGTTTGCGAACAGTTCGGCATCAACCCGGAAACGGGGATCCGCCGAGAGACGGAACGCCCCGGCGATGTACAACGGCAGGTCGGAAACAACGCCCGCTTCCTGAAAGAGGTGGGGTTCGAGCCAACGGTAAGTATTCGCGAAGGAATCAGAAAGACAGTGGAGTGGTACAAAGCCCTGAAGCTTTCCCCCGCCGAGCTGCTCGCCCAGGAAGTCCCCCGCAACTGGGAATAATCACACACCAAGGCTGTATACGGAGTGCTGAACCGGCGGATGCGCCCGGACTGGCTCCGCAGTGATTACCTCTGCGTAATCCGGCCTCTGCGGCTCACCATGCTCCTGCTGATAAATGATTACACGGCTATCAACCGCGCATCATACATCCACACCAATCATGAGGTGTTTCATGCAGAACAAGAGGATTGTTGTAACCGGCGGTGCGGGCTTCGTCGGGTCACATGTTGTTCCGCTTCTCCTTCAGAAAAACAACACGGTCGTTGTCCTGGACAACTTCCTGAACGGTAAGATGGAGAACCTCGCAGAGGTGAAAAACCATCCCAATCTCTCCATCATCAGGGGTGATGTGACAAACGTGGATGATGTCGAGAAGGCGTTCGAGGGCGCCCAGATCGCCATACACCTCGCCGTAATCGACCTCCGTCACTCGATCAAGGACCCCGTGCTTACAAACCATGTAATTTCCAGCGGTACCATAAATTGTCTCGAAGCATCCCTGAAAAATCGGGTGGAGCTTTTCCTGAATGTTTCCTCGGCGGAAGTCTACGGTGATATCATGTATTTCCCGGTGGATGAGAATCATCCATTCCAGCCGACAAATCCCTATGCCGCGGCAAAAGTCGCCCAGGACATGTACGTCTACAGTTACGGACGCACTTTCGGGCTCCCCTGGACAACCATACGATTCTTCAGCATGTACGGTCCACGGTCTCACTGGCAGAGCTATCGGGGCGAGGTGATCCCCAAAATGATCGTGCGGGCCATGAATCAGAAACCTCTGGTCATCTTCGGGGACGGCACCCAGACCCGGGATTTCGTATACATCGAGGATGCGGCCCGGGCCTTGATTGCGATCGGAGAAAATCCGGAATGCCGGGGAAAAGCAGTTCAGTTCTGCACAAGCCGGGAAACTACGATCCAGCGGATCGCGGAACTCATTTGCGAGCAATTCGGGTACAACCCCGCGGAAATGGTGGAAAAGCTCCCCTGGCGCCCCGCCGACATCATGCGCATGAGTGGGAAAAACGGGTTATGCAAGTCAATGCTTGGCTTCGCGCCGTCGGTTACCATAGAGGAAGGAATTCATCGAACGGTTAAATGGTATCGGGAGCTGCCGTATTCACCCGAGCATCTCCTGTCTCAGGAAGTTCTTCGAAACTGGGAGTGACCGCATGTTGTCAGGGACAACATTTCTGGTCACCGGAGCAACCGGTCAATTGGGATGCAACACGGTCCAAAGGCTGGAAGATCTCGGCGCCGGGGTTATTCCGCTCGTACTTGAGGGGTACTCGGCACGTCCGAAGCGGGAATCATGGACCGCACGCACCGAACCGGTTATGGCGAGTCTGCCGGAGCATCTTGATTCGCTCCCCGTTCCGGACCATGTCATAAACTTCCATTGGAGAATCGGGAATTCCCCATCTCCCACGGAAGAGCTTCTGCACCAGATTGACTGCAACCTGCATCGTCCCGCATTCCTCTGGGACTGGCTGAAGACAGTGCGGCCGCAAAGTTTCGTTAACATTTCGACGGTCAAGGTGTTCAGTTCTCTGAACGTAAGCCCGGTCGCCTCCTGCGCCGAACCACGCCCCAATACGCCGTACGGGATCGCCAAACTCTGCGCGGAGAAATTCTTCGATTCTCACTTTCAGGGAATGGAATGCCGGGTCGCTCATCTGCGGCTCTGTTCGGTGACTTCGGCCGGCGAGCATCCCGCGAAAATGCTCAGCCGTCTCTATGCGGGCGCATTCGGACAGGAGCGCATCCGGGTAAATGCCGGTCATTCAACCTACCTGCTCTATGTGGACGATGTGGTGGACCGTGTCATCAACACGGCTCTCTCCGCCCGTTCCGGACGATATACCCTGGCCTCGGAGCCCATCGCCATTCACGACCTCGTATCGCTGTTCGAAAAGATCAGTGGACGCCGGGTGAATGCGGAGTATGTGGATCTGGCGCCCGGAGCCGGGGATCTCGACTTTATTTCCGATGTCGGCTTGCTGGCGGCGGACTGGGCCCGGTCAACAACGCTGGAAGAAGCGGTCGGAATCATCATCTCCCAAAAGCGTCAGGCCGGTTCTCCTTCCAAACCCGAGCCGCACCTGACCTCCGGGAAAACATCCGAAGAATTCTCGGAGCGGCACGAAAGCACGGGTTCCGACGGGCGGATAGCCCACCCTGCATGAAAGCAAGCCCCGGATGCTGGAAAATACGGGTTCAGTCAAATCGCGTTTCAAACTCAAACAAAGGAATTTCTCATGAAGAAAGATACTCTTTCCGTTGGAGTTATCGGCTGCGGATACTGGGGCCCCAATCTCATCAGAAACTTCAATTCGCTCCGGGAATGCCGGCTCACCATGGTGTGCGATCCCTGCCAGGAACGGATCGAGCATATGCGGTCCCTGTATCCTCAGGTTCGAACCACCCGCGACCCGGAAAAGATCATCTCATCACCCGAGATAGACGCTCTCGTAATCGCCACTCCGGTACGAACTCACTACCCGCTGGCCAGGATGAGCCTGGAATCCGGAAAACATACATTCATCGAAAAGCCCATGGCCGAGTCATCCACGCAGTGCCGCGAACTGATCGGGATAGCCGGGGAGAAGAACCTTACCCTCATGGTCGGGCACACCTTCATCTACACCTCCGAAGTCCGGAAAATCAAAGACATGGTTGCGTCGGGCGATCTGGGAAATCTCTATTACATCAGCTCCCGTCGCCTGAATCTCGGGCTCTACCAGAAAGACATCAACGTGGCCTGGGACTTGGCTCCGCACGATATCTCCATCATTCTCTTCATTGTGGGGAAAGCACCGAAAGCGGTCAACTGCCAGGGGAAAGCCCATGTAAATCCCAATATCGAGGATATCACCAACATGACCCTCGATTTCGATAACGGGGAGTATGCCACGATCCATTCGAGCTGGCTGGACCCGAACAAAATCCGGGAGATGACTTTTGTCGGCAGCCGGAAAATGGTACGCTATGACGACACGCAGCCCATTGAGAAAATCAAAGTCTACGACAAGCGGGTCGAGGTTCCGCCCCATTACGACACCTTTGCGGATTTTCAGTATTCCTACCATTACGGAGACATGTTCGCCCCCTACCTCCAGCAGGTGGAGCCGCTCAAGGTGGAATGCCGTCATTTCCTGGACTGCATTAAAGCCGGCGCCATCCCCGACTCCTCGGGATATGACGGGATGCGGGTGGTCCAGATTCTTGAAGCGTCGTCCCTCTCCATGAAAAGCGGAGGCGGGAGGGTCGAGATTGCCGACATTGAGGGGCTGACCGATTCGCTTCTTCCCCCCGGCATCGCTGAACAGAACGTCAAGAACACCTATATCGCGGTGGTCTGATCCGATTTGGGACGGGAAGCCGGAGTTCGATCCCAATCCCGTTCCACCAATATCGAAAGGAGTAGTCCCGATTGAGTCTGCGAGGATTCGGAAAAAGCGCGGTGATCTACGCCATAGGGAACATTGGGCTGCGCGCCGCCTCGTTCCTCATCATTCCCCTGTACACCAACGCTCTGTCGGTTGATGAATACGGGTTGCTGGTTACCCTGCTCGCAACAATGCAGTTCATGATTATCCTGATGAATTCCGGATCGGGTATGGCCCTGATCCGGTTTCAGAACCAGTATGAAAACACGGAAGAAGAATCAAGCCTGATGGGGAGCGCCATCACGATCAATGTGGCGGGCGGGCTTGTGGTAACGGTGATATTCCTCCTCATGCTCCCGCTGCTCCGTCCCATATTGCACACGGAGGAAATCACCGGATTCATTCTGCTCACCTGCTTTGCTGCACTGGCCCAGTCGCTCTGCGCCCTGGTGATGTCCTATTACCGCTCCCGTAATCAGCCGTTGCGGTACATGTCAGCGGGTATCGGTTCGGCGGCGCTGCTCCTCGTCTCCAATACGGTCTTCCTGTTTTACTTTCGCCAGGGAGCCAGCGGTGCTCTCATGGCGACCATAATAACCTACATGGCGACCATGACGGTTATTTCGATTGATATTCTCCGCCGGACCGGGTTCAGAATTACCGCGAGCATGCTCCGCAAACTGTTCCGGTTCGGCTTCCCGCTCATCTTTTCCATGTCCGGGCAGATTATCATGGGCAGTTCGAGCACCTATTTCCTGAGCTACTATGCAGGCCTTTCCACGGTCGCGGTGTACAGCCTGGGGTATAAACTGGCAATTATGCTGGACATTGTGCTTATCCTGCCTTTCCAGCTTACCTTTGCGCCCTATGTTTACGCCAACACCGAAACACCCGGGATACGGCGGACGCTTTCCCGGCTGTTCTCCTACTTCACTCTTTCGCTCGGGATCATGTCCCTGTTCGTCCTTCTGTTTTCCAAACTCGCGCTCCCTTTCATGGGACCATCGGAATATGCCGGAGCTTACATAGTAGTCGTTTTCCTGCTGCCGGCCATTGCGTTCAAGGGCATCAGCTATTTTGGAGAAGTGCTTCTCGATCTCGTGCAGAAAACCCATATCACCGGAATGACCGTCGCCTTCTGGGCTGTGGTCTGCCTTCTGGCAAATTTTGTCCTGATCCGCGCTTACGGCACGGTGGGAGCGCTCATCGCCGCGAATGCATCATACATTCTTTCCGGAATCTCAATATTCATGCTCGGCATGCGCGAGTTCCCCGTACCCATCCAGTGGAGAAAGGTGATCATCACGGCGGGGCTCGGGGCAGGCTTCCTGGGAATGGGCTATCTTCTCTACCCGACCAGCGCTTTCGTGTTTATCCTGACATTCATCGCGGTCATGATGGCCAGCGGGGTAATACTCCTCTGGGGTGGATGGTTCGAGAACGGCGAGAAACTCGCCTTCAGCCTGCTCGTCCAGCGCACCCTCTCCGTGTTTTCAAAAACGTGAGCAACTTTACGGGTATCGGTTTGGTTCGGCTGATACTCCGAACCTTCGCGTTTCCGGGCTGCCCCGCCTTCCGGCACTTTCGAGATCCCGCAGGGCCGGAAAACGAGCCATCCACCTTCACCCATGCAGGCCGGGCGCACATGGGGTTATCAAACAGTTTTTCCGGAGTGCATCTATGACCCTCCCCCGGTACGTTGTCATCACACCGGCGCGGAATGAGGAACGGTATATCGAGCACACCCTCCGTTCCATGACCGCGCAAACCCATACACCGAAAGAATGGATCGTGGTTGATGACGGTTCCACGGACCGGACCGCTGAAATCGTGGCCCGTCATTCCCGTCGGCACCCGTGGATTACACTTGTGCGGCACCATCCGGAGGAAGAGGAGAGAAAGCGCACCCCCTCTCCGGTGGTCGCAGCGTTTTACGCGGGTTTTGCGGCGCTGAAAACCACAAGCTGGGACTTCATTGTCAAACTCGACGCGGACCTGACCCTGCCGCCGGATTACTTCGAGACGGTAGCGCGCGAATTCATTATGTATCCCCGAACCGGAATCTGCGGCGGGTACATCGTGCATGAAACTGGCGACGGCAGGCTTGAACGGGAGCGGACAGCCGAGTATCATGTCCGCGGAGCGTTCAAGGCGTACCGTCGGGAATGCTTCGCCGACATCGGCGGAATGCCGCGCCGAAAATCGTGGGATGGCGTAGATCAGTACGTCGCGCTGTACAAGGGTTGGAAAACCCGTGTGCTGCCGCTGGAAGTCGTCCACCACCGCCGGACCGGCATACTTATTGACCGGGGACTGAAAACAAGTCTCCTGGTGGGCGCCGAGTATTACCGGGAGGGCCATTCCCCGCTTCTGGCGCTGATCCGTTCTGTCATCTGGGGGAAAAGCAGGAAACCTTTCGGGATTACCGGAGCCTTTTTTCTGACAGGCTTTTTCACCGCACTGCTACGAAATGACCATAAACACGTAGACTCCGGAATGGAGCGATTTATCCGACGGTTCCAGTATCAGCGGATACGGCGAAAGCTGGGACTCAGAGCCGCACCGCTCCGTATCACAGGAAATCCGCAACCGCCATTGCCACAATCCAAAAACATCCGGAAGCGCTCGGAAGCAAATGGAGTTCCGCCAGCAGCAAAAGCGGGAGCGGTCCGCTCCGCTTCGGAATGAGAAGGCTCGCCCATCGCCTTTTCCTCGTGTGGGCCGGGCCTCGTTCGGTTACCAAAATCTGCCGTCAGATACTTACATCGACAATTCCGGGGTGACAATCCCCGGGAAAACAGACACGAAATATTCATTGTTATTTTAATATTGTTATATTTATATTGATTTCTATTTAATTTATATATTCAAGCCGCACAGTCCGCAGAAAGGAGTATTTCTCTTGATCGGTGTTCATTGCGAAGAACATGAACGGGAAACCGTGCGTGAATTTTTCGAACTGTTCAAAACCCCGTGGGAATTCATTCGCCCGGATCGTTCATATTCGACGGTCATCTGCACCACCGGAGAGATGCCCCAAACCGACACCCGCCTGATCGTGGTATACGGCTCGGAGCCGAGGCCGGACGATACGAAACTGGGATTTTCCACCGAGCGGGTGGACACGGATTGCCCGGGAGTAACCATCGGAGGAGACCTGCTGCCCGTTTACCGGGGGATTGCAGCGTGTTCGGGGGGAACCGCGCTTGTGCATTGCCACGAGAGCCGCAAACCGGCCGCAGCCGGATACACGGGCCCCGGATTCAGCATGATCAGGGTCGGATACAGTCTTTTCGATGAAGTCAGATTTCTCCTGACCAGCGGACAGCCGCTGCGGAACGCCCTTATTCCAGCACTGGAAATGCACATCGATCTGCTTCGGGGGTGGATACTGGATGCGGGAATTCCTCTGGTTGAAATCCCTCCGGTTCCCGATGGGTACGGGATGATTGCCAGCCTGAGCCATGATGTGGATTTTGTCCGTCTCCGTCACCATGCTTTCGACAAGAGCATGGCCGGGTTCGTGTACCGGGCTTCGGTGGGATCTCTGCTCCGGGCGCTCCGGAAGGACATGTCCTGGGCCAAAGCACGGGAAAACTGGGGGGCGCTCTTCCGAACCCCCCTTACGCTCCTCGGGGTATACCCTGATCCCTGGCTGCAGTTCGACCGGTATATGGAGCTGGAACGGGAAACATCTTCGACCTTTTTCCTCATCCCGTTCAACAAGCGCCGGGCACATCCCATCTATCCTGAATCTGCCGTTCGCCGCACCAGCAGATACGATATCGACGATGTGCTGGAATTTCTCCCGCGCCTGCATGCACAGGGGTTCGAGGTCGGCGTCCATGGTCTGGAAGCATGGAGCAGCCGGGAAAACGCCCGCCGGGAATACGAACGGCTGAGCCGTCACACCCTCGAGAACCGGATCGGAATACGGATGCACTATCTCATGTTCGACTCCGGAACACCCCGGGCGCTCGAATCCGCCGGATATTCGTACGACTCGACATTCGGATACAATGAAACACCCGGATACAGGGCGGGAACCGGCCAGGCATTCCGCTTTCCGGGTACGGAGCGGCTTATCGAGATTCCCCTGCTCATCATGGACACCGCCCTGTTCAGTTCCCGCCGGATGAATCTTTCCGATGAGGCCGCATGGAAACACTGCGACCGGATACTCTGTGATATGAATCGTTTCGGAGGAGTCCTCACGGTGAACTGGCACATGCGGAGTCTCGCCCCGGAGCGTCTGTGGGGACCATTCTATCGTCGGCTGCTCAGTGAGATTCACGCCCGAAATGCCTGGTTTGGAACCATGGCCGATGTGGCCGCCTGGTTCCGGAAACGTCGCGAGGCCAGGTTTTCCGAGGTCCGCTTCGAACCCGACCTGACCATGGTCGGCCTGGACACCACCGAAGACGGACTACCGTCGCTCTCGCTGGTCCTCCGTCGGCGGAAATTCCCCGGAGGGCCCGATGAGGTAACCCGACGTCCGGCGGTTCCCCTGACCGTATTCCCCGTTGCGGATACGCCCGATACCGTTCCGGGTGCGCTCGCTCATTCCATCGCCGTCCAGTGAGGTATTTATGGCTCGCATCTGTATGGTCGCCTATACCAATTACCAGTATGACCCACGCCCCCGGCGTGAGGCAGAAGCGCTTGTGGCGCGTGGTGATACCGTGGACTTCATCTCCCTGTCCGCCGATTCTTCGGAACAGGAACGGGAATTCAACGGAGTCCGCCTGCACGAACTCGCGGTGAACCGGTATCGGGGAGAAAGTTCCGGTTCCTACCTCCGGACGTACCTGACATTTTTCCTGAAAGCAGCCCGCAAGATTACCGCTCTTCACCTCCGGAACCGCTTCGACATCATACAGGTGCATACCATGCCCGATTTCATGGTGTTCACCGCTTTTCTCCCCCGGCTCCTCGGCGCGAAGGTCATACTGGATGTCCACGATCTCATGCCCGAGGCGTACATGGCCAAATTCGGCAAATCCCATAAGTCTCTCCTCATCCGCCTCATAACGATGGTGGAACGGATGAGTGTGGGATTCGCGGACCGGGCCATCGCGGTGCACATTCCCCATCGGGAAGTGCTCGTACAACATGGCAACTCCAAACGCAAGTTTTCCATTCTTCTCAACCTGCCCGACCCGAATGTATTCCGGAAAGAGATACCCCGGGCGGTCCACCGTCAGGGTGAACCCTTCCGCCTGATTTATCATGGGATTGTAACCCGCCGAAACGGACTGGAAACGGCAATACGGGCGATTGATCTGGCCCGGCAAAGCGTCCCGGTGGAAATGGAAATCATCGGCGGCGGCGATGATGTTCCACGATTGCAGCGGCTGGTAAAGGAACTCGGACTGGAGGGTACGGTCTCCCTGAGCGGCGGGTACATTCCCATGGATGAACTCATGCCTCATCTCTCGCGGGCGCATTTTGGACTGGTCACGCTCCTCTATGACGAGGTTACCCGGCACATGCTTCCGACCAAGCTGCTGGAATACGTTTCTCTCGGCATACCGGTGGCGGTGGCCCGGACGGAGACCATTCAGACATATTTCGATGACGACATGGTACGTTATTACACCCCGGGGGACGAGACCGAGCTGGCCCGGATCATTGTGGAACTGTATCAGAATCCCGAAGAGCGGGAGCGTCTGGTCAGCAGCGCGGAGCGGTTCAACACGCTGTATTCGTGGGACAACCAGAAGAAGGATTACTACCGGCTTATCGATTCCCTGCTTCCGGCGGGATGAATACTCCGGCCTGGGGGGCATTTTCGGAAGCATGACGGCTGATAAACCGGCCCGTCCCGGCGAAACACGCTTTAGCCCGCGGATGCCAGAGTGCTCCGTACACCAAGTCATCTGAAGAAAATGCGATAGATATATCACACCAAAGGAGGAAGGAATGGACCAGGCAACCATTGTACTGGGGTTGGGAGAAATCGGCAAACCCCTCTACGAACTTATGCGGGAAAAGTATGACACGGTCGGAATTGATATTGACCCGGTCGATGTGGGCCGCCCCTGCGATGTCATGCATGTCTGCTTCCCCTACGAAATCGGCGACTTTATCGGAACGACGATCGAATATATGGACAAATACCGCCCTGAACTGACCGTCATCAACAGTACCGTGGGAATCGGGACCACGCGCCGGATATACGAGCGCTCCGGCCATCGTCCGGTGGCCAACAGTCCGATCAGGGGGAAACACGCTACCATGAAGGATCACCTCCTCCTCTATAGCAAGTTCATCGGCTCCCCCGAAAGCGTCTGGGCGGAAAAGGCGGCATCCCATTTCGAGGGGATCGGGATGAAAACAAAAATACTGCCCTCTCCCGAAGCAACGGAACTGGCTAAACTGACCGAAACAACTTACTTCGGTTATCTCATCGCCTGGGCGCAGGAAATCGAGCGGTATGCCCGCAAGCTGAATCTCAGCTATGACGATATCGTTTCCTACTACGATGAAGTGGCGGTGCTTCCAAACGGGTATTTCCCGGGCGTAATCGGCGGACACTGCGTGATGCCCAACATCAAGATTCTCAAGTCCACCTTTGAATCGGGCATTCTTGACGTTATCGAAAAGTCAAACGAGATGAAGGCACGGGAGTTGGATGCGGAGGGATGGAAAACGACATGAACAGTCCCAGCCAACTGATCTCTCCCGATGTCGTTCTGGGAGAAAACGTCCGGATATTCGGTTTCGTCAACCTTTACGGGTGCTCGATCGGCGACAACACCAAAATCGGCACGTTTGTCGAAATTCAGAAGGGAGCTCGTATCGGAAAAAGCTGCAAGATATCGAGTCACACGTTTATCTGTGAAGGGGTGACCATCGAGGATAACGTATTCATCGGGCACAATGTAACCTTCATCAACGATCTTCTCCCCCGGGCGACCACTTCCGACGGTCGGCCCCAAACCGAACAGGACTGGAAGTGCATCCCCACCACGGTCCGAAAAGGGGCTTCGATTGGTTCAAGCGCCACGATCCTCTGCGGTATCACCATCGGGGAGCATGCGATTATCGGAGCCGGGGCTGTCGTTACCCGTGATGTACCAGCCGGAGTCATAGCGGCCGGAAACCCGGCGAGAGTCCTGCGAACACTCGAAACAGAAGGAGTAACCGGATGAAAGTACCATTTCTCGATCTCGGAATCCAATACCGTGAACTGAAAGACGAGATAGCCACCGCCATCCAGCCGGTATTCGACATGACCGCTTTCGCCGGAGGTCCATTTGTGGCAGGATTCGAAGAGGACTTCGCCCGCTTCTGCGGCAGCAGTCATGCCATTGGGGTATCGAATGGAACCGATGCCCTGTGGACGGCGCTCATCGGACTGGGAGTCGGGGAAGGCGATGAAGTCATCACCGTCCCCAACACGTTCATCGCCACCGCCGAAGCCATCACCTTCTGCGGCGCGAAACCGGTATTCGTGGATATCGACGAATCCACCTACACCATGGATCCCGCGCTCATCGAGGATGCCATAACCCCTCGCACACGGGCAATCATCCCGGTTCATCTCTACGGACATCCGGCTGACATGGATCCCATCATGGAAATCGCCCGCCGTCACAACCTTTTCGTGATCGAAGACGCCTGCCAGGCGCATGGCGCCCTGTACAAGGGCAGGCAGGCGGGAAGTATCGGCGATGCCGGCTGCTTCAGCTTCTATCCCGGCAAAAATCTCGGTGCATACGGCGAAGCGGGCGCGGTTATCACCAACAACGACGATCTCGCCCGGAATATCCGTATGTTCCGCGATCATGGACAATCCCGGAAATACTACCACGACATCATTGGCTGGAACTCCCGGATGGACGGTGTACAGGGAGCGGTACTCACGGTGAAGCTGCGCCATCTTCCGGCATGGAACGATGCCCGTCGCCGTGCGGCTGCATTATACGGCGACATGCTCAGGAACACGGAAGATATTCAACTCCCTGTCGAGAAGAAATATGCTCGTCACGTCTACCACATTTACGCCATTCGCGTTCCGGAACGGGATGATTTTATCAGCGAACTCGCCGAGCAGGGAGTTCATTGCGGTATTCATTACCCGGTCCCCATTCACCTTCAGAAAGCGTACCGCTCTCTCGGATACCGGGAGGGATCGTTCCCGCGGGCCGAGCGAGCCGCGAGCGAGCAGGTTTCTCTTCCCATATTCCCCGAAATTACCGATGAACAGATCGAGCATGCGGCCACCCAAACGCAAAACGCTCTTGAGCGCCGTATGGTGGAAGCGGTCTGATTCCGTCGCCCCGCCCCCTCACGGAAAGTCGTGAGGGGGCGGGGTCACCCCTCTGCGTCCACTTTCCCGAACAACTTTCGAAGCCGTACGGTATCCTCCCGAACATATACAATACTATAGAATACTCTCGTGTATATTCTTCGTTTTCCGGAAGTTACACGCCACACCTTCCATCCGCGTCCTATCACCGGGGCCTCACACGTACGCTCCTTTCTTCTTGTCCACCAACACACCGTCATACTCCCTGCGTTTACAACTCCATGGAGATCATCAAACCCACCCCGCGTTTCCTCTCGGCCACACCTCCCATCCCGGCGTCTTCCCCCAGCGGCCCGCACTCCATGCCACAGCGTGGCAAGGAAAACACTCCAATGTTTTCATCCCCCGAAAAAAGTGTTGTATAATCTTCTTAAGATTATTATTTTCTTTACGGTATTTGATTTGTCAATCCTGTTCGACCCTTCTTCCGGGAGACGCCGCTTCCCCTGCCGCCGGTCAGAAGTATCCCGGCATAGGGGTTCGTACCGGGTTGCACGGATAACGGTATGACAGATAGTTCTCACGTGCGGTGAGTCATACCGGGGGGTGGACGCAGAGAAATCTTCGTTCATCCCCATTTTTTTCATTACCTCAGGTCTCCCGTTCCGCGGATATTCACCTCGCAGCCGGAAACACCCCATCGCCCTCCACAGGTAATCCAATTTATCATCGCTACTCCATCGTTGCTGAACCCTGCCGTCTCCGTCGACATTTCCCCTGTCACGAGAGACAAAAAGCAAAACGACTGCGGCACAGAACCCGCCGCTGACCATGCCCGGCGCCCGTACACCCGAATGCATGGGCCGTACGGCTTTAGCAGGCAGGTTTTCGGTCAGGACGGCTCGAAAAATATCTCCCTGGGTGGCGGTTTGTGGCGCGCCCCCAAGGACAAATTTCATCCGGCACAACGCATGCATTCGAAAAGGGGAGCGCCGAATGCAGACCCGGGGTATTCTCGATATGGTGGGCTGTAATCGAATCCGGGAGAGGCGACGGCATACTTTTGCATTGTGTGTAATATATAATTTGTTTATTATACACCATCGACAGATGGAACTCACGATTTCAATCGGAGAACTGCTTATGCCCGCGGTCGAAGAATCAACGCCCGGCGCGGTTATGACGTCACTCCCGACCGTTGAGGGAAAAACCTCACCGCTGGTGGCGGGATATGTCGCGCACGAATTCAACAATCTTTTCGCCGGACTGAACCTGAGGATATCGGCGGCAAAGATGTCTCTGGAAGAGGATTCCGGGGCGATTGTTCACCTGGACCGGGCGATAGAGGAAATTGACCGGGGACGGGATACTGTTCTGATGCTGGAAGCGTTTTGCAACACTCAACCTCCGGAATGGGAACGGGTACCGGTGCGTGACCTCGCGGCGAGGCTTGACTCCTCCGGAGTTTATTCCGATGTATCTTTATATGGAATTTCTCCCACCCTTTCTCCGGGCATCAAAGGCGAGATGAACGCCCTCGTCCGCGCCTTCCGGTTTCTTGCCCTTCATATGTCCCGTTCCCGACGGTTTCCCGGCGTACGGGCGTCCATCACCGAAGGGCGGATGGCAGAGGGAAACGCCTTTTCCCTTTCTGGCGGGAACTATATCCGAATCGCCGTTGAACGGCGGGATAACCCCGATTTGGCGGACGATTCCGAAGTGCCGGTCACGTTGGCCTCACTCCATGCCAATACGGGAGCGGGTCTCCCCATTGCCGCGTGCCATGCGGTCATATCGGGACACAACGGTGTCCTGGCGACAATCCATCGTGATGGACAGATTGCGGGTTTCTCCGCGTACCTCCCCGTCATCCGGCAAACGCACGGGGAAGAGACCGTCATTGCGGAGCCGGTTCGGGGACAAACCGGGAGAATTCTCCTTATGGACGATGAGGATAGTATCCGCACCATTGCGGAGCTCCTGTTCAGCAAACTCGGTTATGACATCACCACGGTATCGGACGGCGCAGAGGCGGTGAAGGCGTATCAGTCGGCCAAAGCAAAAGGCGTTCCGTACCGGGTGGTGGTCATGGATCTCACCGTTCCCTGGGGTATGGGGGGCAGGGAAGCAATAGCCCGTATCCGAGAGATCGACCCGGAGGTCCGGGCCATTGTATCCAGCGGTTATTCATCAGACCCGGTCATGGCACGATACCGGGATTATGGATTCAGGGCGGCGGTGGAAAAGCCGTATCGGCTGGAAACCCTGGTTGAAGCGGTACGCAGCCTGCTCTGAACGGGCGGCGGGAATCGCAGAGTTCTTCCCGGTGGCAGCACAGTTCGTGGCCCATTATACTGGAACCCACACTCGGGTTGTGCCGGGGCGGAAAAGTGGGTTCTGCGGAGCGGGTGGATGGAAACGAACTCTACCGGCTCTACCGGCGCCGCTGAATCCTCTGTTGTCTTCGGCGACATCTCCCGTATCAAGAGAGATAACCGAGCAAAACAGCCGCGGCACTGAACCGGCTGCTGACCATATTCGATACCTGTAACAAAAAAAGCGCCCGAAGCATGTTTCGGACGCTTTTTTTGTATGGCAGAGACGGGTCAGATAGTGGCCGCCTCCAGCGGAACGGTGGGAAGTTCCCGGGTGTTGCGGAACTGGTCAAGAGTTTCTCCGATTCGCCTTTCCAACCATTCCGGATCAATGTCCGGAGAATACATGAACAGACGGGTTCTCTGTCCGTTACCTCCATCGTTTCGGGAAAGAACATACTCATGTTCGTGTCCGGAGGCCCCATTGATATGGAACGGAAGATTAAAGAACACCTCATCAAAAGGATTGGAAAGAGCGAATGCGAAGGTCTTTTCCACCAACTCACGACTCTCCCCCGGAAGCCCGACCAGAAATGAAGCACCTACCCGTATCCCGGCCCCGGCAAGCATTTCCACTGAACGCATGCTGTCCGAGAGACCGGCGGACCGATTCATGAGTCGCAACGTTTCTTCGGCCCCTGAATCAATCTCCAGATTCACCGCCACACACCCCGAGTCACACATGGCCCCGACGAGATCGGGGGTAAGCCCCTCGGGCCACGACCAGCAGGTCCATTGCATTTTACGCGGACGGGCCGCTATGAGTTCGCAGAAAGACCGGGTATACTCCGCATCGAATGTAAAAAAGTCATCCACGAACCATATCTGGTTATACCCGTCGCGCTCCGCGACGTCGATCTCTCGGACCACCCGGTCGAGCGAACGTTTTCTGTGAATTCTTCCGAATACGGGATTGGATCCCGAGTCGTTCTCATGAGGACATCCCCGGGCCGCCATGACCGTAGTCGGACGGCAGCCGCTCCGTTCCATCCAGTACTGCTGATACAACCCATGATTCATGTCCTTGCGGTATGGAATGGGCAACGTATCAAGGATGGGTGACGGATAGTGAATAGGGGCGTACTGTATCAGTTGGGAACGGAATCGGGTGTACACTCCCGGGTATGTATAGAACTCCAGGACATGGTGGAACTTATCTCTTTTCCGCAGAGCCAGATAGTCCCTGCAGAACCGTGGAACCACAAGGTCGCCTTCTCCGCGGAAAACCACGTCGAAGTATTCGGCATACCGTTCCGGAAACACCGTGGGCATGGGCCCTCCGGCGATGAAAAGCGTCCCCGGAACCTGCTCACGGAGTTCCCGCAGGAGCAGCAACGCCGTTTCATCGGTGTGGATGGAGATGGAAAGCCCGATTATGGCCGGATCACGCCCGACAATCTCTCGAACGCTGTCATCAAACGTTTTGAATGTGCAGTCCGTGATATACACCGGCAGACCAAGAGATTTCATCTGGCTCGCCAGGGCCGCAACGCCCAGAGGGCGGAAAAGCTGCTGATCATGGTCGTCGGTTCGGAACAGAGGGTTTACAAGTACAATTGAATTAGTCATGGTCCACCAGTTTGTAATGAGGGTTCATGCCGAATAGGGGGCTCGGCCGTATTGCCGCGCCTGTTGAAACAGAATTCGAGAAAAGACGGTGAGGGGGAAAACGGCAGTGGAAAAGAGAGTAAGCGTCTGCTTTTCCCGTGTGGAACCGCTTGGTCTCGGGAGCAGGCCCCGAACCTCATGCGGAAAAATTTTTATATATATAACTCTATGTATCCCGCTGGACAATCGCATTTTCAATGATTTTGCGGAGGGAAAAAGAAGAAATCCAGCTTGCCCAAGCATGAGGCGTCTTCGGGCTTATCGGGAGGATGGTCCGCCACGGCGCAGCATCACGGGTCAGCGTGCGCAGCGCTCTCCGGGAATGCCATGTCGAGTCCCGAGATGCTTTGGAGAAATGCACGGACAAATCCATCGCACACCTCCGTATCATTGTCCTTGACAATGCGTCGCGCTGGACGTTTAATACTGAACGCCGTACTGTCCGAAAACAATGAACCACCACGATGCCGGAAGGAATCTCCGCATGACAGAAGCAACCGTAAAAGCAGGCGCCACCGGCGGTCTGCGGGAATACTGGAAATACAATATCGGCGCCCTTCTGTTTGGATTCGGAGGCAGCGTCTGGGGCGGAATGACCTATTACATGGGCATTCCGGTCGCCTTCCTCACCTTTCTGAATGCGACCAAGACCCAGATCGGCCTGGTCACTGCCATCTACTGGCTGGGATTCGCTCTCCCACAGACCTGGGCCGCGTATATGTCGGAAAACAGACCCATCAAGAAAAACTTCATCGCCGGTGCCTTTTTCCTGACCAGTATCCCCTGGCTGCTTTACGGCATATACATCTTTCTCACCGGTGCAACAAACGCCGCATTCAGCATCTGGCTCTTCCTCTTCGCTTATCTGGCGGCGTGTCTGACCGTCAATCTCTATATCCCGGCGAACTATACTCTGCTCTTTAAGATCATCCCGACCGCGCAGCTCGGGCTGCTGCTGGGTGTTCAGTTCACTTTCCGGTATGGTGGGACATTTTTTTCGGGATTCGCGACCCGCGGACTGCAGAAGCAATACGACGCACCGTACAGCTTCGCGATCATCTTCATCGCCACATTTATCTTCTCAGCTCTTTCCGCACTGATTATCATGCTGCTGAAAGAGCCGGAAGGTGATTTGGTCAAGAGGGATGCTTCCTTCGGCGCATACCTGAAGAAGTGCGTGAACATTGTCAAAACCGATCGTCTTCTGGTAAAATTCTTTATCGGCAAATGGCTCATGAGCGGCCATAATGTCATGATGGCGTTCCTGCTGGCCTACCTCATACAGGAACGCGGATTCGACCGCGCCAACGCCGGATGGTTCAGCGCCCTGTACGGTCTGGGGCTGGCCATCGGCGGGTCCACCATCACGCGCATCGCGGACAGGTACGGCCCCACATACATGATGGCCACCGCCCAGATGTTCGCCATCGTCTACACGCTCATTGCCTGGTTTGTACCCTCCACGGGGCCCTGGGTGTTTTTCGCAGCGTTCATCGTGACCGGACTGGCCCAGATATCGGACAATGTGGGATATACCAACATGATCCTCCTGTGCTGCCCGTCCAAGGACAAATCCACCTATGTAGCGGTCGCCAACATGGGCGTCATTCCCTTCATGGCGCTCCTTCCCATTCTTTTCGGGAAACTCATGGACATGAACCTGATTCCCTTCCAGGGCGTGTTCGGCATCGCGATCAGCATGATGATCGCCGCCATTCTTTACCTGGTTTTCGTGCTGGACAATCCGCCCGCGTTCAACAGCATGAAAGCTGCGAAGTCCTAATCTGGCAATTCCGGCATGCCGGCAAAGGGGGACGGTGCATTTCCGTCCCCCTTTCGATTTACGGCCTTCCTATCCCGCGTCCGAGTGCGGGAGAGGGACGGCCCCGAATTCTGACTTCTCCCCTGGCGCTCCCTGTCACACGATCGTAAACAGAAGACCAAAGTGGCGAACGGGTGTCAAAAAGAGCAATTCACCCCTCGTTCCCCTTCTCTCGGGGAGCTTGTCATTACCCAAGTTTTTTAAGAATGGGAAAAAGGATGTTTGTGATCGCTGTACGTGCGACACACCTTTGAACTATCGTATAACTCACAATCTGCCATAGAGTCATCCCCTTCTTTCACCCATGCAAGCTGAGCTTGCACGGGGCCCACTCTCCCCGAGAGTCGGGGTCCCCAACCCTGGATTCCAGGGTTGGGGTGACAGAAGGGTAACGAGGGTGAGTTAACTTTTCCGGCCTGGACCGCAAGACACCCGTTCACTGCTATTTGCTTCTGTTTACGACAATGGGACCGAGGAAAGAGTTACTCTCTTTAGCCCGGAGTCTCCGCGCTTCCCAAGATCACTTCCCGCGCCTCAGTTTTTCCGCGAAAAATACCCTGGAAAGACGGTCGGATTTTTTGCATATTACCAAAAAGCGAATTTCCAGTAAAGGGAGCGTCCCCATGCCCGAAATCTCGAAATTCCTGGGGATTATCATCTCCATGTACCCCGAAGACTACGAGCCTCCGCATTTTCATGCGCGCTATGAGGATTACAAAGCTCAAATCAGCATACCGGACTTAATCGTGATCTCCGGCTCCCTTCCGGACCGGGTACTGAACCTGGTGGTGGAATGGGCGTTGGAACACCGGCAGGAGTTAATTGAGGATTGGCGCAGGGCGGCGGAGGGAATCTCCCTCTTCCGCATTAAACCGCTTATCTGAGGGAGAGCCACCATGTCTCGCGATGCGGTACGGGCGGTGTGTTTGGGGGGGTATTCGCTGGAAGTGGAATTCGATAACGGCGAACGGGGGATGGTTAACCTGGACCATCTGGCGCAAAAGGGAGGTCTGTTCAGCAGCTTTTCCGATCCTGATTTTTTTCGGCAGGTAACAGTCGATCCCGAACTGGGTGTGCTCCGCTGGCCGGGAGGAGTTGATCTCGCTCCCGAGCCCGTTTATCACCTTGCCACGGGGAAGCCGGCACCCTCCTGGGCTGCGGTCCGGTGAAGAGAGTACTATATTCGCAGAAGCGGCCAGTATGAACACCGACCCTTTCTGCGAATAGCATATAGCACTATCGGGACATGGGGGGTATTGATCCGGTAATATTTCCCTGTTTATCCTGCACGATCAGAGCGCCATCGCCGTTCCGGCTGCACATCATGCTGACTATGGAACGCCCGTCACGATTCAAAAGCACCAACGCGGCATCGTCAGCCGCATTTGATCCAAGAGTCACCAGCGCTTTTCCTTCCCGGTTCAGTGTGGTGATATATCCGTTTCCGTAATTCCCCGCACCGAGTTCCACGATGTGATTCCCCCGGTCGTTATAAAGCTGCAGACTTCCCTCATTGGAGGAAGAGGAGCCGAGAAACGCCTGCTGTCTGCCACTGCTGTCGTATATGGCCACCGCACCGTCACCCGCCTCGTTCACTCCGACCCCGGCCACCTGTTTACCGCTTCCGCTGAAGATGTTTATCCCTCCGGCGTGTTGAGTGGAAGAAGCAATATTCACCAGCCGTGAGCCGGCCGCGGAATATGTAACCAGGTAACCGTCACCCCAGGGCGATGTCCCGATCTGCACCGTCTTCCGATTCTCCGCGTTGAATCCGGTCAGGCAACCTGTCCCGTCCTTTTCTACGGCAAGCGTCATTACCGTTTCTCCCGCATCATTAACCAGAACAAAAGACCGGGCGCGAATCTCCCGAGCCCCACCGGTGTCATCCGACGCGCCCAGACCGAACAGGGCGACCAGCGCCAGAGCAAGTGCAATGGCGCTACGGTGGTAAAGCCGATTGGCCTTTTCCAGTGTCTCAATCCGCTTTTCGAGTGATTTCACGATGACTCCGTGGTTGTGTGTTGGACTGCCGACATCCCTGTCTTTTGTGGGTTCTTCACTTTATTCTAAACGGTTATCGGGTTAAGTCAGCAACGAACCGAAGCAGCACAAGCAAGACTCACGTGCATGAGTAGTGTCTTTTCCTGCCCCCTGCAAGGGGGAAGGTGGCCGTAAGGCCCCGGGGCCCCCATTCG
>JAWLHT010000031.1:0-25723 GCA_041690195.1 Candidatus Latescibacterota bacterium
GGGGGATTGCTGTGAATGGTACTATAATAATAATATAATACGACCTGTTTGCGACTGCACTTGATTTTTTCCTCCGCCTGTTTTCTCAGGAATTCCGGCCTGAAAACGGCAGGCCCGCCGTCCACTGAAGAACGCCGAGCCTGCGGGGAATGTCATTACGATGTATGGTTAGGGTTGGGTCAGCACCGCGGAGCGAGCCGCCGTGGTGTATGGACTGTTCCGTACACCGGCTTTTCCGGGAAACGCAATGCTTTCCGGCATGAAACTTGTGCAGGCCAAGCCTGAACGGAGCCCTCTTCCGTGAGAGGGGGAGCCCCCGGCCCTGCGACATATTGTATAACTCTAAGTCTGCCACAGAGTCATCCCCTCGCGAGAGAGGGGGCCAGGGGGTGAGTTACCGGCCAGCACCTCCACTGATTATATTGAGTACTCATGCGTGTCAGTGGTTTTCTCTTATCTTTACGACAATGGAACCGAGGGGTGAGTTATATTTTGGGGAAGCTCGGAGGCTCCGGCCGGGGACAAACCCCCGGGGGCCCCCCCTCTCTCCAGAGAGAGGGGGAAATCGCGGCTCACGAAAACCCGCCGTTTTCATGCTAATTCCGACGGTTTTCCGGCTCTTCCCACAACCCAACCTCTCTGCCCTCAAAATTTGGGTAATGACAAGCTCCCGTGAGAGGGGACCGAGTCATAGAACAGACCGAGACAGCCGGATACGGCGGAACACTACCGTCCTTCCGTTCCTCCGCCGCTCATTCCCGACTGGGGCTGGACTCCGGTAGTCAGAGCACGGTCGAGAAGTATTTTCGAGCCGGATTCGATGCGGACGCGGCCGGTGGGGCCGCCCTTTTCGCCGAAGCTGACGGTGACAGTCCGGTCTCCGGCTTTGAAGCGCACCCCGGGACCGGACGGAGTGGCGACCGCCTCTGCTTCGGTCATCTTTTCCTTGGTTCGGTCCGCGGCCTGGATCAAGTGAACGAACATGTCGTCCTTCCGCGCGGAACCCGGGGAGATCTCCATACGCCAGTTGCCGAAAAGCCCTCCGTTGTTACGGGTTCGGGCGCGCTCGGCTACTTCCGGAGCGAGTTCCCAGTTCTTGCCGGCGGCCCAAAACTCTCTGCCCGGTCCCCCGACCTTGGACAGGATGGCATCCCGGGGATAAAGCGTCCGGCCGAAGATGCGGCCCTCCTCGTGGTCGGCGCGGAACGTGGAACCATCAATCACCGGCTCGTTCTGGGAGTGCAGCAGCCACTGCTTCTTATATGCGGCGTCAGTCGAGATGACCCGGTCGCAGACCACGAAATAGTCGGGATAGACGAAAACGTACTGCCGGAGGGCAAGACCGCATTTTTCCGGCGAATAGCAGGCGGTGGCGTCCCCTGCCACATAGCTGTAGAATTCGTTCGTCTCGAAAGCGGAGCAGACGCCGCCGTTGGCTTTGGACATGCCGCCGTGGTTGATCTTTCCTTCCGGACCATCGTAGGCCATGCCCCAGTAGTTCGGGAAGGGCTCGTCCGGCATGTGGATGAGCACGCAGTTGTGGGCCACGGTCTGGGCGTAGTAGTGCCGGAGCTGGTAGTCAGTGCTCGCGCCCCGCGTTCCCGTATCCATGGCGAGATAGCCCCGCTTGTAGATGATAAAGTTGTTCTCGTCGAACTGCTTGTGGCTGGGAACCTTCGAGCCGATGGTGAAGAGGCTGTAGGTGTCGTCCTTTCCGCTGCCGGAGCGCATGAACACCTGCCCGAGATTCTCGAAGTGACGGGCGTGGAGCGAAGTGTCATCCGGCCCCTTCGGAGCGGGAGCTTTGTCGATGTTCGTGAGCAGGAAGGGATAGAAAAACCAGGTCCAGTTGTACTTCTTGTGCTCTCCGGGCACGATGTCCCTGATATGGGCGGCGAGGGCGGCGCATTCCGGTTCGCACGTCCCGAAAAAGTCCATGAACTGGGACATGTGCATGTAGAGATTTTCGACCCAGAGAAGATTGTCGTAATGGTAGACATCCCCCGAGCCGAATTCGCGCGGAGCGGTCCCGGGCAGCCAGTTCCACATGATCCACACAGGGAAGTAGGCCAGATAGGGCCAGTCGCCGGAGATGTCCTTCCCCGTGGCGGAGCGGAAGGTATACATGAAGTTAAACTGCGACCAGGGATAGTGGGCTATGGCATAGGTCGTCGTGGCCGAAGCCAGACCGCCGTCATCGCCAGCGCACATTTTCCGGTACTCGAAAAGCTCCATGTTGTACCGGTACCCTTCTCGGGCCAGTTCGAGGGCGAGAGCGTCGTCGATGCCGTCCCCCATCGCGGCGATGCCGGTGAACCAGTAGAGGTTACGGTCGCCGTAGAAGCCGGTGGTGTGATTGCTGTCGTTCAGACGGTGGATCGGCTTGCGGTCCGGGCGGGGGCGTACGCTGTCCACGTGCCGGAGGAAGGAGCCCATAAGTTCGCGGCGCTCCGCGGGAGTGAGGTCGTTGTAGAGCCAGTCGTAGGCGGCGAGCCAGTGGACCCGGCTTGTGGAATACCAGTCCACGGCCATGCCCTTGTCGATGCACTCGTGGTAAGCGTCCACGCTGACCTTCATCATCTTCTTCGCCTTGTCCAGGTACACCCGGTCGCCGGTGACGAGATAGACGAAGGCCGCTCTTCCCGCCTGGACGCCCCATTCCGTGGGACGGGGGAGCTTGATGGTCTCGACCGTGCCGTCCGCGCGGCGACGGTCGGCATTGTCTTCCCGCCTGCTGCCGGGCTGGGGGTCGGCGGGATAGCCGTCCGCCATCTCTTTCAGCTCGGCGAACCACGCCGCTTCCTCGAACAGCGCGCGGGCTTTCACCGCGGGCCATGTTTCAGCGTTGAAAAACAGCCGGGGATGGTCGTTGCGTACCGCGCCGATCCATTGTTCGGCGGCGGAAACGGTTCCGGCCTGACTGAAGGCGCCAGCCAGCAACCCGAATACCAGAAGTACGATGCAATTCCGGAATGGTCCCGGTGAATTCATTTCAACCTTCCGCGTGTAATTGTTACAATGAAAATCAAGAGACTGCACTACCAGCGGAAACATCAAACCGCGGCATCCTCCTCAAACGGATTGGAATGGGCGGGAACAGCCAGACTGACCAGCACGGTAATCGCAAGATTGAGGCACAGGGCGAAAAATCCGGCATTGATGCCCATGAACGGGTCCATTTTGTTGAGCATCAGGAACGCAACGGCGGCGACCCCGACAATCATGCCCGTAAAGACACCGGCCAGGGTGACGCGCCTCCAGTAAAGCCCCAGAACGATCCCCGGGAAAAACTGTGTTATCCCCGAGTATCCCAGCAACAAAAGACTGACAAGCGTCGAGGAACTGAATATAGCGAAATACAGGGTGATTGCGCTGATCAACAGGACAAGACCCTTGGCCATGGAAGCCACCTGATTATCGGACATGCCCGGCGAGAAGACGGGGCGATAGAAATTCTTGGCGAACAGGGTGGCCGTGGTCAGGGTGAGCATGGCGGCCGGAACCATGGCGGTGATGGCGCCGGCGCCTCCGACCACGCCGAGAAACCAGGAAGAAAATGTCTTTCGCACGACGGTCAGAAGAGACATGTCCCCGTTTTCGAGACCGGGAACGACCAGAATGGATGAATACCCGATAATGAATATCAGCGGGATTGAGATCGTATATAGCGGCATGATGACCGCATTACGGCGCAATGTGTTGCTGCTTTTTGCGGTAAACGTGGCGCCAAACAGGTGCGGCCACATGTAGAACCCCAGGGAGGTCATGAGCACTGTGGTGACGTACCACGTATGGCCCATGTTGGTGGTACCGCCGGGCATGACCAGGTGACCGGGATTGATTTGCGCCAGCGCGGAGAACATGGGCCCGATACCGCCGAAATATATGTAGGGAACGCTGATTCCAAGGAACACCGCGGCAAAAAGCATCAGAAAGTCCTTGAGGACGCTTACCCACGCCACCGCGCGTATGCCGCTGACAAAAACGAATCCCGCGACAAACGCCACACCCACGATCATGGCCATGTTGCGGCTGATTCCCTCAAAGCTCGCCACATTCACGATGATTCCCAGGCCGGTTATCTGCAACTGAAGATACGGAATAATGAAAATAACCCCGACCAGCGCCACAAATGACGAAAGGAACAAGCTGCCGTAACGCTTGAAAAAAAAGTCCGATTGCGTCTGCATACCGTACTTCTGGCCCACTTCCCAGATATTGGGCAGGATATAAAACGAAACCACATAGGCAAGCGTCAGATAGGCAATGATATAGAGGGTGGGCCCTCCCCGGGAATAGGCCCAGCCGCTCGCGCCAAGAAACGCAAAGGTGGTGTAGACCTCCCCCGCCATCAGGAGCCACACCAGCATCAGGCCGAATCCCCGCCCTCCCACCGTCCACTGCTCCAGGTCCATTTTATACCGTGAGCCGGCATAAAACCCGATTATCGAACCCACCATAACGATACCAAAAATCACGGATAACGCGATCATACTTGGGCTCATGTTCCGTCCCCCTGCCGGCTCGCGGATGATTCGGGATTCCCGGGCACTTCGATGTAATACGCGACCCACATGCAAAGCGGGGTCAGCAGAACCCACGAAGTCAGCCAGAAGAGATTGAACGGCATGCCCAGCACCATCGGTTCGACACGGTCCCAGAGCGGCACGGTGAAGCAGGTCCCGATGAACGGGATGCTCCCCACAAGCAGTGACCACGGAGACGGCTTTTTCACGGCACCCCCTCTCATATTTTTTATCGCATTCTCGTCCCGGATGCGCTGCGGACAGGGGAATCAGGCCGCGCCGGTGGATATGCCCCCGGCAAACAATCCCCGCGCGCGCGAAATACGCGAACGGGACAATGTCCCGCCGATTCGCCAAAAGAGAACGTAATCAAAACCACGCGGGTACGCAAGCGCAAGTATGACGGCGGAGAACCGGAGTACGATGGGGGAGCGGCCAAAGGGTCGGTACGGGGCACTCCCCTGCAGCCAAGCCCTGAATTCTCGCCCATATCCAGGGATATGCGGTCCTGCCATTCCTCACTGGTTTCCCCGGCCAGCGGCCTCACCAGCCGAAAACATGACGTCTCTTTGATGAATATCCCGCACCCCCGCGTTCTCCGACAAATCTCTTCACGGACCCACTCCCGTACCACTCCTGTGGGGTTACCCCGCCAGAGATATACGACAGGCTGCTTTTTCGCGTTACCCCTTTTTTTCCTGAAATATGCGGACAAAATCGTACCATCGGTGATGAATCGTTGACACCCGCATCGGAAGCGACTATCATTCCCCATCATTCCCCACCCTCAATATGACTGTGGCATATCAGCGGTAACATGCCAGCCTGCCGGCCCCGGGCAATGCCGGCCTTGCGCGGTATAATGACCTGCTCTTCATAACGGTGCACACCCAGTCACCCCGACAGCAACAAGGAGCGTTACATGGCAAAGTACCACTTCACCCCCACCGAGAAGATCACGAACGACCCCGCGGAACTCGACGATATACTTTCCAAAGGGACCTATACCGTCCTCGCCCTCAGCAATGACAACGAGCCGTACGTCGTCACACTCAGCTACGGCTACGACCGTGAGCAGCGGGTGCTTTACTGCCACTGCTCACGAAAAGGCCGCAAGCTCGATTTCATCCGGGCGAACAACCAGGTGTGCGGAACGGTTTTCCTCGACGAGGGCTACATCAAGGAAGAGTGCGGCCAGCCATACCGCTCGGTCGTATACCGCGGGACGGTGGACGAACTGACCTCCCTCGATGAAAAGAAACACGCCATGTCGGTCATCCTCAGCCATCTCGAAGACGATCCGGCCATTGTCCGCCGACGGAGCCTCAGTGAGGATAAGCGTTACAACGCATTTACTGTCCTGCGCATCAATCTCGGGGAAATGACCGCGAAAAAGGGGCGGTGAGGGGGGTCGAACTCTTCGATAATGACACTATCGAAGGGTTCCTTCTTCATCCACCCAGCCGTAACCGGACGCTTGGGCGGAAAGACCCAGGAACGGAGCCGAAACCAGAGCCGAACTTGTGCCTGTATCTACACGGAGGCAGAAAGAACTTGACCATGCTTCCAAAAAGCAATTATTTTCGACCAGTTGGCTTTCTGTTGCTGTATCTTATAAGATATGGGTAAGCAATGACCATTCCCAAAATGACGGCGGGCCGGGCGGCACTCGTTGGATTGATGCACCGTTATCTTGGCGGTTTGCTCGACCCTTTCGTAACCCCTTTGGAAATCCATAAACTGATGTACTTCATGCAGGAAGCCGGTGAGCCGCTGCAACTCATATACAGTAAAGCCGAACACGGCCCCTATGCCCAGAACCTCCGACATGTTCTCCATGCTATTGAGGGGCACCTGATTTCCGGCTATGCTGATGGAGGAGACTCACCGGGAAAGCAACTTGCCCTGGTTCCGGGCGCGATACGGGATGCAAAGCTCCTGCTGGAAAAACATGCCGATACTCACGCCAGATTCGACAGAGTGGCCGATTTGGTCGATGGTTTCGAGTCGCCGTTTGGGATGGAACTGCTTTCCACGGTACACTGGGTTATAAGCAAAGAAGGCGCCTGTTCTCTGGATGATGTGGTAACAAAAACCTATGCGTGGAACAATCACAAGCAACAGTTTACCCGGCGTCAGATTGCTTTAGCTGTCGATGTGCTGATTAAGAAACGCTGGATTAGCGGGATCAATGCCCAAGAATAAAATAGCAAAGGCTGATGACCTGCGAATAAATTAAAAAGAGACATCCACCGAATAGATGGTTGTCTCTTTTTTTATGGAATCCTGTAGACAACCTGACGTATGCCCTATACAGCAATATGCAGTCGGCCTTACTGATACCTCGGGAGGCAATGTCAATTCCTCACCCGGATTTCATCTATCTCGACAAATGTCTGTGAGCGCGAAAAAAATCGTAAAATCATTTTGAATGTGTTGACACTTCCTTCGTAAGCGACTATTATACTCCACATTCCCCATTTTCTACCGGGTCGTGGATTATCAGTTGTGTCACACCTGCCTTTCAACTGCAAGGGTATCGGTTCCGGTCCGCAGCGGTGCGGAATTCCGGAGTATGGCCTTGCGGCGTTTTTCCACGGTATCTCCAGACCTGGCCGGACAGCGCGCACCTACACATCTTATTCCAACAGAAACGGTGAATCGTGTTTGAACAAGTATTCAAGAATGTCGATGATGTTCTCTGGAAAGAAGCGGGATGCACTACAGAACTGGACTACACCGAGCAGACCTCATGGCTGCTCTTCCTGAAATACCTCGACGGGCTGGAGCAGGATCGTGCCGATGAAGCCGCGCTGGAGGGGAAACCGTACACCTATATCCTCGATGAACCTTACCGCTGGGAACGCTGGGCCGCGCCCAAGAATCCTGATGGCAAGCTCGACCACAACACGGCGCTCGTCGGCGACGACCTCACCGACTTTGTGAACCAGAAGCTGTTTCCGTACCTTCAGGGCTTCAAGCTGAGAGCGAGCAGCCCGAACACGGTGGAATACAAGATCGGCGAGATTTTCGGCGAGATCAAAAACAAGGTGTCCAGCGGCTACAATCTCCGCGAAATCATCGACCAGATCGATGGACTCCGCTTCCGCTCGCAGAACGAGAAGCATGAACTTGCCCACCTGTACGAAGCCAAGATACGGAACATGGGGAACGCCGGACGCAACGGCGGCGAATACTACACCCCGCGCCCGCTCATTCGCGCCATTGTCAAGGTCGTGCAGCCGCGCATCGGCGAGCGCATCTATGACGGCGCGTGCGGTTCGGCGGGCTTCCTCTGCGAAGCCTATGACTATCTGAAAGCGAAGGAGCGGCTCACGGTGGAAGGATTCCAGACCCTCCAGACCCGCACCTTCTATGGCAAGGAGAAGAAGTCCCTCGCCTATGTCATCGCCATCATGAACCTGATCCTGCACGGCATCGAAGCGCCGAACATCATCCACACCAACACGCTCACCGAGAATCTCGCCGACATTCAGGAAAAGGATCGCTTCGAGGTCATCCTCGCCAATCCCCCCTTCGGCGGCAAGGAGCGGAAGGAAATCCAGCAGAACTTCCCCATCCGCACCGGCGAAACCGCATTTCTCTTCCTTCAGCACTTCATCAAGATGCTCAAGGCCGGGGGACGGGCGGGTGTGGTCATCAAAAACACCTTCCTCTCCAACACCGACAACGCCTCAATCAGTCTCCGCAAACTCCTGCTGGAAAGCTGTAACCTGCACACCGTGCTCGACTGCCCCGGCGGCACCTTCCTGGGCGCGGGCGTGAAAACGATTGTGCTCTTCTTCGAAAAAGGCGCGCCCACCCGCAATACCTGGTACTATCAGCTCGATCCCGGACGCAATCTCGGAAAAACCAATCCGCTCAATGATGACGATCTCGCCGAATTCGTGGAGCTGCAAAAAACCTTCGCCGACTCGCCCCAGTCGTGGAGCGTGGACACCACAACCATCGACCCGGCCACGTTTGATCTTTCCGTGAAGAATCCCAACGGCGGAGAGGAAGTGAAACACCGCAGCCCCGAAGAAATCCTGGACGAAATCGCGGCGCTGGATGCCGAGAGTGCGGAAGTACTGGCGAAGATCAGGGAAATCATCGCAAGGAGTTCGACATGAACAAAGTTCGGTGGAAACTGCGATTTAACAATTTCCTGCGGGCGCTGCAAACCCTGCGCAGGGCGGTCGAGTTATCCCGGCAGCGTGATTTATCCGAATTGGAAAAGCAGGGATTGATTCAGGGCTTTGAATTCACCCACGAACTTGCCTGGAATGTTTTGAAGGACTATCTGGAAGAACAGGGCTTGATTGGCATCATCGGCTCCAAAAATGCATCGCGGGAGGCGTTCAAGAATAACCTGATCAGCGATGGCGATGCCTGGATGGACATGATCAAAGCCCGCAACCTGACCTCGCATACCTACAACACCGACATCGCGGAAAGCATCGCGAAAGACACATTGACCCGGTTTTACCCCGCATTCGTCGAGATGGAGCAACGGTTCGGCCAATTGTACCGCCAGGAGACGGAGGAGACATGAACCACGGGCTCACCGACGCCACGGTCGCCAAAATACGCGGTGTGTTCGCCCGATTCCCCGCCATCGAACGGGCGGTGCTCTATGGCTCCCGCGCCCGGGGAACCTTCAAGCCGGGCTCGGATATCGATTTGACTCTCGTCGGCGAGGCGCTCACGCCCAAAGTGTGCTCAGACGTCGAATCGGAACTGGATGATCTCCTGCTGCCCTATACCATCGATATATCGGTTTTTGATGAGCTGACCAACGCGGAATTGCGGGAGCATATCGAGCGCGAGGGCGTGATTTTTTATGAGCGGGACAAACAGGGGGGGATGTGAAAGCACTTTGGAAAGACAAGCAAGTCGGGGAAATCCTCCGGCTTGAGTATGGGAAACCGCTTGATGACGCTAACCGGAAGCCGGATGGATTGTATCCGGTTTATGGCGCGAATGGTGAGAAAAATCGTAGCGACAAGTTCTACTTCGACAGAAATAGCATCATCGTGGGGCGTAAAGGTTCAGCTGGTGAAGTGAATCTGTCCGAGGAGAGGTTTTGGCCTCTTGATGTCACCTATTATGTGACTTTTGACGAACGACAATACGAATTACGCTTTCTCTACTATCTTCTAACGACGCTTGACTTGCCAAGACTCGCGAAGGGCGTGAAGCCCGGCATCAATCGTAACGATGTCTATTCGCAGATCACAAAAGTTCCCCCTCTCCCCGAACAGCAGCGCATCGTCCGCATCCTCGATGATGCCTTCGCCAGCATCGCCTTCGCCAAAGCCAACGCCGAAAAGAACCTGCAAAACGCCAAAGAGCTGTTTGAAAGCCATTTGGAAGAAGTTTTCTCGAAGGCGTGGCGAACTTGCGAGTTGGTATCTCTTGCAGACTTGGCTACCGACATAACAGACGGTGATCACATGCCGCCGCCGAAGTCGTCAAATGGGGTTCCATTCATCACCATCGGAAATATCATTAAAGACACGCGGCGGATCGACTTTTCGTATACCTTTGCTGTTTCGCACGAATACTTTGACGGTCTGAAACCGAACAAGAAGCCGAGGATGGGGGACGTACTTTACACAGTGACTGGCTCGTTTGGTATTCCAGTACTGGTGAGTGATAACCTCCCGTTCTGCTTTCAACGCCACATCGGACTGGTTCGCCCAAAGCCAGAAATAAGTAGTACTTGGCTATACTACCTACTCATGTCTCCGCAGGTTTTTATCCAAGCAAACGAAGGTGCGACGGGCACAGCACAGAAAACAGTTTCGTTGAAACTGCTTCGCGGTTTTCAAGTTCCGAGATTGCCAATAACTCTTCAACAGTCAATGGTGGCCAAACTCGACGCCCTTACCGCTGAAGCCCAGCATCTCCAATCCCTCTACCACCGCAAACTCGCCGCACTGGACGAACTGAAAAAGTCTCTGCTGCACCAGGCATTCAGCGGGACATTATAACGGCAAGAGGTATTTATGTGTCCAAGGGCATTCCGAACTCCAGAGAGCTATAATGCTGAGCACATTACACGCGGCATGATCGAAAGCTTTTTGATTGAGAGAGGTTTTAGCAATGTAAAAGACGAGCGGAAATTTCACGGGAAAGTTGAATCGCAAACTATCCATGCCACAACACCGGACGGGGAAAAGGTCGTCATTAAGGTTCGTCTTTGCTGGCGGCGGCAGAATCCGAACAATACCAATTCAGCCGCGCAAATCTTACCAAAAATCAAAAACAATGATTGGGAAGGAACGCTGAATAAGAAGGTCAATCATGAAATCAGTGAAGGCGTTACCCATACCTTGTTTATCCAACGCGAACAGGACACATTCAGTCATGCCGCATTGGTCCCGCAGAAAGACCTTGTGTCTATATGGTGCTCCCAGAGAGACGCCAGCGCGGCCTTGATCTCTGCTGGTAAACTTGGACGAAAAAAAAATCATGCGATGAATGGATCAAGCCCTACATTATGGTTATACGACAAAAAAGCTCCCGAAGTAAATAATGCACTTTGGGAACATCACGGCGTTCTGGATTTATTGAAAACAAATGTGATCCCACCAAAGTTCCCCGCGGATCAAGATGATACCTATGATGATCTTCCAAGAATTGATTATTCTCAGCTTGGGAGTGATGACGGACTAGTGCGCAAGTGTGAGAAATCGTTTGTCAAACGTGATCCGCGCGTAAGAAAAGCCGTCATGGATAGGGCTAAAGGGAAGTGTGAGAATCCTGAATGCGGTAACAACCGTGATTATCCAGGTTTTCTGGACGTACACCATATTCTTGGTGTCGGAAAGAGTGATCGCGTTTACAATTGCGTGGCCTTATGCCCGAATTGCCACAGGGAAGCACATGTGTCACCTGAGCAAGAACAAATCAATGCAAAATTGCTGAATTTTGCCAAGAAGTACAAATTTCCAACCAAAGTTAAAGGTTGAGGGAAGCTGACGTCCATGAACGAAGCCGAAACCAGAGCCGAGCACATTGATCCCGCACTCGCCGCGTCCGGTTGGGGCGTGGTTGACGGCAGCCGTATTCGACGGGAGTATGCCATCACGCCGGGGCGGATCGAAGGCCACGGGCGACGTGGAAAGCCCCTCGTTGCGGATTATGTGCTGGAGTATCGGAACACCAAACTGGCGGTGGTAGAGGCCAAGGCATGGGATGAGGCACTGACCGAGGGAGTTGCTCAAGCAAAAGATTACGCCGCCAAGCTGGTTGTGCGGTTTGCCTTTTCGTCAAACGGACAGGGCGTTTACGGCATCGACATGCGGGAAGGGACCGAGGGCGAATGGGCGAAGTTCCCCACCCCGGAGGAAGTCTGGAGCCTGACCTTTGCCGAAGAGAATGCTTGGCGTGACCGCTTTGCCGCAATTCCATTTCAGGATAAAGGCGGTTCCCACCCCAGCCGCTACTATCAGGACATCGCGGTCGAACGGGTGATGGAAGCCATTGCGGATGGGGGGCAGCGAATCCTGCTGACGCTGGCCACCGGAACGGGAAAAACCTTCATCGCCTTTCAGATTGCCTGGAAGCTGTTTCACGCCCGATGGAGTCTGCGACGCGAGCCGGTACGCCGTCCGCGCATTCTGTTCCTCGCCGACCGCAATATCCTCGCCGATCAGGCATACAATGCATTCTCCGCATTCCCCGAGGATGCGCTGGTCAGAATCGCCCCGGATGAGATCAGAAAAAAGGGAGCGGTGCCGAAAAACGGGAGCATATTCTTTACCATTTTCCAAACGTTCATGAGCGGCCCGCCCCAGGGTGGGATGCCGTCCCCATACTTCGGCGAGTATCCTCCGGACTTTTTCGATTTCATCGTCATTGACGAGTGTCATCGCGGGGGTGCGAACGATGAGAGCAACTGGCGCGGCATCATGGAATACTTTTCGCCAGCGGTACAGCTTGGCCTCACCGCGACGCCGAAACGCACGGACAATGTGGACACCTATGCCTATTTCGGTGATCCGGTCTATATCTACTCGCTCAAGGACGGTATCAATGATGGATTTCTGACGCCGTTCCGGGTGAAGCAGATTTCCACGACGCTCGATGAGTATGTCTATACGCCGGATGACATGCTGCTCGAAGGCGAAATTGAGGTTGGCAGGCGGTATGAGGAACCAGATTTCAACCGTATCATCGAAATCAAGGAACGGGAGAAGCTTCGGGTCAAACTGTTCATGGAGCAGATTAACCAGCAGGAAAAGACGCTGGTGTTCTGCGCAACGCAGGACCATGCACTGGCCGTCCGCGACCTTGTCAACCAGATGAAAACGAGCAGGGACCCGAACTACTGCCAACGGGTTACAGCGAACGATGGAGCGCTGGGTGAACAGCACTTGCGCGACTTCCAGGACAACGAAAAAACCATCCCCACCATCTTGACCACGTCGCAGAAATTATCGACCGGGGTTGATGCCCGCAACATTCGCAATATTGTCCTCATGCGCCCGATTAACTCCATGATCGAGTTCAAGCAGATTATCGGACGGGGGACGCGCTTGTTCGAAGGGAAGGACTATTTCACGATTTACGATTTTGTGAAAGCGCACCACCATTTCAATGACCCCGAGTGGGACGGCGAACCGGTCGCGCCGGAACCCTGCCCGTTCTGCAACTCTTACCCGTGTATCTGCATCAAGCTGCCGCCGCAACCGTGTCCGGTGTGCGGAAAGCGGCCCTGTGTATGCGAGCGGGAACCGTGTCCGATATGCGGTCAGCGGCCATGTGTCTGTATCAGGAAGGCGAAAGTGAAGCTCGCCGATGGCAAGGAGCGGACCATTCAGCACATGATGTGCACCACATTCTGGCATCCTGACGGAACGCCCATGTCCGCGCAGCAGTTCATGGAAGCCCTGTTCGGGAAGCTGCCGGAGTTCTTTGCCAATGAAACGGAACTCCGCGCCATCTGGAGCGCTCCTGATACGCGTAAAAAGTTGCTGGAGGGTCTCGCGGAGAAGGGATTCGGCAGGGACCAGCTTGCGGAAATGCAGAGGATTATTGACGCGGAGAAAAGCGATCTGTTCGATGTGCTGGCGTATGTGGCCTATACAACGCCGCCGATTACCCGAGAGGAACGGGCGGGAAAGGCGAAAATCATCATCAACGAACATTTCAGTACCAAGCAGCAGATGTTTCTCGAATTCGTGCTTTCCCACTATGTGAGCGTCGGTGTCGATGAACTCGACCTGGAAAAGCTGACTCCGCTCCTCCGCCTCAAGTATCACAACTCCATCGCCGATGCCATCGCTGACCTGGGCAGGCCGGAAGAAATCGGCAAAGTATTCAGTGGATTTCAGAAGTATCTCTACGACCAGCCAGCAGTCGCATGAGTGTAGGGGCATAGATTTTTTAGTCGGAGATAAACGAAAAGAGCCGCCCCGGTCTGGAGCGGCCCTCACCTTTGGGCTTGCGGAAGCAATATGGTAGCAATGGAAATTGCGATGTCTCTTAATTCTGGCTGCCCCGCAAGGATTCGAACCTCGATAAACTGATCCAGAGTCGGTGTACCCCTCTTTTTACCTCATTTTACGATAATATACAAATACAAATAACTATTGACAATACAAGGCTTAACACGTATCATCGCTTTTATGGAGATTAACAAATCATCCTCCAGTTTAACCGCGCCGGTAGCAATATGGTAGCAATAGAGAGGAGCCGACATGCCTCCCGTCCGAATAAACTTCACCAAAGACGCCCTGCTGTCGCTTCCTTTTGCCGAGAAGCGGAAGACCGCGACCTATCACGATCATGGACGCTACAGCGTCCCCGGACTGATCTTGCTCGTCTCCTCGGGGAGTAAAACGTTTTACCTCTATCGCAAAGTGAACGGAAAACCCGAACGCATACGGCTCGGGAAATTCCCGCACATTACCATAGAGCAGGCTCGTTCCAAGGCAAGGGTTGAGAACGGCAGGATCGAGCAGGGGGAGAACTCCAATGCGAATAAGCGACAGGTCAAAGCTGAAATGACCCTTGCCGACCTGTTCGATCGCTACATGGTGCTTCATGCCAAACCGTACAAGCGGACGTGGAAGAACGACCAGAATATGTATGACGGGCACCTCAAGCAATGGGCGGACCGCCGTATTTCCGAGATTAGCAAAAGGGACGTGCAGACGCTCCATGCCGCAATCATGGAAAAACACCCCCACCAGGCAAACCGGGTGCGGAGTCTCTTGTCCACGGTCTATAGCAAAGCGATTGCGTGGGGGTTCGAGGGCGCGAATCCCGTCTCCGGCGTCAAAAAGTACCAAGAGCGATCCCGGGACCGGTTTATCCGTCAAGAGGAGCTGAAACAGTTTTTCGAAGCGATCACGGAGGAGCCGAACGAAACGCTCCGTGATTACTGGCTTTTGTCGCTCTACACCGGCGCACGGCAGGGAAACATGCTCGAAATGGCCTGGAGTGATATCGACTTTGAACAGCGGGAATGGCGTATCCCGCGCACGAAGACCGGAGAGGCCCATACCGTACCGCTGGTCAGCTATGCCCTCGAAATTCTCCGCCGCCGCCGGAATGCCAACCTGGAGGGGAATCCCTGGGTGTTCCCCGGCACGATTCCCGGCAACCATCTTGCCACGCCGATACGGGCTTGGGCGCGGCTTATAAAAAGCGCCAACCTGTCCGGTCTGCGACCGCACGACCTACGACGCACCCTCGGAAGCTGGATGAGCATTTGCGGCGTCCCGCTGCACATCATCGGGGCGGCTCTGGGGCATAAGGGATACACGGTCACCCATATCTATGCGCGGTTGCAGTCGGAGCCGATTCTTCAGGGAATGGAGATGGCCTGCCGTATGATGCGCACCCATGCCGAATCCAGAGGCGAGCAAATCCCAGAAAAAATGTAGCCGAGGATGGTGGGTGAGCGGATGAGTCCGAGAGCAAACATTTGACCGAAGATACACATAAATATATGTTTGCGCAAAAAAACAGCTTGCATTATAACACACTATGTGGTATATTACAGTGAAGAAGCCCCTTATGTGGGTTCCTATTCTTTTCCTGACGTGAATGTTTTGCCACTTCTTCGCTTGACATCAGCCGAATTGTGCCCTATATTATCCTGTAGCCTCAGCAAGTCCCTCCCGCGTGTTTCTTTCGTTTCTCCGTAGCCATGCGGCGGCGCGTGAATCCGTGATGCCGCCGACCTCTTTTTCCCCCGTACACCAGTAGGAGACCCCGCATGACCCCCGAGATTCCTCGCTTGCTCACCCCTGCCGAAACCGCCGCCCTCCTCGGAATCAAGCCCGCCACCCTCGCCGTTTGGCGCTGCACCGGGCGCTATCCGCTCCAGTACGTCAAAATCGGCAAACTGGCCATGTACAGAGAATTGGATGTACATCAATTCATTGAGACCCGCCTCCACCGGCACACCGGCGACGATTCGCAATAACCCCGCTGACCCCCCGCAGTCTCTCTATCCAATAATTCTCCCCGAAGGTGCCATGATTTCCTCAGACATCGCCTATCGCACTGTGTCCGCGTTGGTTCGCCTCGGATTCAATCGGACCCACACCGGGCAACACGGCGTTTCCGCTATCTTTTTTCTCCCACCTCATGACTCACTATCGCTTCTGCGACTCCACGACGCGCTCCGGGTCGAGCTTGCCCGAGTCGATTCCGCCCTGACTTTTTCGACCGTGCGCGACCCGGCAGGTCCAGATGGACCCGCCCTGATCGTCGAGGTCGCGCACAAACCAACTGCGAGGGGAGGGCGGCATGTCCGTTGACCCTTCCCAAGTTGTTCTTTCGCGGCTTTCCGGTGTTCACCCCACCGGTGATGGTTGGACCGCCCGTTGTCCAGCGCACGATGATCGACGCAACAGCTTGAGCATTTCCGTCGCCGAGGATGGAAAGGTGCTCCTGAAGTGCCACGCTGGATGCGAGTTTAAGGTAATCGTTGCCGCCCTCGGTCTTGAAGAGAGGGATTTGTTCTCTGATAATCCCGGCAACAGCGGGAACGGGCGCAAGAAAATAATCGAGACCTACAATTATTCTGACGAAGCCGGGAATCTCGTATACCAGGTATGCCGTTATCGTCCCAAGTCTTTTTCTCAGCGCCGTCCGGACGGGAAAGGTGGCTGGATATACAATCTCCGTGGGATCTCTCCACTCCTGTATCGGTTGCCGCTGGTAATTGAGGCGGTGCAGAAGGGGCATTCTGTCTGTATCACCGAGGGGGAAAAAGATGTCCACACCCTCGAACGGATGCGCCTTATTGCCACCTGTAATAGCGGTGGAGCGGGCAAATTCCCGGCCTCAATGGTTCGCCATTTCGCCGGAGCCAAGGTAGTGATCCTACCTGATAACGACGATTCAGGCCGCAAGCACGCCCTCCAGATGGCGGCTCTGCTGTATGGGGTCGCGCAGGATATCCGCATCATCGAGCTTCCCGGGCTTCCCCCGAAAGGCGATGTGACCGACTGGGTGAAACGGGGCGGAACGAAAGAGGCACTGGGCGAGATTGTCCGCATGGCCACATCTTGGAAACCTCCCGTAGCCCCCGAACCCCCGCTGCCGGTTCCGTCGGTTCCCGACTTGGCCGCCGCACCGTTTCGCTGTCTTGGGTACGGTGACGGCAGTTACTTTTACCTGCCGCACGAAACCAAGCAGATAGTCGCGCTCCGCCCGAACGAGCACACCACGAGCAACCTTCTTGCCCTCGCCCCTCTTTCGTGGTGGGAGGGAGTTTTCTCGTCGGAGAAGACCATCGACTGGACCACCGCCAGGGACACCCTCTATCGGACGTGTGCGCGACAGGGCGTCTTTGATGTCCGAAATCTACGCGGATGCGGGACGTGGTATGATGCTGACCGGGTCGTGCTGCACCGGGGAGATCATCTCGTCGTCAATGGTCACCGAATGGAAATCGCAACATTGGATACCCGGTTCATCTACGAAGCGGCCTATCCCCAGGAAAGCGCCGACGCCGACCTTCTGTCGGCACAAGCGGCGGCTCGTCTCTTGACGATCACCGAACTCCTGAGTTGGGATAAGCCGGTCAACGCCCGTCTGCTCGCCGGATGGTGTGCTATCGCCCCGATCTGCGGTGCGCTGCCGTGGCGTCCCCATATCTGGCTCACCGGGGCATCCGGGACCGGGAAAACGTGGGTCCAGGAAAATATCATCAAGCCTTTGCTCGGCTCCGCCGCTCTCCTGGTTCAGTCGAACAGCACCGAAGCGGGAGTCCGTCAGGCGCTCGGCACCAATGCCTTCCCGGTCCTTTTCGACGAAGCGGAGGGTGAGGATGTGAACGCCCAACGGCGGTTACAGGGAGTACTTGAGTTACTGCGGCAGGCAAGCTCAGAGACCGGTGCACCCATCGTCAAGGGGACACAAAGTGGTCGGGCCATGCAGTTCCATATCCGTTCCTGCTTCTGTCTGTCTTCCATCGGGCCAAACATCTCCCAGAAAGCCGATGCCTCCCGGATCAGCGTGCTCACGCTTCGCAAGCACCATCCCCGGGACGCCCAGGACCACTTCGATGAGCTATCCGAAGCCGTGTTCTCGACGCTCACTCCCGAGTGGTGCGCGGGTCTCCGGGCCAGGGCGATCCACTTGATTCCGACTATTGTGCGGAACGCACAAACATTCAGCCGTGCGGCGGCGGGCTTCTTTGGGGATCAGCGGGTCGGGGATCAGATCGGCACCCTCCTTGCAGGCGCGTACGTTCTCCGCTCCGACGAGGAGATAACCGATTCTGCTGCGAAGGAGTGGATCGCGGAACGGGACTGGTCGGAACAGTCGGTCCTCGATGCCGAGCCGGATGAAATGAGGTGCCTCAATCGGCTTCTGCAATCCGTTGTCGCCGTGACCGAAGATGGCACCCGAAAAGACCGCACCATCGGGAAACTGGTTGCTATCGTCGCCGGTCGAGATGAAGAGTTGGATACCACCCGCGAAGTGAACCGGGCGGATGCGGGGGCTACCCTCGCCCGCTACGGGATGCGTGCCACCGACGAGGAACTGGTCGTGAGCAATTCGCACGAGGGACTCCGAAAGCTCCTCCGGGATTCGCCCTGGACCAACAATTGGCGAGAGATTCTGAGACGCTTGGAGGGGACTTCGGCCAAGACCTCTTTTCGGTTTGGTTCGGGGACTATCACGCGGGCCATTGGGATACCGCTGGACCTGATTTTCGCGGTCGAGGCATAGGCTGTAAACGATTGCTGTTTACATAGTACACAATGTAAGCAGCCGATGACTACACCTAAGTGTCTGAAGGCCAATGCGTTTTGTATTGTGTAAACGTGTAAACAGGTTTTTGCAGAAGGAGGTATATATATACACGGTTCGATGGGGACGGACGAGTACGGAGAGAGAGTCCCCCTATATATATATATAATATTTATGTTTACAGTTTACATACATACCAATGGCCTTCAGGCACAACCACTTAAGCGTAAACGAGACTGTAAACAGCCCGTAAGCATCCGTTTACGAAAGTGCTACAATGAACCGGCAGGAATTCCCGTTTTCCGGCTATGCCGACCACCACCCTTCGCACCTTCATGCACAATTCCCGGTCAACCTCGGCTTGGGTATGACGGGGAAAAATCTCTTTTCACTCATTTATAACTCATGATCCGAGAGCGCCGGCATTTCAAACAGACACACGGTTGCCTTTGTGGTTGTTATGCCAGTTGTCTTCGTTTACCAGTGTACTATCGTGCCTTGGGATTAGCCGCCAGAAAATCATTTAGGAAAGTATTAACTGTCTCTTGTAAAGATTCGGGGATTACACTCTGTGCTCTGGTGTGTCCACAAAAGCCAATGCAGCCCGTATCCCAAATAGTCCCATGGGTTGAATTGCCATTTTCAAGTTGTACAAGCATCCTCAGTTCAAGCGAAATCCTGTAGCTACAACGAGATGTTTCATCAGCGATAATGCTTGCGTTTACGTATAGATATGGGAATCTAAATCTTTCCGGATCATCATATGGCACCACTTCAACTCCCGCCATTCTCAATGCCAGTTCTGTGTTGGTCTGAAGAGTACTTTCGGTCAGCCCCAACTTTCTGCCATCCTCGGAAAGTTTTTCGGTAATGACCCAGAGCTTTGTAATTCCCTTCAATGTGTCTTTACCCAAAACATATTCTCCCATTGCTTGCTTACCTGAAAAAGCCCAGAGGAAGAGAACACACAAAAGCACATTAATCCTGTTCATACACCCTCCCAAGTAGAAAGTAATCAACTATTTGTATGCTAATATTGTGAATCTAAACTGGAGTTCAAAGCATTTTTTTGACCCGTACACACTCGTAATGAGCAGGTCTTCCATCGAGACCGCATACTCCCCAGTATCTGCTCCCTACCCCGTTTTCTTTCTCCGAAAGGACACCCCAATGTCAACCCTCAGTGAACAGCGTAACACCCTCTTCTCGCGGCAGTGTGCCGTCGCCAATGAACGGAATCGCTCCCGGCGCGAGCAGGAAACCCTAACCAACCAGGTAGCCGAGCTAACGCAACGATGGCGGGATTCCCTGCTGCGGTGCTTTGCCTCCGGAGACTGGAGCGAAGCCGACGCATGGAAGGCCGAAATCGCCGCCGGTGAATCCCGGCTGGCCGACTATCGGACCCTCGACGACCTCCTCGTGGACCAGGAACGCCTTGCCGCAGCAAATCTGCATCAGGTGGAACGTGATATGACTTCTCTCCAAGATGAGCGCACCCGTCTGAAACGGGCGATCGAGGAAGCGGTTGCCACGGCGGACCTGTGCGGCGGGACTGCATGGCGCACCCGGATACAGTTCATGCGCCAGCAAACAACGACCATCCCCCATCAGCTCACCGCGATAGACGCGCAGTGGCAGCGGTACACGGAGCTATGCCGAGAACTCGGAATCGCCAACGATCTGGAAGATTCGGCGGGCCGGTACTTCGCTCCGGTGGGACAAAAAATGAGAGATGTCAACCTGTAAAGAAGATGTCCACCTGTAAAGAAGATGTCAACTATGGGTAATCCCAAATTCAACGACCGCAAGCTGTTACAGCTAATTGACAAAGAAGGAAAAAGCCAGAGCGAGACCGCCCGCCTTCTCGGTATCTCGCGGCAAGCGGTGAGTCAGCGCCTCCGGGAACTCCGGGGGCGCACCACCCGCGTTGTCGTCGCCCGCAAGGTCGAGGAAGTGGTGGAGCGCAAGCTGGACGCCATAGCGCAGTTGAACAAGATCAACGGCTATGCCAACGAACTCCTTGACCTGCTCATGCGGTGGGGCCGGGGTGAGGAGGAAGCCCTGCAAGTCCTCGAAAGCCAGGTTACCACCCGGAAGGTAAGGGTGGGGGATGAGGAGATAGACGTGCAGGAATTCAAGTTGAAAGACCCCCGGGAACTGGCGCTCAAGGCAATGGCCGAGATACGGGGGCAGCTTGACCTCCAATTGAAGATTTTCCAAACCCTTTACTCCCTCCAGGCCGCCGAGGAGTTCCAGGCGGTAGTGATGGAGGCCATCGGAGAAGCATCCCCGGATGTTCGACGCGAGATCATACACCGACTCAACCAGAGACGCACTGCTCGACAGGCTGTTAACTTCGCTTGAGGTCCACTACGGGGCCGCCGAGCGGGTGCGGGACGTGGTGGCCTGGGCGGAAAGTTTGCTCCTCGACGGGCAGCCCTACTCACTGGCGGAGCATGAATACCAGCGGGCCATGCTCACCGAGACCGCACCCCGACAGGTGTTCCTCAAGGGCGCACAGGTCGGAGTGACCTCTGTTCAGATGCTCCGCAGTCTGCACGGCCTCATCGCGGGGCATTACCCGGCGGGCGTGCTGTACCTGTTCCCTTCCCGGGCGGACGTGCTGGACTTCTCCCGGGGCCGCTTCAACCCGCTCATCAATGACAATGAGAGCGTCGCCCGGTATGTGCAGGACACCGATTCGCAGACCATCAAGCGCATCGGCCACAGTATGCTCTACCTCCGGGGGGCACGCGCCACGAGCAAGGCGGGCGGCATGAAGCGGTCGAGCACACAGTTGAAATCGGTTCCGGCGGACCGCCTCGTTCTCGATGAGCGCGATGAGATGGAAGAGGCAATGGTTGATCTTGCCCTGGAACGTCTTAGCCACTCCCGCGTGAAAGAGGAAATACACCTGAGTACGCCGACCATCCCCGATTACGGGGTGGACAAGCTGTTCCAGACCTCCGATCAGCGGCATTGGTTCCTCCGGTGTGCCAAGTGCGGCGGGGAAACCTGTCTGGAGCTGACTTTCCCGGACTGCCTCGAAGAACTCGCCGACGGCAGGGTGATCCGTCTCTGTCAGACTTGCCGGGACCGGGAACTGCTCCCCGGAGATGGCCGGTGGGTAGCGCTCCATCCCGAACGGGCGCAAGAGATGGTGGGGTGGCGCATCTCGCAGTTGAACAGCCAGTATGTGGACCCCCGGACCATTCTCCGCCTCTACCGCGATCCGCCCAACGGCAACCTGGCCGAAGTCTACAACTCCAAACTCGGGCAAGCCTTCATTGCGGCGGAGAACCGTCTCACCCCGGGGGATGTGCTCCGGTTGTGCGGGGATGTCCCGATGGCCGAGGAAGACAAGGGGCCGTGCTTTCTCGGGGCCGATGTCGGCAGCCTCATTCACTGCGTTGTCGGGCGTAAGAACCGCACCGGAAAGCCCTCCCTGCTCTATATGGGGGCATTCCCCGACTGGAGCCACCTCCATACCCTCATGCGTCGTTTCCGCGTGGTACGGGCCGTAATCGACGCCCTCCCCGAGACCCGGAAGGCCCGGGAGTTCGCCCGGGAACACCGGGGCAAGGTGTATCTCTGCACCTACACTGAATTCCAGAAAGGGGGACTGAGCTTCAACGACTCCGAGCAGACCGTCACCGCCAACCGGACGGAATCGCTCGACGCCTCACACGCCGAACTCTCTCAGGGCAATCTCATGCTGCCCCGGGAGAGTCCCACCCTTCACGAGTTCGCCCGGCAATGCAGCAATGTTGCCCGCGTGCTCAAGGAAGACCCTGAATCCGGCATCTCGCGGTATGTCTACCTCAAGACCGGGGATGACCACTACCGGCACGCTCACAACTACGAGTGCATGGCCCGCCAGAGTTGCCCGGACCTCCTGTTTCCCTTCATTTGACCTCACCGAAAGGGTTTCCGCTATGGAAAAGCCGACCACCATCACCAAAGCCAAAAATCAGGTAATCACACACATCTACCACGACGGTGCGGAGAACCGCCGGGAGGAGAAGTTTTCCCTCATCCGGGGCGGCCTCTCCTGGCCGGTTGATAATTATCCGGGGTACTTCTGCATCATTGGGGAAAGATACCTGGAGAACATCGACCACACGGCAGAAGATAAAAAGCGCGGGGAACTCGTGTTCTTCGAGGAGTACGAGGATTCGTGCATTCCGCTCGATGAGTTCTTCCATCGCCTCACCGACGCGGCCAAGGCGTGGGGATGTTCAACCTTCTACACCGTGCCCTACGACACGCAGAACGAGTATTTCCGGGAGTTGGGACGGTTTACCAGCAGAGTCGGCTCACCGGTGAGAACCGAGACCGCTCCGGCTGCCGGAGCGTTTCATATCGGTGTGTCGTACATTCAGAAATGGGCTGGAGAGATGGGACTGCTCGACTTGCCCCAGAATTCCATTGTCGCCGGTCAGCTTCGCGGGTTCAGCCTTGAAAGTTTCGCGGAAAAGCCCGAGCGTTTCCATGCCGTGAACGGCCTCCGGTATGTACTTGCCTCGATCCATCAGTACCCGGAAGGGCACACCGTGTTTGCCTACCGCCCCCCTCAGTATCCCGGTGGAAGTACGGGTTGGATGGGATTCTGAGTTAACCTCTACCGGAATCGGTGCCCCGGCGCTCATCGGAGACTGGGGCACCGAAAGAGTTCAAGTGACGAATAGTAAGGTAAGTACTTATTATTCGTCCAGCGCTTATGACTCTTTAGCAAATTATTCCTGATTTGTCTTGACACAAGCACAACTGAAACATAGCTTTATCAAATTCTCCATACAATGCTGCATAGTGTTCCCTTGTCATCGATAGCTTCTCTATATACACTTAAGTGGGGGCGGAAAAATGAGCGCACATATCTATCGTTCCTGTAAAGAGCCTATACGAGAAGGACTGTCATGGGAAGAGAGATGGACCGGGCCTGATGAGGGATTGATTGCCTGTTGGGAAGAAGGACGCAAGGGTGTCTTGAAATATCCCGAGTTAGTTAAATGTGCACAAGACGGAGAATTACCGGTTCTTCCGTGGAAAGGGGGTGTGGAAAAGACAACTCAAAAAAAAGTGAAATATGGTCCTTTCAAATATTTGGCACAGTGGCAAGGTCTCCGGGGTGATGATTTGGACATTGACATAGCCAAGGAAAGGGAGGTTGTTTGCTCCAAAACAGGTATAAAGGTAATCTTTACAAACGATCGGACCAAGTATCTAACAACAGAAAATGAAGGTTAACCCATGAACTTTGTGGCAATAGATGTGGAAACAGCAAACGCTGACTTGGCATCTATTTGCCAGATTGGCATTGCAAGGTATTCCGAAGGACAATTAGTAGAACAATGGTCTTCACTTATTGATCCAGAGGATTATTTTTGCCCTATGAACATTGACATACACGGTATAACTCAAGACATGGTTAAATGTTCACCAACTTTCCCGGAAGTGGGTGAGATATTAAGAAGTTTCCTCAATAACACAGTATGCGTTTGTCACACTCATTTCGACCGTGTTTCAGTGGGGCAAGCACACGCAAAGTATAACCTTAGAAAAATTGAAACAGTATGGCTTGACTCCGCAAGGGTAGCCCGCAGAACATGGAAGGATTGTGCCTGGAGAGACTATGGCCTTTCAAGTGTATGCCAAAGGATTGGGTACAGTTTCAAACATCATGATGCTTTGGAAGACGCAAAAGCATCTGCTCACGTGTTGCTTGCCGCAATAAATGAAACAGGTATGGATATCCATGCTTGGCTAAAACGCGTAGACCAACCCATCGACCCCACGAATTCATCTTGCGGTTCGGCGGTCAATCGCGTTGGAAATCCTGATGGCGAATATAGGGGAGAGGTCATTGTATTTACCGGAGCATTAGACATTCCGCGCAAAGATGCAGCTGACCTCGCAGCAAGTGTTGGTTTTACCGTTGCTTCAGGAGTCAATAAGAATACTACTATGTTGGTGGTTGGTGATCAAGATGTCGTTAAGTTGTTAGGTAGAGATAAAAGCACTAAGCATTTGAAAGCTGAGCAACTGATTACAAAAGGGCAAAGAATCCGTATTATTAAAGAGAGTGACTTCAAGGAATTGATTAATCACGCGAGGCCATCTGCCTCCAGCAACTAATGTAATGACTGTTTCTCGGTAATCGTACCACCTCGCGCGTTGGACCCATAAATGGTATCATGCCCCCACCCTGGCTTTACCGCTCCCAAAGTTCCTCATTCATGACTCGAAAATGTTGTTGTCCAGAAAACAATATAGCAAAAGCATAAAATAGTTCTTGACATCATAACACCATAATGATATAATGCCATTGTGCGCCGTATGGAAACACTCTGTCAGGAGGCCAAATCATGAAGCTCATCGGATACGCGCGGGTCTCGACCGACAATCAACGGGAGGAAGGGACCATTCAGATTCAGGAGTATGCGCTCCGGGAGTATGCCGCCGCACAGGGGCATGAACTCGTACGGATATTCGAGGATGAAGGGGTCAGCGGTTCTCTCGAAAACCGTCCCGGGCTTGCGGACCTGTTCGACTTTGTGGAGGGGCACCCGGAGACCGAGGGTGTGCTGATTTTCAAACTCGACCGCCTGGCCCGGGATTTATACTACCAGGAGCACCTTATCAAGCAGCTGGAGCAGCGGGGCATTCTGCTCCTCTCCATCAAGGAGCCGAATCTGGACAGCAGCGACCCCATGCGGAAAGCGTTCCGGCAGTTCATGGGGATCGTCAGCGAACTGGAGAAGAGTTTCATCACCATGCGGATGAGCGGCGGGCGGCTGAACAAGGCCCGGAAGGGCGGGTATGCGGGAGGCCGAAACCCGCTCGGGTACCGGGTGGAAGGTTCTGAACTGACGGTCGATGCGGAACAGGCCGCCCTTGTCCGCCGTATCTTTACCATGCGGGAGAACGGCCAGGGCATCCGGGAGATTGCCCGCGACCTGAACCGGAGC
>JAWLHT010000032.1:0-25331 GCA_041690195.1 Candidatus Latescibacterota bacterium
GGCGGTTTTCAAGACCGCTGCCTTACCAGTTAGACTAACCCTCCAAAATTCAGCCACCCGTAATATGCAAATTTATGTTGAAAAAAGCCATTTAATTTGACTGGATCAATGCCGGCAAATTCCGGTGGTGGCGGCTTCACGAAGAATACTCACGTTTTTTCGTGCTGCATGATCGCGAAATACCGAACTCCCCGCAACCAAGCGGGTGGCGCCGGCCTTTACCAGACAGGGAGCATTCTCCCGGTCAACTCCTCCATCCACCGAAATCACAATAGGGCGGTCGCTTCCCGAGAACATTTCGGAAATGGTCCGTATGCGGTCGTAGGAGTCTTCCAAAAAGGACTGGCCGCCGAATCCCGGATACACCGACATAACCAGTACAAGATCACAAGCGCCTCGATACCGCGCCAGAGTTTGGGGGGGAGTATCCGGACGAAGCGAAATCCCCTTGCTCAAGCCGTGACGGTCAATGGTATCGAAAGCGACTGTAAGGTCATCGAGCACTTCGATATGGAGAGTAATGCTATCGCTGCCGGCATCAGCGAAAGGGCCAATCATGTCCAGGGGATTATCCACCATAAGATGAACATCAAGCGGAAGATGCGTCATCTTTCTCACCGCATCGACGAAACCCGGTCCGAATGACAGATTCGGCACAAAGTGAAAGTCCATAATATCGACATGAAATAAATCGCATCCCCCCTCCTCGGCCCGGGCAATCTCATCGCGCAGACACCCCAAATCGGCGGCAAGAAGGGAGGGCGCTATCTGCAAGGACATATGATCGGTTCCCTATTTGGTTGTGGATACCACGAGATCAATTTCAGCGTTGGTATTGGTCGGAACTCCCGGGTCCGGAAGCTGGTCAATCACGGTATCGGGCAGCAGTTGCGGCGCTTCCTCATGCTGCACCGTTATCTTCTCCAGATTGAACTGGTAGACCGCAAGTGTTTCCATCGCTGCCTGATAGCTAAGATCTATCAGATTTGGCATTACCACGTTGTTTTCACGGCGTCCGTTGGCGATAAATAAAATGACTCCGGTGTTCTCCGGTACTTCCTGGTTGCCGGGAGGATACTGCTCGGCAACGATTCCGCGAGGATACTTGTCAGACGCTTTCCATCTGCGGTCAATCACCTCAAGTCCGGCGCTTTTGATTTCCAGCTCAGCCTGGACCGGTGACTTGCCTACCACATCGGGAATCATCAGAGGACGCGGTCCCCTGGAAACAACGACATGAATTCGGCGTCCCGGCTTCAAAATCGTTCCCGGAGATGGTATCTGCATGGCGACGGTTTCCGGAGGAGCGGTATTACTGAAATCCTTGCCGTCCTCTACAAGTCCGAGTTCATATGCACGGGATATGTTTTGCGCCTCCGCCAGATCTTTTCCGATCAGGTCGGGTGCGACAATTTCACGGCCGGAATTGAGGTAAAGCGGCATGATAATCATATCCATGCCGATAATGAACAAAAGCCATCCAAAGCCGAACGCTGTCAGTGCAAATATGAATTTCTTTAAACCGCCAGCCTGACGCGAACGCCCCTTTTACAGGCGGTTGCCAACCTTCCGAAAGTATGGATTCCCCTCAGTATTGGACATTGCATCTCTCGTGTTACTTCAGATGAAACTATCAAAGGATACCCAGACAATGCATAAACACATGCTGGTCGAACTTCTCTGCTATCGGGCTATATGCAGGCTGACTCCAGTTCCGGCCTGAACCTGCATTCCCGCTTTCGGATACTGGCGCATAACTACTCCCGATGCGAACTGACGGGAAGTTCGCAAGCGCTCTTCTCCCACGGTGAGACCGGCTTCCAGAATGGTTAACTCCGCGTCTCGTCTGCTCTTTCCAAGGACATCCGGTACCACTACGGATTCCGGCCCACGTGAGATTACCACAAACACTCTGCGCCCCGGTTTGACCAGCGCGCCAGCCACGGGCTGTTGGAAAGCGATGTGACTTTTCGGCACGGTATCGTTATACTCCCACCCGTTACGCTCAATAAAAACCTGGCTTCTCCGGGCCAAATCGTGAGCTTCAGTCCATGATTTGCCCCTGAAATCGGGAACGGTTATTCCCTGACCCGCCAGAAGGTACACGGGCATGACCAGCAGACACATGAAGATGACAAATGCAACCATTCCGAAAGTAAACGCACTGAGAGCGAACAGCCACTCCAAACGACTCCTGGAACGGGCAAACGCAACCACACGTTTTCCAACGACGCGAGCGGCATGGCCTGGAGATGTTAACCGGTCCTTCATAACATCACCTTTTTATCAGTCCGGCGGCGAATGCTCCTGCCCCGTACATACGGTGAGGAAGAATGAGGTATCCGTTTTCATCGCGAAAAGATGCAAAACGGGTGTCATATACCGGGCAGAACTCCGAATTACGATCAAGGAATTCGTTTATCTGGACACTGTTTTCTTCCGGCTCGAGCGAACAGGTGCTGTACACGAGCCGTCCCCCCGGGCGAACCAGGCGTGCGGCGTTTTCAAGCATATCTTTCTGCAGTTTTGTCAACCGTGACATGTCCTCTTCCGTGCGCCGCCACTTCATGTCAGGCCGCTTGGAGTACACCGCGGTCCCCATGCAGGGTGCATCGAGAAGAACACGATCGTAGCTTTCGGCTATGCCAAAAGTCCTGGCGTCTCCCTCCACAACCTCTACTGCAGACAAGCCAAGACGTGCTGCGCTCTCCCGGACAAGACCGAGCCGGCCGGAATGGATATCGAGAGCGGTAACTCGCCCGGTATTGCCCATCAGTTCCGCAAGATGCGTGGCCTTTCCCCCCGGGGCGGCGCAGAGATCGATGACGCTTTCGCCGGGCTGGGGATCCAGCAGGATGGAGGCAAGCGCCGCTGATGGGTCCTGTGCGGTAAACAAACCCTGTCGGAAGGCGTCAAGGCGAAAGAGACCCTCCGTCGTACTCACCGCAATAAACCCCGGTATTTCTTCTATCACCGAAGCGGAATACCCCTCATCGGCCAAGGACTGAACAAGCGCTTCCGGGGTGACCCGGAGCGAATTGGTCCGGATAAACACCGGATGACGTTCATTTCCCGCTCGCATGATCAATTCTGCCGCTTCCGGTCCGAACCGGGCGGTCCACCTGCGGGCAAGCCACAAGGGATAGGACTGCTGGAGCGACAGGCGTTCAGCCGGATCATCAGGCCAGGAGGATGGTTCGCCCTCCCTGGTGACGCGTCTGAGCACCGCGTTTACCAGTCCTCCCGCCCTTTTCCCCTGCATCCGGGTGGCAATTTCAACACTTTCGTGAACAGCGGCCCGGTCGGGAACCGAGTTCATGAAGAGTAGCTGATACAGGCCCGTTCGCAACACGGTACGAATCTCGACACTCAACGCAGCGGCGGGCTTAGTATAGTATGTATTTATGACACGGTCAAGCCGAAGTTTCCAGCGCTCCACTCCCGCTGACAGTTCCCGCGCGAAGGCACGGTCACGGGAATTCAGCGCCTGAAACGAAGGCGACGCGAGCAGGCGGTCCAGGTATGCTCCGCCTTTTTCTATCCGAAGCAGCAGTTCGACCGCTACCTCGCGGGAATTGGTTCCTTGCATGGCCGGTCAGTTCCGTGGAGTAAGCCGTTCCGCGGCATCGGGAACGGTGACTGTAACATCTTCTTCAGAAAGCCCCGCGTTAAGGGATATGCTGCTGAAATCCAGCCGAATCGATCGTTGTTCATCACGGATCTGTACCCGTCGCGGGAATCGAATTCCATTGAAAACCCCGAAGTCGCTTCGCACGATCTGCCAAAGCAGACGGTCTCCCAGCATTGCGCTTTCTTCAACAACCGTGAGATCCGGTCCGCTCAGACGGTACCGGTAGAGCATGTCGCCCTGCCGAAGCTCCATCTCAGCTTCATACCGCTGGGAACGCATGGTGATATGATATCGGTCAAAGGGCTCCGGAGGAAGAGATACTCCCTCTACAACGCGAACCAGTTCATTGAAATCTACATCAAGTTCCGGCATGAGCACAGCCAGGGGATTTTCGCCCCGGGGAACCCTGATGAAGGCTTCGTAATGGGGTATGTACACGGTCACCGAGTCACCATCAGAACCGATTTCCGCGATTTCCACTCCGCCGAACCCGAGGATGTTCACCCGGTACCGGTCCGGCCGCATGTAACGGACTACAGCGGTTGACGACTGCTCATCACCACCATTCTTCAAACGGACCTTCGCCCACCCAAAGAAGCTCTCAACCGCTTGAGACTGACGTTCCAGAGCGGAGAGCGCCGTAACGATGGAAACATCCTCCGGCAGTCCGGGGCGCGGCGGCTTGGGACCGCATCCGATAATGAGCAGCAGTAGTGGGACGGCCAGAATACTCCTTAATTGTTTCATGCTGTCACCGGTCCAAAGCATCTATTTTAGGCTGGATCTTCTCAGCGCTCTCTCCAAACTCGATGGCTTTCCGGTAAGCATCCCGGGCCTGATCCTTCAAACCAAGCTGCAGCAGTATATCACCGTAATGATCGTAAATAACACCCTTGTCCAGACGGTTGGCGTTGGCGATGGCCTGTTCAACATGCTGCCGGGCTTCCTTGATATTCCCCTTTCGGTAATATCCCCAAGCCAGTGTATCCAAATAGGCCCCGTTATCAGGGTCGGTTTTCAGGGCGCGCTTGACCATCTGTATAGCCTTGGAGATATTTCTGTTATTTTCTATATACATATAAGCGAGATTGTTTAGCGCAAGGGTGTTTCCCGGCTCCTTGCGGATAACCTTAAGGAGAACTTCCTCCGCCTTTTCCAGTTCCTTGGTATAGTCGTAGACAATCCCGAGCTGCATGAGATACCGGGTGTTGTCAGGGTCCTCTTTGAGGGCGTCGAGAAGCAACGCTTCCGCATCGGAGTATTTGCCCGCCCCATTATACGCTTGGGTAAGCGCAACCAGATACCGGGGGTTTTCCGGGTCCGCGTCCATCAGCCACAGATAAATCGCGATAGCGTCATCGTAGCGTTTCATCTCCTGGTATATGGAGCCTTCGATATCTTTGACATACTGGATTTCCTTGATGTTCTTCACTGCATCTTCACGGATCACGCGTAATGCCTCATCCGGCCGTTTTGTCCGGATAAGCGCGTTGGCATAGCCGGCATACGCGTTCAGCTTCTGCTCATCGGAAAGTTCATCCAAAGGTTTGCTGAATCCCTGTCTGAAGTATTCGGCGGACTCTTCGTGACGATCGCGAAATCCAAGCGCTTTCCCCAGGAAGAAATAGAACTGCGCATCATCGGCGCCCATCGAAATAACGGAATCGCGGAGAGCTTCCGCTTCCTGAAGACGATCGGCGTAATAGTAAAGGGAAGTGAGCGTGGACATGAGCTTGGGGTTTTCGATCCCGGAAGCGCGCGCCCGTTCGAAATAGTTGATGGCGCAGTCCCACTTGTTCTGATTCATGCAGTTGTTGCCGATCGAGATGTACAGGAAAACGTTCCCGGGATTCAGCTCCAGTGCATTCCGGTATATTTCCTCGGCTTTCGCCTCATTCCCGGTCTGGTCATAAAGAGATCCGAGTGCAACCCATGAATCAACATCCGCCGGGTCTTTCTCAGTCAAACGGGTGTAAACGGAAATCGCATCATCAATAAAACCACTTTGCGAGAGGTACTCCGCAATAGCGGACATTTCGTCCTTTGGCAGATCAGGATTACGCGCCCGGTCCAGGAGTACCTTGCGCGCCCGGTCATCTTTCCCCATCGTACCGTAATACTGCGCAAGCCGGAACACCACGCCGATATCGGAGTCGGGTTTTAGTTTCAGCACCGTTTCCAGACATTCAGCTGCCCGGGCAATATCCCCGGTCTGCTGATACAGATACTGAAGTATCCTCCATGACTCGACATTGGCGGGATCTACCGAGACGGCACGATTGGCAAAATGGATAGCAGACAACGCTTTGCCGCTCGCAATGAACGTTTTTGAGAGCGCCAGGAGAATATCCGGGGACTGGGGATTATACTGGAGCGCCTCGAAATAGAGCGGAATGGCGGCATCATGGTTTCCTTTCGCCTCCGCATTCTTTCCCTCTACGAAAAGGTCAAGAGCCCGCTTCTTCATCTCCACGTCTTCCACGGATACCCGTTGTTGACGGGCCGTTGAAGCGCAGCCGGAAATGAGGAGAAGCATTGCGAAGACTCCCGCGGCGGCGGGGCGAAAGAACTGTCTGGGCATCATGAAACCTCCCCGGAGAGCATGGTCAAAAGGAAAATAAAAGTAGCCGAGCACGTTCAGCTCCGCTGCGCATCGTAGGCCTGATAAGCTTGGTCCAGCACCTCGACCGGATGAATGGTCCGGGTCTGCATGCCTTCGTGTTGCAGCAGATCGTCCAACTGCATCTTGCAGGAGGGGCATGGCACGGCTACATAATCCGCGCCGGTTCGTCTGATGGAATCCGACTTGCGGGCTCCCACCGTGCGGGACAGTTCGTGATGGGTATAGGAAAACGTGCCGGCCCCGCCGCAGCAGCGGTCGGCTTCATCCATCTCCGTGTATTTGACTCCGGGAACCATACGCAGAAGTTCCCTTGGTTCCCGGAAGATGTTCTGCCCCCGCTTCAGGTGACAGGGATCGTGATACGTGACCGTGAGGTCAACCTCGCCAAAATTCTGGCTTAGTTCGATACGGTTGGCCAGAAATTCGGTTATGTCGTAAACCGGCACTTCGAACGGCCCAACACCGAGAATTTCCTGTGCTTCATGTTTGAGCGCGGAGGAGCAGGAAGCGCAGTCGGTGATGATGCAGTCCAGTCCGAGCCCTTTGAAAACGCTCAGGTTTCTTTCCGCGAGACCACGGGCATTCCGAAAATCCCCGGAAGAATATACCGGGATTCCACAACAAACCTGTCCCCGGGGAATGACCAATTCCACGCCGTTCCGGGTAAGTACACGGGCTACGGAATCGGCAATTTCAGGAAAGATCAGGTTTGTGGCGCAGCCGACGAAATATCCGACCCGCATGACTCTGCTCCCTCCGGCAGGAACAAGGGACGGAAGACGGTCGAGGGCATGATGCCGGGAAAGGGACGGGAACTTCTTGCCGTTCATGCCGGCGAACTTGGGAACAAGCGCTTCCAGAAGCGCCATGTTCTCATAGAAGTGGTGCTGACCCCACGCCGCAATCCGGGTGAGCGAGTCCAAAGCAGCCGGACTCCTGAGTACCGTGTTGAACACGAGTTTCTTAATCAGGTTGAGCTTGCCGCGACGGGCCAGTTCCGCCCGGGCCGCAAGAACAATCCGATCCGTCCGCACTCCGGAAGGACAGGTGACCGCGCATCGCATGCAGTTCAGACAGTCCAGCATATGGTCCTGGAATGCCCGGTCGAGGCCGATTTTGCCGTCAAGCAGGGTTCCCGCCATCTGAACCCGGCCCCGGGGCGTGGCAGTTTCCAGGCCGATTTCCTCGAAGGATGGGCACACGCTTCTGCACAAACCGCACCGGAAGCACTGGGTGATGGTATCCTCGTAATGCCGGAGAATATCGTACTGGTTGGGATCAGCCATGAATTCCGCATCTTTCTCACGGGTGAACGGTACAACCGGCGCAACGGAAAGCGCCACAAACCGGTTCAGACTTCACCGGTCAGGGGCTGACATCCCCTGCCGTGGATTTACGGTGAATCGCGACCCGGGTCAGCACCAAAGCTGCCACAATGCCGGTCAGGGTTCCGGTGACGATTCCCGCCAGCATGAATACTGGAGTAAATATAAAAATTTCCATACTCTTCACAAAGAGTAAATAGGCTATGGCGAGCTGAGCCAGATTGTGTGCAACCGCGCCTGCCACGCTTATTCCCACCGGTCCGAAAATTCTTTTTCCGGTGCGATGAAACAGAGCCATCACAAAGGTTGAAGCGATGCCGCCTCCCATCGCCAGGAAAAACACAGGAGTGAAAAGCCGGCCCAGAATGAGGGCGCCAAGCACCACACGGAGCAATGTTACCTTCAGGGAATCACCGAACCCGAAGAGCAGAAGGGCCAAAATGGTGGCGATATTCCCCAGGCCCGGCCGAAACCAGGGCAAAACCGGAAGAAAGGACTCGAACACGAAAAGAATCAGCCCGCAGGCTGAAAGCATGGAAATCATGACCAGACGGTTCACAGATTCGCGTTCCGTCATCATTCCGAAACTCCATCAAACACCCGTTCTCCTCCCCCATCTCCGCGAACAGTCACAAACACCCGGTTGGGAACGCACACCAGAATTTCGCCGACATGCCTGATGCGTCCCATGTGTATGCAGTGGTCGTGCGGACAGGGCGAGGAAAGGATGCGCACCGTTCCCCCGGAAACTTCTATCACGGTTTCTCCCAGAGGTCCCTGCACCGGTGTTATGGCAGGCCGGTCAAGAGAAAGCTCAAGCACATGCTGTCCGTCCACTTCAACTACCGCATGATTGCCGGACAATCCCAGAGAGCGTACTCCCCCCAGGCTGGCCAGGGAAAGGAGAGAAAGGAAACTGACCAGCACGATGTCTCCACGGGTGAAATACCGTCTCATGATTCCAACCCCCGGATATCCACAGTGTCGTCGCATCGTGTACACTTCCCGTTACGGACGCCGGTAATCAGTACGTTATAGAACGTGCGGGCAACCAGAACGTTCCCGCAGGAATGACAGATAGTGTCCGATGCTCCCGCGTCGGGGATGTTCCCTAAATAGACATAGCGAAGTTTCTTCCGGGCAATCTCACGGGCACGGGTAAGAGTATCCCGGGGTGTTTCAGGAGTATCAAAACGGTAGCGGGGGAAATACCGCGAGAAATGCAGCGGGATGGAGGGATTGACACAGGAGACCCATTCCGAAAGACGCTCGAAATCCTCGTCGCTATCGTTATGCCCGGGAATCACCAGGTTGGTCAGCTCAACATGGCAGGCTTCGGCCGCGATGCGTATTGTTCGCTGTACATCGTCGAGAGAGCCTCCGCAAACGTCCCGGTAAAATTTCTTTTGCATGGACTTCAAATCAATGTTCATGGCCGCGATGAAAGGCAAAATCTCCCGAAGAGGTTTTTCGGCGATATACCCATTGGTTACCAGTACATTTACCAGCCCCCGTTTGCGGACAAGCCGTGCGGCGTCCCGGATGTACTCGAACCATACGAAAGGTTCCGCATAAGTATATGCAACACCGATTGAATCGTCTTCTGAAGCGAGAGTTGCAAGTAGCTCCGGGGAAACACTTTCGGTTCTTGCCGGCTGCTGCGAGATTGCGCTGTTTTGACAGAATCCGCAGGAGAAATTGCACCCGTTCGGGCCGGTCGAGAGGATATGTTTCGACGGATGGAAGTGTTACAACGGCTTTTTTTCGATCGGGTCGACCGTAAGAGACACTACCCTGCCGTACCCGGTTGCCACTAACGTCCCACTCCGGTTTTCCCGGATACGGCACCTTCCGTACTTTCCGTCGGGAATAATGCACCGGTGGGGGCACAAATCACACCGAACCGCGCCGTCTTCGCGCTTCATGTAATACGATGCTTCCATGTGTTCGTTTCCGTTCTGCGACCGATTCGGCGACTGTGACCGCCGAAAGGGAAACACGTTCATATCCCGGTTCGGTCAACTGTATTCCGGAATTGGATTCTCTCCCGCTTCAATAATTGCAATGACCATATCACTGGTTATACGCCGCATGCAGTTATGAGTTCGATCCGGACATTGACGATGACCGTGCATTCCACAGGGGCGGCATGCCACATCCGACTCGATAACCCTGCCCCGCTCCGTATAGGGCCAGAAGCCGAAATTTCGCACGGTCGGACCAAAGAGGGAGAATACCCGTGCATTCACTGCCGCCGCGAGATGTTGCGGAGCGGTGTCTCCGGTGAGTACAAACTCCGCGCGACGGTACAGATCGGCGGAGCGGCGAAGGGTGAGACGTCCGGAGACATCAATCGCCCCGGGAATATCACGGGCCACAGAAGCACATACTTCGCGGTCGGATCCTCCGCCGCTCACCAGGACACGCAACCCGCGCCGGGCGAAATGTTTTCCCACTGCAGTATACGATTCAGCCGGCCACATTTTCGTTGGCCAGACCGAGCCCGGAGCGAGCACGCAAAATGGTCCAATCCCGTGTGTAACTGCATCAACGGCCTCACGATCATTGACATCGGGGAACACGGTGGGTCGGAGGCCGTCGGTGGGCCAGCCGAGAGCTTGTGCCAGAAGAAGATTCCGCTCCACCTCGTGGATGCCCAGGCGCCAGGGAACACGATGATTGTGAAAGAAAGCTCCGCCGCCTTTGGAGAAGCCTACGCGCACCCTGGCGCCGGAAAGAAACACGGCGAGTCCGGTGCGGGAAGACCGGTGCGGAACCAGAGCGATCTCCACACCGAGATTCCGCAGGCGTGACGCCACCCTCACTATCCCTGCTACTCCGCGGTCGTCTCCGTGCTTGTCCCAGGACAGGATCGTGTCAACGAAAGGACTGTTCCCGAGGATGTCTTCGCAACCGGAGCGTACCAGGCCAACAATTCGGGCGCCGGGAAGCACGCGTCGCGCAGACTCGAAAAGAGGTGTGGCCAAAACAACATCACCGATGAACGCGGTCTGAATAACCGCTATTGCTTTCATACAGGGCGCTCCCACCGGCGTCCGTTCATCCGTACTCCCGGCCTTTCCAGATAACTTTTTTTCTGCCGGAGAGAACTCGACCGGCAATAACTGATGTATAGTACAACTGAAAAATCAGCATAAGCGGAATATAAGCGAAGTCACGGAAGGTCGCTCCTGGATTCGCCCAAAGCACCACGCCGTATCCTCCCAACCAGGCCGCCAGAACAACCGCCAGAGGAATGGGGGTGACAAACGCCAGGCCAATGGACAGGAAAAACATTGCATTCATGGCAACTTCTATCCATATCGTGGCTCTTCCGATTCGGGACATATCATTAACTTCGTTCAGCCAGCGCCGGCGTTGTTCGATAAAAGTAGTAAGCTTGCCTTCAGGTGTCGAATCCACCATTCCATCCCGGCCAGCCGCCCACCCGAGACGATACCCGGCCTGACGGGTGATCGCGTTCATCAAGGCCAGATCCTCAACGATTCGCGGCTTCATGGTTTCGAAACCTCCGACAGCATCATAGGCTTTCCGGAGAAAGGAAATGTTGTTTCCCATGATGGTAAGGGGAATTCCGTGGCCGGCGCAACCCATCGCCACAGCAATTTTACTGATGAGTTCCGCTGCCTGCAGTCGGGCGAAAAAACCCCCACCCCTGGGATCAACTCTCGTCGTCCCCCCCGCGACACCGACGTTGTTTTCATACGCTGATACGTGAGCCATCACCCATCCGGGACGAACCGCGACATCGGCATCAGCTACAAGCACGATTTCACCGGCGGATTCTCGTATGCCGAGATTGAGCGGCCGTTGTTTGCCAATGAGGGTACGAGGTTCATCTTTGGTTGAAAACACCCGGAAACGGGAATCTTTCGCGGCGTACTCGCGGAAAATATCCAGGGTACGGTCGCTGGACTCGTCATCAACCAGGTTGAATTCAGTGTGTTCGCCTGGGTATCGGATGGCGGCAAGGTGGCTGAGGCAACGGGGAAGGTTATGTTCTTCGTTCCTCGCGCAGAGAACAACCGAGACGCTTGGAAGTTTTTCCGGAATGTCATGCCGGCGGATACGAGTTTCCCCAGTGGCAATGATGAGCATCAGAAGAAGATAAAACACAGCATACGCGATAGCGGCCGCCGATAGAAAATCAATCAACATTGTCCCCACCCAATGAAATCTCGCCGGCAATGGAAAGTTCATCCACTCCACCCAGACGGACGCCCCGTTTCAGCGCTTCCGCACAGACACTCCTTACCAAACTTTCCAGCCCATGGCCCCCGCCCTGTTTCGTGTCATGGAACACCAGGATCGCTCCCGGACGCAGGAATGGCCAAATCCGCCTGAACACTTCCGCTTCGGACGTCCCGGAATAGTCTCCCGAAAGCACGGACCAGAGAACAAGGTCCATCTCCCGCTCCCGCAGAACACGCGCCACCGTGAAATCAAAAATACCATAAGGGGGACGAAACAGCGAGACAACCTTTCCGGTTGCATCATAAATCGCCTTCCGTGATTCGTCAACCTCGACCTCAACATCAGTCCGCCGCATGAGAAACAGTCGGGGATGGGTCATGCTGTGACTTCCGAGCAGATGCCCCCGTTCAGAGATGCTCCGGGCGGTTTCGGGATAACGTTTTACCCGTTCCCCAAGAAGGAAGAAGGTTCCCCGGGCATGCGCTTCTTCCAAAGCATCCAGTACTCTCGGAGTAATCTCGGGGTCGGGTCCATCATCGAAAGTAAGCGCCATGTAACCCGAGTCGGGCGTTCCTTCCCAAAGCACACCATTCAGGAGTTTTTTCATCACCCGGGGGGGGACATGTTCAATATCGGGAAATAAAAAAGCCATACGGACATCATCCTCCCGTACCGTTCGGGCTGCAGGCGCCGGTGCGTCGTCCGTGCCATTCAAATGTGCCGAAGAACCCCCGCAGCGTAACAGCGATAATATAGGGCACATGGACAATTTCCGCGGGGAGAAACAAGGCAAGCAGCGCGAGCCTTCCTTCGCTCCGGAGAGCCGCCGCAGTGAGCGACAGGTCACCGGTCATTTTCATTCCATACCCGATGAGCAGCGGTATCCCGAGCGGTCTTCCCGCACACAGCGCCACCAGCGCGGAAGGCGCCGCAATGAAGAAGAAAAAAATACTTCCCAGGAGGAAAAGCGCGGATTTCGATGGATAGGCCCCGATTTTGGAAGCCCATCTTGTCCGCTTGGAAAGAAACTCCCTTACAGACCCTGAGTCCGGGACATAAACGGCTGTTTCAGAACCGGTGGCGAATACAACTCTCTGGGGATTCCCGCCAGCGATTCTCTGCATCAGGAGATCGTCATCGCCGGAAACCATGCGTCCGCTTTCTCCAAAGCCGTCCACACGCTGGAAGGCGGATCGCCGGTAAGCCAGATTGGCGCCGTTGCAGGTAATCGGAAATCCGGCGTTCATGAGTCCTGCCGCCATAGACTGAATACCGGTAAACTCCAGAGCCTCAAATTTGCCGATGAGGGTTTGCCCTTCGACAACAACCCTGCCCGCCACCAGATCCACGGTATCGGTAAAATGTGACGTTATACCGCGAATCCAGCTGCTGGAGACCCTGCAGTCCGCATCAATGGTGAGGATTATATCCCCTTCCGAGGAAAGAATGCCTTCGTGTACCGCTCGTTTCTTGTGGCTATAAGGAGAATGCGAGTTCCGGGTATCCGAGTATCGAACGCGGCGGTCGCGACATACGCGGGAGGCGATGATCCCCTGTGTATTATCTTCTGAGCAATCATCCACCGCTATAACTTCCATTCGTTCGGCGGGATAGTCCTGAGCCAGAAGGTCATCAAGCAAATTCCCAATGTTCGCCTGTTCGTTACGCGCAGCAACAATCACCGAAACCCTTGGTGTCCTCCCATCCGTCCGCCTGGAAGGCAACGGTGAGCGAAACAGCCCTCGTAAAGCGACAAGGCAAATCGCAAGGTACACCGTACCGCCGACGACAAGTATGATGGATAATGCTGTATCCGCTCCGGTCACGATCCGCCTTCAAATCGAGTAGAAAACCTTATGTATAAAGGAAATATACTCCATGGCTCCGGGGGAGGCAAGGAAAGTCGCGTGTTAACTGTTTCGCTGGGACATTCGGGGTGGAGTCACCTCGGCACGAAATATTGCCTCAATACGCACCGGAAAGGAACGCAGGATTCTATCACTGCCGCCTGTCTTCAACGGACAAGCGGCGCCGAGGCGCCGCTTCCTGACCGGTCATTTTCCCCGGAGATAGGTCGTTCCAACCTTCTTTCTGACTTTCCGGAGAGTTTTGTTGGCATGATACCGTGCCTTGTCTGCTCCGGCCAGGAGAATTTTCTGCACCTGCTGCTTGTCCGCAATGAGTTCTTCACGTCTCTCCCGATAGGGAGAGAAGAAACTCCAGACCAGTTCAACAAGCTCCTTTTTCACTTCCCCGTATCCGACTCCGCCATTACGGTATCGATCCGCCATGTTGCGAACATCCTCCGCCGCGGCAAAGAGACGGTAGAGCGAAAAAAGATTACAGGTTTCAGGATTTTTCGGGGCCTCGACCGGTGTCGAATCAGTCACAATGGACATAATCCGTTTTTTCAGTTCACTGCGGTCGGCAAAAATGTTGATCGTATTGCCGTAGGACTTGCTCATCTTCTGTCCGTCAATTCCGGGAATCACCGCCATGTTTTCGTCAATTTCCGGTTCCGGAAGCACGAATACATCCCCGTACGCGTTGTTGAACTTGACCGCGATATCCCGGGTGATCTCCAGGTGCTGTTTCTGGTCCTTGCCCACGGGAACCCGGTCAGCCTGGTAAAGCAGGATATCGGCCGCCATGAGAACGGGGTAGAAAAAGAGGCCGGAGTTGGGGGCAATCCCCTTTGCAATTTTATCCTTGAAGGAATGACTCCGCTCCAGGAGTCCAACCGGCGCGACATTGGAGAGATACCAAGTCAATTCGGTTACTTCCGGCACATCCGACTGTACCCAGAAAACGGACTTTTCGGGGTCGAGTCCCAGAGACAGAAAATCAACTGCAGCCTCGAGCGTGCTGTCCGCGAGGGTTCTTCCATCGAATACCGAAGTCAGGGCATGCATGTTGGCAATGAACGCGAAAAGCTCTGAGGACTCCTGATAAGCGATCATCTTTTTCATCATGCCGAAGTAGTTGCCTATATGCAGCCGGCCAGAAGACTGCAGTCCAGAAAGAACTCTCATGTATGCATTCTCCGTGTATGGTTCTCTATCAAAAGGCGCAACGAGGAAATCCCAATATATACAAACACCGGCTGAATCACAAGACCGTTCCCGCGCGTCCCGCACGTGAGTTTGACCGGGTATCCTTGGTGCTGTTCGGGACTATGAGTATAGTACTCCCCCGGGGCTTTCTTTTCCGTACCGGAACGTGCCGATGATGCTTCGGATGGAATAGAGTGAGACAACTGAATAATCACTGTTTTCTTCTCAAGCCGACATCCCTATCCCTGGTGCTTGGGAACTCCCGAGCGCTCCAGGCGTTGCACCAATACCTGAGCAGGCTTCTTTTCGGAATCAAAACGGAAATGGATACACCAGAATCGTTCTATGTCAAGATTATTTGGAACATTATCTGGAAAGGTTAGTTAAACTAACGAAGCTCAGGCGGTGGTCACCCAGTTTCTCACGTTCGGGCCGACCGGGATAAATGCTTGGAAAAAACGTTGGAGATGTGTGGAGTGTATAGTGACGCAAATAGTTGCACAATGTTTTTCACTTGACATATTGCATAATTGGTATTACTTTAAATTCCATAGAATGAACTATTTACGAAGCAGTTACGTACCCGCGGAAGCGGAGTGAAGATTTTTCTTTCAGTTTACTTTTTACCTGTTTCACCGTTCGTTTTCCATTTGAACCGGGGTTGTTGCTTTATTAAAAACAGAAAGCGGCCCGCTTGTTGAGGAATAGAGGAGGAATTTGATGACTACAACGAAGAAGGATCTGGCGCTCGAAGTCGCAAAAGAGACCGGATGCAGAAAAACCCTTGCATCGAAGGTGGTGGACAGTGTGTTCTCTGCCATGCGCAAGAGCCTGATCAACGGTGACCGCATCGAGATTCGGGGATTTGGAGTGTTTCAGGTCAAGGATACCCGGCCCAAACCCGCTGCGCGGAATCCCCGTACCGGAGACGTCATTTTCGTGCCCGCCCGCCGGAAGACACACTTCAAGCCCGGAAAGCTCCTGAAAGAGGCGCTCCATCGCCCCCGGAAGCGGATGGTCCATACCGCTCCGACCGATGCGGTCATATAATCGGCTGGGCAATAAAAAAAACGCACATGAATTCATGTGAGTTTTTTATATTGCCCTAATTGTACATATGGAAAAAAACCTCCGGTCCTTCCCCGATTTCATGATTACCCCACCCCTTGTATCGATCGTGCATCCGTTTCGTGGAGTACATGCCTGCTGTGCCGTCTGATTGCGTAATATTATGTGTTCCGTCGAAAGTGCGCTCCCATCGATGTCATGGCGTTCCAGAAGCCTGGAAAGGTGACATCGGCTGTTTCTGCGGTATCAACGGTGATGGGCGCGTCTGCCGCCAGTCCCGCCACTGCCATTGCCATGACAATTCTGTGGTCGCCGTGACCATGCACTGTACCGCCCCGCAAACCTGTCCCCTTGATGATCATGCCGTCGGGCAACTCCCTTATGTCAGCGCCGAGTCGGGTCAGCTCACGCGCCATGACCGCTATGCGGTCGGTTTCCTTTATTCGCGCTTGGGGTACGTTATGCAGCACCGTTGTTCCTTCCGCAAAGCATGCGCAGACCGCCATAATCGGGATTGCATCCGGTATCGCGTTCATGTCAATATCGATCCCCCGCAAGCCGCCGCCACGGGCGATAATCGAATTCGCGGTCGCTTCAATGGAAGCTCCCATGCGACGGAGAATGGAAATAACTTCCTTGTCGCCCTGGGAGTCCTCTTTTAGCAGCCCCTTCAACTCAACGGAGCCGCCCGCGAGCACTCCGGCGCAAAGGGGAAAAGCTGCCGAGGAGTAGTCTCCGGGGATCTTTCGCTCGAAAGGCCGGTATCGCTGGTTACCGGAGATCCGGAATACCGAGTAAGTATCATCGGTTTCTACCCTGATCCCTTGTGATTCGAGCCAGTCGAGAGTCATACGGACATACGGACGCTCATTGAGAACGGTAACGATAATCTCGGTATCCCCGGCGGCAAGCGGACAAGCCAGAAGCAAACTGGAAAGATACTGTGAGCTTATTCCGGCTACACTCGTGGACCCGCCGTGCATGCTGCCGTGTACCACGATCGGCGCCATACCGTTACCCCGTGTGGAAAAAACATCGGCTCCGAGTGGTCGCAAGGCAGTGATCAGGGGGCTCGCGGTCCTTCGCCGTATCTGGTCGTCACCGGTAAGCACTGTCCAGCCCTGCACCAGTGCCGCGGTTCCCATGAGCATATAGAGCGTTGTCCCGGAATTGCCCACATCGACAACGTTGTCCGGAATCCCGATTTTTTCGCCAACACCGTCAATTATCCAGTCGTTCCCCGAGAATTCAACCCGGGCGCCAAACGCTTCAAGGCAACGGAGTGCCGAGCGTGTGTCCAGTGACTCAAGCGGAGCCTGAACCACTGAACGTCCCTCGGCGAGAGCGGCGATCAGAACGGCACGGATGGTATGCGACTTTGACGGCGGTACCTGAATGATACCGTCAAGGTGAGACTTGCTGGCGGTAACTTCCATAAGTTTCATTCCCCCGGATGCAAAAAAAAGCGGGACTACGCTATGGTGTGACGTGGAATCAGGAACTCCGGTTCACATTATGGAAACCACATGGCTGAAATGGAACCGGCGGCTTGCATGCCACCCTGCGTCCGGGTTCCCGGGACCGGGACCGGTCGTTATGCAGAGCCGAACGGTGGAGTAATGCAGCTACACAATATATGTATGGAAAGCAAATGCGGCAAACGGATAATAGCCAGACATTACCCTCTGCATGGTGGTACGTTACAAATATACTTTCATGTACGGTATGAACAGCCGTCGTTATATGGTGTCCTGCCGAGAAAAAAGCTCCCCCTCGAAAGGGGGAGCTTCTCGGGCTGTCCAGCAATGAACCGTTCACTTGAGCAGCATCATTCTCCTGGTGAAGAATTGTGTTCCCTGAGTGATGCGGGCGAAGTAGATTCCCGACGGAGCTACCGTTCCGTTCTCCAGCCTTCCGTCCCAGTTTGCAGTGTATGTCCCTGCCTGGAGAGAGGAATTGAGAAGCGTCCGAACTTTCTGACCCGTCACGTTGAACAAATCGAGCCGTACCGTGCCCTGGGAAGGCACCGTGAATCCGATGGTTGTCACCGGATTGAAAGGATTTGGATAATTTGATGTAATGGAAAGGGCGTGTGGAATCGCTGATGCTTCAGAGACCAACGTTGCGCCGCCGGAGATCTCTGTGGAGAAAATGATTCTGCCGAACTTGTCAGGAGCATGGAAGCCGCGGCTGTCGGTCTGATTCCATGCAGTCAGTTCCATCAGGCTGCTCGGAGTGTTCCCGTTTACGTCCCGGCCGTACTCGTACCGGTACAGATTCAGGCGCCAGGAGTCACCGTCACGGGGGGGGAAGTCCATGGTCGGAGCCCAGTCGGAAACAGCACTGAAGGGAATGGCCAGTTCGACGACCCAGTTCTGGTCGGTGTCGGAGGCGTTGTTCAAGGTGCCGTTCACCTTTGTGCCGATCTTGAGGCCGGGACAGGTCCAGGAATAGTCGCCGGAGCCGCCCGCGGAGTATGCTTTGGTCATGCGCAGGGGCATGAGCGCGCCGTAGGGGTTGATTTCCATTTCGAGATAGTCGATTCCGTCGCCATCCGGGTCGATGAATACCTCGGCAACCTCCTCATCGCAGAGGCAGCCGCTGCTCCAGACTTCGGTTGCCGCCCAGACATCCTTGTCGTTCATGATGAAGGCAACGTACAGATACGTGTCGTCCCAGAGCATCTTCGCCTGCGTGGCCTGTTTCGCGTAAGTGCCATAACGGTACTGGACAAAGGCTTCCGTCAAGGGAGCATCCTGCCAGGCCGGCTCACCCAGTTCGCCGTCGATCGTGAGCGCCTGAGGGGTTCGTTTGACCGTGTATTCATAAATAGTCTGCGCCTGAGTCGCGGGTGCAACAGCGAGTGAGAGAAGGCAAATCATAACGATGGCTTTATTTGACAAAAGAAACCTCTTTCGTTTCGTACTTTATTATCGTCTTGCGCCGGAATTCATTTGGTTTGGCGCGGTATGAGTTATGCCGGACAATCTGTTACTTCAGTTCAAGGAACGTGACATCACGTTTAAGGAAGTAGGAAGGATGTCGCATATCGCCGATACAGCAACGGCGTATTTCACGTTCGACCCCGTTTTCATCCGTGTAGCCGTAACCGTGCTGATCAAACACGATCGGCTCCCCGTTGTATTCGCCAAGGAACAACTGGGCGTGGCCGCCACAACTTTGGAGGGTAAGGAACGGTTCGTGCCGAAGAATCATCTTGTACTGGTTTTCCTTGCCGATATCCGGCTGCATTACATCCGTGTTCTTCCCGAAGAAGGTGAACAGACCTCCATGCCAGGGTAAACGAAAGCCGAACACGGCGAAGATATCCCGGTAAGTAGTTTCATGTTGACGGCCGAACCATGCCCCGGTCCAGTCATAATGGTTATCCAGGAGCTTGAACGCGGTAACCACAACATTTCTTCGGGTATAGGGGAGCCAGCCGACACTGACATCAGCATTACCGGCGAGCCACGCGGTTTCGAAAGCGAGACTGCCGTCGGTCTTGCGGACGGGCGCTTTCACCTGTTTTGGACCGTTCCCCGCTACAAGCGGCAGACGGTCGCCCATACGGAAAAAGCCGGAGGCGATGGTGCAGGATTTGTCGCCATAATAATGAACCCGGTCCCCGGTGCATACAACGAAGCTGCGAGCAGTTGTGAAGTCCCGGATGGCTTTTTCGGAGCCGAAGGCAACGTCCTCGGATCGCATCCAACCGTATCCCTCTTCGCAGAGCACAAAGAGGTATTCACCGGTCTTTGAAGAATGGAGCACAGTCACCGGCGTGCCGATACGAAGCACCGCGATGTTCCACTGATCCCATCGGGTTTTGCCATTTTCAATGATACCCTGCTCCATGGGGAAAAATGAGGGTACATTCCGCAGGCGGCCGCATCGAACTGCAATACCGCTGCGCGGCCTGATTGTGTCCGATACCCGGTCGAGCGCCATTTCACGCTCAAAACGGTCGAGGTCCTGGGGACGGTACTCAACCGCGAGGATGTTTCCGAAAGGTTTGCCTCGCATGAAGTCGATTTCAGCCTGGATTCTGGAACGAACCGTATCAGCTATCGCCTTCGAACTCATACCGCTTAAATCCTGAACAAAGTTGACATGTCCCGGCCACCAGTAGGTGAGTTCGGGAATCCGCTCTTTCCGGATGCCCCTGAAAGGATTGTCGGAACGGATAAACGTTTCGTAGGCGTTATTCATACGCTCGATTTCAGCCGGTGTGAGAATAATCTCGTCCGGAGCTGTCATCCGGTTGATCCAATACTCAGTTGTCCGCATCTCCGGAAGCGTGCCCGGAAGCACGTCAGGCGCCCGGTGATACAGTTCGGCGCAGAGAGTCCCTGCAGATCCGATGAGGAGCAGAAATACGACAGCCGGAATTTTTCTCATAAAAACCCCTGGAGTAACTGGTGAATCTTGTATTGGATGATGATTCCCCGATAAGTTGTATGACCTTTGCAACCGGTTCTTGTTCATGGCCTTCACAGTGAGGCAGTATAACCGCTTTCAGGAGCGGGGTCAAGGGTTTCTCCCCTTTCCCGTGAATAAAACGCGTATACTGTTGAACAAGACGGGCGCTCCGGATTCAGAAATCGATCAGATCGGCAGCATCCCGTTTTGCTGAACTCTTTTTTTTAAGCCCGAGGTGGCGGACCATTATGGTGAACACATCGGTGTTCTGAATGACCCCGTCCAGTTCACGGGCGTGCGGTCCCATGGCGCTCACCGTGACATCTTCTCCGGTATGGCCGGTGGATTGGACCCACTGGATGGCGAGCGGGCGGCCTCCGTCATCTTCCGGAAAGCCAAGACCGTTCAGACTGTAGTGAGCGAAGCCATGTTCATTGATCACCGCGCTGTCCGGTGTGGCCAAATCATGGAGACCCACCAGGTGCGGGCCGCCGCACCCATGGTCCGGAACCACGATCACCAGCGTATCCTTGTTCCTTTTCGCAAATTCCATGGCCACGCCGACCGCTTTGTCACATGCAATTCCGTCCCAGAGGTATTCCCGGGTCATGTGGTCGTGGGCGGCATGATCGATTCTGGCCGCCTCGACCATGAGAAAGAATCCCTTCTTTTTCCTGGAGAGAATGTTCAGAGCGGTTTCGGTCATCTCCCATATCGGCGGCTCTCCGGCGGTATCATTCGCGCGGTTCGCCTCATATTCCATGTGTCCGGCATCGAAGATTCCCAGGAGCCTGGACGTTTTTTCCGGTTCGAGCTCCTTGAATCCCTGCGTATCGAAAACATAGGTGTATCCATGACGCTGCATTTCGGCGATGATGTTTCTGCCATCCTTGCGCCTGGACTGTTCGCCTTCCTCATCCAGCGTATTCGCCGGAATCATGTACTGCCGTCCTCCGCCCATGATGACATCGATGTTACTGTTCGCCAGGTCGTTGGCGATAAGGTCATACCAGTCGCGATGAGCCCGGTGTGAGTAGAATGCGGCGGGCGTGGCATGCTGAATGTATGCCGTTGTGACAAGACCTGTCGCGTATCCTGATCTTTGCGCCAGTTCAAGAACACTGGGAACCGATTTCCCGGTAAGTGAATCCCCGGGAACAGTCGAGGCATCCATGCCGAGTACGCCGTTGCTTGTCTTGACCCCGCATGCGTATGTGGTCGCTCCCGCCGCGGAATCGGTGATCATTGCGTTGGCGGAATAGGTCCGGCAGCGCCCCTGAACCGGAAGCCGGTCCACATTGAGAAGATTGTCCGTACCCACTGTCATGGCCCGCACCGCGGACCATAAACCCGGGGTTGTTCCATCCGGAATGATCAGGATGACGTTTTTCCTGGCTTCCGCAGGTGATACTCCGTACAGAAACGCACAGAATACAGCAGATAGAACAGGAAGAATACATTTTCGCATCTTCAGTTACTCTCCAATGATTTTCACTAAAACACGTTTCTTTCTTTTCCCGTCGAACTCTCCATAGAACACCTGTTCCCACGGTCCAAGGTCAAGATCTCCGCCGGTGACCGCCACAACCACTTCCCTGCCCATGATGGTTCTCTTGAGATGCGCGTCTGCATTGTCTTCGAAACCGTTGTGACGATATTGGGAATAGGGCTTCTCCGGGGCGAGTTTTTCGAGCCACACCTCAAAATCATGGTGCAGTCCGCTTTCGTCGTCGTTGATGAACACCGAGGCGGTGATGTGCATGGCGTTGCAGAGGAGGAGCCCCTCCTGAATGCCGCTTTCCTGAAGGCAGGATCGCAGCCGTGGCGTGATGTTGATGAATTCCCGACGGTTTCGTGTTTCGAACCAGAGTTCCTTTCGGTATTGTTTCACGTTGTTTACTCCCCTCATGCCTGCTGGCCGGTCACAAATGATTCCGAACGTGAAGATTCCGGACTCGGAGTGTGTCCCCCGCTTGCAATACGGAAAAGCTCCATACATATGATAATTAAGCCCAAACGAAAAAGCCCGGATTTTTTCCGGGCTTTTTCGTTTGGGAGCGCGTACACACTACTTGAGGAGGGTCATCTTCAGTGTTCTGGAGAAGGAGCCGCTCTTGACGGTGTAGAAGTAGACACCGGCGGAGAACTTGGCGGCGTTCCAGGTCACGGAATGGGAACCGGTCTTGAGACTGGCATTCACCAGGGTGTCAACCTTCTGTCCGGCCACATTGTACACCTCGACCGTGGTACGACCGGCCTTGGTCAGGGTGAAGGAAATCGTGGTGGTCGGGTTGAAGGGGTTCGGCACGTTCTGGGCGACCGTGAAGGCAGTCGGAGAATCGTCCGCAACCGCAATCTGGGTGCTGATCGTACCCTTGATGGAGTCCTGGCCGACGTACCACAGCGCTTTCGGGTAAGTCGTGTCGGGAGGATTGTCGCAGTAGATGCCGTCAAACGGAGTGCCGGCATCCACGAACAACTGACCGTACTTCATGGAAGCGGTGTCACCGGGAAGCGGGAGATACCCGATTCCAGTGCCGTCCGGAGCAAGGAGACCCATGGAAACCGCCCCGAGGTCATATGACGAAAAGACCGAGAACCCATTGGCATCGGCAGAGAACTCGTACACCCATGGCGCGGAACTCGCTGCGGAGCAGTACCAGGCCTTGTTACCCGCCTCGGGATCGAAGAAACGGTCGCCGACATAATCTCCGTTTCCGTTGATCCAGAGCGTCACATCATCATCATTCTCCTGAGTCGGATCGATACATTGTTTCGTACAGAAAGAAAGACCGGCGCAGTATAACAGGCCGTTGCGATAAGTAGCCATGGTCGGGCCGCCATGATACTTGTCGCCGTTCTGCTGCGCCCGGGTCACTTCGGCCGCATCCCACCAGAGCCATGAGAAATCATAGGTCCGGAGCACCGTTCCGTCCGTGGGGTCAACATAGTACATGATTTCGGGATTGGTGTAGGTGGGATAGGAGTTGTCACCGACCACGATCCAGAGTTCGCTTCCTCCGTCGCTGATGGGACCGGCGTATCCCGCGGAGGTATTGTTGAAGCTCAACAGTCCGTTGTCCCCGAACTCCAGCACTTGTTCGGACTGGCCGTTGGGGACCCACTTGTACTTCATGACATGATGCAGCCCCTCCGGATATTCGGCTTTCGGGAGATAATTCTCCACGAAGTAATACTGGTTGTCGCCGGGCATGAACGCCAGCTTGCCGCTGTCGCCCCATCCCATGTACGTGGTGGTTTCCACGAACGACGGATCCAACGGGTCGGAACCGATCGTGAACTTGGCCCGGGTTTTGAGACCGGCAGTTGAAGTATTATTGTAACCGCCGTTATCCGCGGAAATCTGCGTGATGGACTGGGCCGGAGGAAAATATACCGGATTGGGGAGAATGTTGTTGTTTTCGTCGAACACCTTGATCATGCCGGCGCTGTTGGAAGCCGGGCCAAACTGAGAGCAAACAAGCGAACGGGGCGACTGGCTGTTATATCCCCAGAGATAATAGGTATAGTCGCCGGCGGGAACGAGATTGCCATCGGAATCTTTGCCGGACCAGGTCACTTCATTTTGGCCGTTCCCAAAGTCGCTGAAGTTGGAAACATAGAGGCATGTATCGATGTTGTTCACATAATGCCAGCCCAGGAATCCATTCTTCACCTTCTGAATGGAAGACCCCTTGTCCTTTGTGAAAACGGTAAAGACCACCGAAGCCTGAGGTCCGGTGACAGTAACCGGCAGCACCAAATTGGTGCCGTCAAAGTCGTACGAGACAGCGTCCGGTGCGGAAAGCCTCAAAACGTTGGGAGTGAAATTCGCCGCCCACGCCGAGGAAGCCGCGAGAAGCGCCGCCGTCATCAGTATTGCACTTCTTCTCATTGCTTTGCCCCTTTTTTTGGAACTGCAGTTCACACCACAACAACTGGTTTTGAAACATACCCAAATGCTGTCGTCATCACCCCCTTTTACGTTTGTGATTTACACCATTCAAGCTAACAATAAACTAACAAAAAACTAACAATTGTCAAAACAAATATCTTCGCATCCGGTAAAAAGTTAGCTCATCACCCCGGCTCTATGCTGAAGACCACGCTTGCCAAAGCGGGATGCCGGATGTATCTTTTCAGGATGTGAAAAGTTTCAGAATCACGTAATTCCATCACAGGAGGCAAGGAATGGTTCGTAAACTGCTCGCGGCGATGCTTTTGCCGCTCCTGCTCCTTCCGGGAACACTGTCGGCGCAGACGCTCGACGGCACTCCGTATACACCTGGAAAGGATGCGGACCCCGATCTCTATCTGGGAACCTGGGAGGGCGTTTCTCCCCGGATCACGCACGGTACCCTCGCCGAACGTGACATTTTGACGAAGTGTGACGGCGACCCGATGAAACCACCCCGGAAGGGGGCTGTTCTGAAGTATATAAACAGCTTCACCCACGCCACGCTTGCTCCGAATACCTCGACCTCGCCGGTCACGCTCAAGGGCGAACAGGAAATTTTTTACATTCTTACCGGCAAGGGTACGGTTAGGGCGGGAAAGAAAACCGCCGATCTTTACCCCGGCATCGCAGTGCTCATGCCCTCCGGCCTGAACTATACGCTGACCTGCACCGGCAATGAACCCCTCACCCTGCTCCTTGTCAACGAGCCGACACCACCGGGGTTTCGTCCGAACAAAGAGATGATGGTCAAGGATGAGAACACCATTCCCATAGATTCCACCAACGGTCACTGGTGCCATATTGTCAAGTACCTCTTCGAAACCGATGCCGGACTGGGAACGCTGGAAAGAGTGCTCACCGTATCACTCGATCCCATGACCATCGCCCACCCGCACAGCCATCCGGCGGGAACGGAAGAGGTATGGACCGTCATCGAGGGAGAAAGTCTCGCATGGATTCGGTCCAGCTGCTCATGTACAAGTCAATATCGGCATCCTTGCCGGGAGTGTACGGCGCTCCCTCAAGATTCTGCCCG
>JAWLHT010000033.1:0-24177 GCA_041690195.1 Candidatus Latescibacterota bacterium
CCTGATCAAACCGTGTCCAGTAGCACCCAATTTGTTTTTCGCCCTTCTCTCAGGGCCGCTTACTCTTACTCCGTTTATGCCCTCAAACTTCAGTTTAACGGTTCGATTGACTCCGGCCTGCTTGAAAAAGCAATGCATTCTCCATCTTCCCACGCTCTCTCGCGAGAGAGGAAAATGGAGAAACACGACACTGACTCAACCAGATAACCGTCTTTTTTAAAAGTCTGTCCTTCAGCGGTTTTTCCAGTTCGTTCATGATTCTTAACGATACCAGAAAAGGTTTACCCTCGTGTATGTTGATATCCACAGTCATTTCCTTTACGGGGTGGATGACGGCCCTGAAACCCTGGAAATGTCTCTCCGCATGCTTCGCCGTGCAGCAGCCGCGGGTATCCGCGCGGTTGCTGCCACACCGCATATCTTGAATAATCTTAGTCCCGCCTGGGAGGAAACAGTACTTTCCCGTTTCCGCGAAACTCAGATGTCGGTTATCGGAGAACAGATCGGAATTGACCTTTTCCTGGGATCAGAAATATTTTTCCAGTTCGGACTCGATGAGTTGGTGGAGTGGCCCATCGGCAGCTATCGCGGAATGGGTGTCTACTCTCTCATTGAAGTATCCATGTCTCACTATTCACGTCATTTCCCTCAATCCATGTCCCGACTCCTCTCGCAGGGGAAACGTCCGGTTTTCGCACACCCGGAGAGGGTTGTTCCGCTTATCGGCGATTTCGATTCCATTGCCTCCCTTATTTCGGAAGGAGTTGTCATGCAGATCACATCTGGAAGCATTCTGGGTGATTTCGGACGCCGCATTTCGGAATTTTCCTGGGAACTATTGGAGAAAGGACTCGTTCATTGTGTTGCCTCTGATGCTCATGATATAGCGGACCGACCGTTCAACCTCGATTCAGCCTGGATTGCTCTTTCAGACCGTTTGGGAGAAGATGCGGCCGATCTTCTTCTGTACCATAACCCGCGAAGAATTCTTTTTGCCGAGGAGGTTGCAAGTCTGTGACAGGTTACTTACAGCCGGGACGGGTACTGGTTACATCCGGACCAACTCGCGCCTGGATCGACCGTGTCCGCTATATCGCAAACACTTCATCCGGGGCTTTGGGCGCCCGGATAGTAGAAACGCTTGTCAGCCGGGGAGTTCCCGTTCTGCATCTGCGCGGCTGCGGGTCGGAAGTCCCTTCGCTCTCTCCCTCGCCACTCCTCCGGACTGTTGAAATTGAGACAATAGACGATCTGACGGAACAGATCAAGTCCGCGACGTCCGGCGTCCATATCCGGGCTGTTGTCCATGCGATGGCGGTACTCGATTATGTTCCCGAAAAGAGCGCTGACGAGAAAAGAGCTTCGGATACGGAAACCTGGAACATTCAACTGGTTCGAACGCCGAAAATTACCGCACTGATCCGTCAGGTTTTTCCCGAAGCCTTCATTGTCGGTTTTAAGCTGGAGGCAGGTGTGAGTGAGAATCAACTTGTCAGCCGCGCGCTGGGTTCTCTTCAAAAGCATCGTATCGACATGGTGGTGGCCAACGACCTGGACAAGGTCGGTGCACAATCTCACGAGGCTCTTTTCGTTACTCCGGACGGAACGGTAGTTGCGCGCGCGCATACCAAGCCTGAAATCGCCGGATTGATCGCTGATTATATTCTCCACGGAATACAGCCGACTATTCTTTAGCATAACGGAACGCTCCCAGTTTCATCTGCCCACCGCTCCGGTTTCGGCGCGGTTCGTATCCTTTGCCGATGACCCACGCCGGTTGTTGACCGGATGAAGCCAAACGGCATATAGTCAGACAGTCCCGACAAAGGTTCCGGACGGTTCCCTTCTCTCTGACTCCCGACTCCTTCTTGCAACTATCGTTTACCCACATGAAGCGGCAGAGAGCCCCATTATATCCGATACGAATTGAGTCTCTTCTTGCGGGAACGGATGGTAACCGGGGTGTGGACCCTGTTTGCCTGAATGAAATATTCGGCACTTCCAACCCTGTAAACATGTTTCGTTGCGTATCTGATAGCGTGATCCCACACCGTTCCGGTCGTCATGTGTCTTAAAAAGTTTTCGGCGCCACGTTTGATGCTTTGCCGAAGGAGTATTTCTCAGTATTATATCAGTCGTCCCAATAACCCTGCACGGAGCATCGAATTGTGAATGAAGATTATCTCTCATACTGGGGAATGTCCAAGCCACCATTCTCCCTGACGCCCGACCCGGATATGCTGTATCTTTCCGCACAGCATTCCGAGTGTCTCATGCGTCTGAAGTACGCCATATTTTCGCACAAGGGTGGCGCTCTGTTGGTTTCGGACAATGCGGGTAACGGGAAGACCTCTGCTCTGGCGCGTTTACAGAACGATCTCCGTGAGTATTACTCCGGCCGGGTGCGAGTTGTCTTTATAGACCACCCAACCCTTTCCCCCGTCGAAATGATCGGTGAAATATCTCGTCAGCTCGGAGGCGAGCTGCATACCACGGAAAAGATCAGATCTCTCAATTCCCTCCGCGATCGTCTCTTCGCCCTGTACAACGAAAGCATCAAGGTCGTGGTAATCGTGGACGAGGGACAGATGCTCAAGGAGCGTCCCGATATTCTTCAGGAGTTGCGTATTCTGCTGAATTTTTGCGTTTCCGATGCCTTCCTGCTTACATTCATTTTTTCCGGGCAGAAACCACTGGATGGTATTCTCCGTGATATGCCAGAATTCTGGCAGAGACTTCCGGTTCGCTTTTTCCTCAAGAATCTCGATTACAACGACACAAAATCTCTTATCCAGTTCCGTCTTAGAAAAGTCGGAGTAAACGATGACATATTTACCGCTGATGCCTTCGAAGGAATTTACCACTACTCGGAGGGATGCCCGCGGATTATCTGTTCCGTGGCGGACCTTTGCCTTCTCATCGGTTTTTCAAAAAGGGTTCGGCGCATCGGATTTGTGGAAGTATCGGCTGCCTGCCGGGACATGGAGTCCACAGGAGACAGTTTTCATTATTTCGCCTATATCAAAAGCCAAAGCGGTCCTAAGCCAAGTGCTGACCCCGGCACGGGTGGCGCCCCATCAGAAAGCGTATTTCGTAAAGCAGCATCGATCCGTCCGAACAATCCTGTCCCTGAGGAAGGTCGCACCTGTCCATCCTGCTCCTCCGTCAATGTCCCCGGACAGAGCTTTTGTGACAAATGTGGAACTCCGCTGCATCGTAAATGTCCGAAATGTGGTGCAATAAACGATGGAACAGATGGAATCTGCAGTTCCTGTAACGCCGACATGGACCAGGAGCGTCGCAGCCAGACTGAACGTCTTCGTAACACATTTCTGCCGCACGATGTGCTTGAAGGCAACTATGCTGTCTGGCTGCAGGCGAGCGGGGTAGGACTTGAAAACGGGGAATCCGTCGCTGCGGTATTTACACGCGGGAACATTTTTACTTCCGGGGCTTTCCTGTCAAGGTCAGCAGGACAAGGACGCATGACCCGGAAGTCTTGCGATTTCGTCCTGACCGACCGTAGAATAGTCCTCCGTTCAGAAGACGATGCACCGATGATAATCAGGCTGGAGCGCGTTGAAACCTGCATCGTTTCTGATAATGGCAAACGTGTCGGCAAACGACATTCACTCGTGCTTGGTCTGAAACAGGGAATATACACGGTAGAAATCCCTTTGCGCGGCGCCGCGGGCAAGTCACTCTGTGAAGAGATGGCCGTCTATATACAATCAGTCATGCTGAAATAAACTCACCGAGTATCCCGTCTTTCCCCTTCATATAAAGAGCGTTACAACACAAGGCTCGTGTTTGAGCTTATGCCATGTGCAGTTATCTTCGCTGTTAAACTATCACTGCTGCAACGCCTGCAAGCGTTTGAGATTACATTAGAACAGCCGGGAAAAAATCCGGAAAGCAGAATTCCGTAACAGGTGAGATTTCAGCGTGTTACCATTCTGTCGTTTTCCCCGGTCCATGGGAAACGGTGAAATGCCGGGTTATTACCAAGAAACGCTCCCGTCCAAGAAGTCAGGAGCATTCCCCTTTTCACATATAGAGATTTCAGGCGGGTTCTGCTTCACCATCCGGGGCGCCGGACAGCGGGCGGCCCCCAGTGGAACCGGGGTGAAGAGCCTCCTCGATATCAGGCGGCAACTCGTTTCGGCGTTTCATGAAATGCGAGAGTATCAGTGTTGCCGCCAGAACAGCGATCATGCTTGGGACAGCCACATGAAGGCCGTATGGGCTCCCCGCGATTGTCCAGACGACGAACACGGCTGCTCCGGCTATAAGCCCCCAGAATGCTCCATCCTCCGAAACACGGCGTGTTCCGAGATAGGTCACCCCGAGGAGAATGACCGCGATTCCTATCCTGAACGCAAATCCCCAGTAGGCAACCTTGAGTACCTCGGTCAATGCCACTCCGATTACCCATCCCCCGGCGAGAAGAATATTGGCGATTATTCTGCTGGCAAGAAGACGTGTGCGATCAGAAGCTTCAGGATTGATGTAAACCGTGTATATGTCCCGAATCAGTATCTGGGTTGGGGCGAGAAAACAAAGCGGACCGGTGGAGATAATCGCGGCGAAGAGACCGCACAGCGCGATTCCCGCAATATAGGGATTCATGGCGAGCATCATCGCCGGGACCGCTGAAAGCCCAAAAGGGAGTGCTCCGCCGAAATGAATGCGGGCGCACATGCCAATCAGTGCGAATGCAAAGCCGATTGGAATCAGAAGGAATCCTACGATCCAGGATCCGCGTACCGCGGAGTTCACGTCTTTGGCCGCGAATATTCCGGTAATCGCGGCTTGGCCGGCGAACACGATCAGCACCGTGGCGAGAATTTCCCCGGAAAGGGTGAGCGGATTGCCATTCGTCAGACTCCAGTACGATTGCGGCAAATCAGTGATGAGACGTGAAACTCCGCCGGATATGGATCCGCCGACCATGGAGAGCGCAAAGCCGAGACTTATGAATGCCCCAATGAATATGACGGATATTTGTATAACGTTGACCAAAGCGATCGACCGTAATCCGCCCGCGGTGATGATGGCCATGAAAATCGCCATTGACACAAAGTCCGCCACCCATTTTTCAGTACCAAAAATCGGAGCGAGAAGCGCTCCTCCTGCAATGATCTGAGTGATTCCGGCGACAAAGTACGCTCCTCCGATAACGATTGCCGCCATGAGACGGGTTTTCCGGTCGAACAGTTTTCCGATGACTTCTGGTATGGTTACCGCCCGGAGACGGCGGAAACGGGCCGACATGGTAGAGGCGAACACAAACATGGACAAGCCGAGCGCGATGGTATACCAGGCTCCGGTCAAACCATCCGTGTATCCTCGTTGCCCGACCCCGATTGTTGCGTTCCCTCCGACCCAGTCGCCGAGTACGACTGCGACCACAAGAGTGAGCGGAAGTGCGCGGCCCGCTACAAGGAAGTGGTCCGAGCCCAGCTTTCGTCTGAGCAGGATATTGGCGATCCCAATGGTAATAACTGCATAGATGGCGAGCATCACGAGCGGTATCACCTGAACCTGCATGTTCTCTCCCCTGTTCCCGTTGGCTCAAAACCAACCGTGTGACCAGATGTCTACGTCCGATACCTGCCGGATCTTTCAGGCACAGTGTGACAACACATGCTATAATCAAACCGGAAGCGTCCTTATCCTGACACCGTTTCGACACGCATCACCCATTCCGGGGGTACATCCTGCCGAAACGTCCATCCGATCCCGGGTTCTTCGCTTATTCGAAGTTTCCCGTCCTTGATACTGAAGGCATCGCGGAAAAGGTGGGTACGAAGGGGATTCGGGTTGATATCCCACTCCAGGAATGGCGTCCTTGTCAAGGAAGCAAGATGCGCGGTGGTCGCCAAGCCGGGAGCAGAACCCAGAAAGTGGGGACAGAGACGTTTCCCGGAGTTCTCTGCGATTTCAGCGAGTCTGACCGCGTCCGAAAAAGTGCAGTTCTTAACCACCGCTGGTTGTATAATGTGAAGGGCAAGCCCGCTTTGATTCAGCGAAAATCCCTCCACTCCCTCGCAGGAAAAATCAACACCCGGCGGAATGAGAAAGTTCTCGCCGGCGGAGATGGGAACATCCGTTTGGGCAAAGAGTTCGCCATAGCGATGTTGTTCCTCAATGCAAAGAGGTTCCTCCAGCCAGGAAACTCCCTCATCCCGCAAATAATCAATCCACTGCAGAGTATGATCGTAAGACCAACTTCTGTTAACATCAACCGCCAGTTCTGTTCCGACCCCGAGCATCCTTTTCAGACATTCGATATTGCTGCGGTCTTCTGCATCTCCGTATCCGAGCTTCAACTTGAACGTGCGGATCCCATGGCTTTGTGCCGTACGGATAGCTTTTTCGGAAAAGGGAGGGTTGATTCCGCTTCCATACACGTCAAGTGAGTTTACCGCGGTTTCGGAAAAAAGGCCGGAAAGCGGAATACCGGTGTTTCTGGCCTGAATATCCCAAAACGCTGCCTCAATGGCGCACAGCGCCTGTACGAGCGGTCCCAGGGTAGCCGACTGGAGGGCGGAGCGGTAGTGACGGTTCCAAAGTTCACGAACGAAATCGGTGACGCTTTCAATTTTTTTCCCGACGAGTATCGGAAAGAACCCGTCACGGTAGGCGGCCATCCTTTCAAACGGCGCCCAGGACGGGAAATTTATCCAGCTTTCGCCTACCCCGGTTGTGCCGTCTTCATTGACCAGTTCGATGATAACCGCCTGACGGTGGGTCATTGTACCGAATGTGGTACGATAGGGATCTTCAAGGGGCGCCCGGAGGTGAATTGCCCGAGCCGTACTGATTTTCATGGGAAACCGCGTATGCATATGCATTAAAACCTCGGGCAGTGGTATGTCATTTCAGGGATATTTTCCTGCTATCACGAGTCTTATATCAGGATAAAGGTATAGCAACGCACATAACGGCGCAAGGACAATTAACACGGCGTTATACAGCAGGATGCTCCCCTGTAAAAGATATTAACGTATTTGTGCAAACATCAAGGAGACCAGTCCGATATCCCTTGACTGTCAGCCGAAATATTACGAGGTTTCGGTGCATGCAGTTGATCTTACGGAGAATGCAGGAACCATGAAAAATGTACAACATACGCTGCTCCGAGTTTTTGTTCTTATCCTGCTTGCGGTTTTTTTAACCGCGGACGTTTTTTCGGAGTCGCTTGACAGGGGAAATATATTCGTTCACCACGAAGGAGTGAAGGGAAACTAAGCCCGTCTTGTGGCCGAATCCGCCAGTACAATACTTGCCCGAGTATCCCGGGCTTTCGGGGTTTCCTACAAAGGCGATATAAATATTACCATTGCCGCTTCCGATGAACATTTTCGGGATTTGACAGAAGGCTCGCTGCCCGACTGGAGCGCCGCAGTTGCCATGCCGGGTGGACGGATTATCCTTTCCCCGCTGGCCGGACAAAAGCTCGAACTTGAAAAAATCATCGCTCACGAGATCGTGCATCTCATCATATTTGATGCCGCCGGTAACGAGCGTATTCCACGATGGTTTCATGAGGGGTGCGCCGAACTGTTCTCCGGCGAATGGGGCTTCCGTAACGAGCTGTACCTGACCTGGAAAATTACCCGTGGAGGGGCGATGACTTTCAGCGATATCCAGAACGTCTTCTCCACCTCTCCACTCGATGCCGGTCTGGCATATGATCAGTCGCTTGCCGCTATCCGCTATCTTGTAAAAAGGAATAACCGGGTGGTTCTTACCCGTATTCTGGATGGACTTCGTGAGAGGAAGACTTTCGATCAATCTTTTCTCGATGCCACCGGATATCTGCCCAACCAGTTCGAAGAAGAATACCTCCGATATATGCGGGAACGGTACGGTCCGCGTAGACTCATTGTACTGGTGCCGGGGACCTGGACAATTATCATGGCGCTTTTCCTTACCGTATACCTCATTAAGCGACGCCGCTCGCAACGGAAGCTCCGTGAGTGGGAACGGGAAGAACTTCGTGAATTCAACTCTGTTGAAGAGTCTGTGATTCCAGTCGAATTTCGAGCCATATCGTTTCATGATGACATTCCGGAACCTGAATCATCCATGGACTATCCGGAGGAACGGCCAGCGAGGATACTGCCCTATAAGCCACGCCCGGAGAAATACGGGAGCGATGATGATGTTGATGACGACGAGGATTGATCCTCTCGTGTTTTTCTTCCCGCAACAGTTTTACGCTTACTGCATTTCACGGTGATTCGGTAGTTTACGCCCTTGTGAAGCCGCCATTCTCTTTTCTTTCTGCAAAGGATGTCTTCTATGATTGGCAGGAAAGCGGGTAAAGGTATGTGAAAGAGTTAATCCTCTACCCGTGTTTATACACGAAATATTCATAAAAAAAAACTCCGCATTTGAAATTTTTTCTGCAATTATACCGTCCTATATTCAGAGTGAAGAAAGGAGATGGAAGAATCACTTTCCATCATGTGGCGTTTTATGTTATATAACATCAAGAACACTAGTTTCCGCCATTTACGCGGATCGGAACCCTGGTTATGGCAGAGAGCTTTCGGCAGATCCTCATGGAATACCAGAACAGGGTGTACAACCAGGCGTTCCGTATGCTTGGAAGTCACGAGGATGCTGAGGAGGCCACTCAGGATGTGTTCCTGCGGGTTCACCGCAGCATGGGAGAGTTCCGGGGGGAAAGCAAGCTGTCAACCTGGATCTACAGCATCACCTCAAACGTCTGCATAAGCAGACTTCGCAAAAAGCAGATTCCAACTTCGAGTCTGGATAAGGCGTTTGATGACAGCGGCGATTCCCTGTTTGATATCATCCCCAGCGATTGCGCTGACCCGTCCGAGTTGCTGGAGAACGATCAGATGAAACGGATGATACGCGATCACGTCCGAAAGTTGCCGCCGAAGTGGGCCATGGCCATTACCATGTACCACTTTGGAGATCGTTCCTATGAAGAAATCGCAGAGGCAATGGGTATTCCCAAAGCAACGGTTGCCACATACATCCTGCGGGGGCGTAATCAACTCGCCGCTGAGCTTTCGAAGGTAATCGGCCCGGCCAGAGCTTGAGGCCAGGATGGAGAGTAGTTATGAATTGCCAAGAATTTGAAACTCGAATCCCGGAATATCTGGATGGGGTGGCCGACGGTTTCGTAATCCGGGTAATGGACGAACACCGCAATGCATGCAAGGATTGCTCTTTTCTGCTGAAACTGCATGAGCAGGTTCTGCTTGCCCTCAATGAGACGGAACCGGTTTCGGCTCCCGAAGGTCTGGCTGACCGCATACTTGCCGCGGCAGCAGCGGAAGAGGCAGTTACCCAGCCGTCGATAGTGCCTCGCTGGGCATCTGCACTTTTTGCCGCGGCTGTTTTGTTCGTTGCTGGCGCGTTTTTGCGTCTGGGCTCGTTCATTACTCAGACAACAGGTGCCGGAGATGGTGTATCAGGTTTTTCCCTGAACTGGATTATGCTTCTTGAATGGCCGCTTCTGCTGAAGGCATGGCTGCTTGGGTTCCTTGCCCGTCCGTGGGTGCAGACCCTCTTGGAACCGGTATATTTCGATACATTCGGCTTATCCGTTCCCATCTTCTTCTTTGCCGCCTATCTGCTGGTGCTCGGCATTACGGCGTATGTAACCGTCCGTTTCTTCAAGTCTCCCCTCACTGTTTCGGGAGAACGATAGAACGATACGAGAAATCCATTAAGTTCAATAACCGTAGGGCGGACTTTTAGTGTTTTTGGAAGTCCGCCTGTTGTTTTGATCATGGAGAACTGCACCAAATCATGATTCAGCAGCTTACCGACCGTCAGATCAATAACTTCCGAAACGCCGTATATCGATACTATACCACGCATCCCCGCCCTCTTCCATGGCGCTTGACCAACGACCCGTACAAAATATTCATTTCAGAGATGATGCTCCAGCAAACACAGGCAGAACGCGTTGTCTCCAAGTACGAGCTGTTCGTTTCCCGATTTCCGGACTTTGAAACGCTCGCCACAGCTTCATTCGCAGATATTCTCGCGCTCTGGCAGGGGCTTGGCTATAATCGCAGGGCGATCTACCTTCATCACAGCGCAATGACCATTGTTCGGGAATACGGGGGAAAACTACCTCCTGATCCTGTAGTTCTCCAGTCACTGCCGGGAATCGGTCATGCCACCGCTCGTGAGATTTCCGCATTCGCCTTCGGACTTCCGGTCGTGTTCATTGAAACGAACATGCGGCGAGTGTTTATCCAGTGCTTTTTTCACAATCGTGAAAACGTCACTGACCGCGAAATTCTTGTCCTGGTCGATGAAACGCTGGACCGCGAAGATCCAAGAAGCTGGTACTATGCGTTGATGGATTTCGGGGTCATGCTCAAGGGGAAGGGAAGTAACGCGAACATCCGTAGCGCGCATTATCAGAAACAGAGCCGGTTCGAAGGCTCCAACCGGCAGCTCCGAGGAAATATTCTGCGGGAAATGACCGGAACAAGCGGACGCAATGCAGGTGAGATAGCGCAACTGCTTAATGCCCCTGAAACAGCAGTTGCCAAAAATCTCGAACAGTTATGTAAAGAAGGATTTCTTAAATATGAAAAGGGGAAGTTCCGGGTGCGGTGATTACAGCCTCAGCCCAGCGCACGTTCATAAATGGCGTAGACACGGTCAACTTCAGCCGCGGTTTCCGGATCGAGGTCAAAAGCGGATGGTTTACGGAGCAGACGATTCTTGAATATCCCCTGCTTCATGAGGAGGTATTTCTCGATGGTCAAATACCCGTCCAGAGAGGACGACTCAAGGAGGACAATGGCGATTAGGGGCATGTACACCTGATAGGCCCGATCATCGTCGCCTCGTTCCAGCGCGCGCCAGATCTCCACGATGCCGCGAACAAGGTCTGAGCCGGGCATGGTTCCGGAAATGCCGCGACGGTACGAGTCAATAATCTGCAATCCGCCACTTCCTTCAAACACAACCGCTTTCCGGTCAGTCGCTTCCTGGATTCTGCTGAGAGTCGGTCCAATGGGTTGTGCTTCGGGTTTAAAATAAACGCGCTCGCCGAATTCGTTGCGCATGCGGGCCTGGATATCAACCGAAAGCGCATGTCCAAGATATCCGCTGGCATCCTGTACAACCAGGGGAATAGAGATGGCGTCATAAATTGCTTTATAATAGTCGTAGACTCGTGATTCCGGAAGACGGGTTGCCACCGGCGGAATCGCCATGACCGCGTCAGCTCCGGCGTGTTCCGCGGAACGGGCGTAGGAGACAGCGCCCTTGATGGTTTCCGCACCGACAGAGACGGTCACCGATACCCTTCCCGCTGACATCTTCGGCAATTCACGGGTAAGTTCCAGCCGTTCATCATGGGTCAGGCGTACTAGTTCGGACGCGAGGGCCAGAACGATGCCGTCGCTTCCCGCGGCGATGACATGATCAACTTCGCGGGAGAGGATGTCGTAATCAATGGTGTCGTCCTCGTTGTACGGCATTTGGAGGACCGGCATGACGCCGTGTATTTTTGGATGTGTTTTCATGATTTAAAGATACGGAATATCCCGGCGCTTTTCAACCAGATTTTTTCTGAACTGCAATAGTATTCCTGAGTTGGAGATGATTCCCACTTATTGAAAATCGTTCCGACTCGAATATCTCCGGATGTGTTGAATGGCTATCAGATTATTTTTTTAAACCCGGATTTCCGGCGGAGCCCTCTATCGTCTCCGGCGACAGTTCCCGTGCCATGCAGATATACGGGAAAGGAACCGCTGCACATAGCGCTGGCTGAATCAATGCAGGCATGTTTTTTGAATGTTAGATTAAAAATGAATCTGTAATCATTGCTTCCCGGGAGTATACTCGCTATTTTTATCAACATAAGCCTTGAAATTTCACTCCCGAAAAAAGGAGCGTGCATGATTTTTGATATCCACACGCACTTCTGGAAAAAAGAAGAGCTTGGGCCGGAATTGTTTCGTGATCTTGAGAATGCGCATGTATCGCCAGAGCGGCTTTTCATGACCAGCGAAGAGCACCTTCAGGCGACAAAAGCGGTTGACCGGGCAGTTGTATTCGGCTTGCGCGCCAAGTTCAGCGGTATGAATGTTTCAAATGACACGGTACGGGAACAGGTAGACAAAGCGCCGGATCGCTTGGTATTCTTTACTTCTGTCGACCCGTCTGAAGAAGATTTCATGCAGGAACTGGAGAGGACACACCAGAACCTCGGAGCCCGCGGCATTAAACTTGGTCCGATTTACCAGGGCGTTCATCCCGCCGACGACCGATACCGTCTGATTTATTCATACGCGCAAAAGCATGGTCTGCCGATTCTTATCCATATGGCAACAACTTTTGCGAGCGGTGCGCCTTTGGAATACGCCAATCCGGTGATCATCGACGAGATTGCGGCAGAATTCCCTGATCTGAAAATTGTTCTGGCTCACCTTGGCCATCCCTGGATAGGCGAAACCATCGCCATTATCCGACGCAACCGCAATGTGTATTCCGATATCTCCGCTCTTTATTATCGACCCTGGCAGTTCTATAATGCCATGCGGCTGCTGGTCGAGTATGGATCCTCACACAAGGTATTCTTTGGAAGCGACTTCCCTTTCACAAAACCCGAAGATTCAATTAAGGGATTCCGAAACATGAATCATGTTGTCGCAGGATCGAATCTTGATCCCGTTCCGCAAGAGATCATCGAAGAAATCATCAATCGGGACTCATTCGGGATGCTCGGTATACAGTAAATCAGGTGGAAACAGGGAACGGGGGACGGATGCACAGTGCGCATCCGTCCCCCGTTCCCTGTTGTCAAGCTTTCTCAATACAGCGGAATCAACCGAATATTGTCACCGGAAGTTCAGACGCTTCTGGAGGTGGGGAATGCGTGTAATCTCCACCAGAATCACTGTCCCCTCCCCTCTCCCGCTGACTCAACTGGATACCCGTTCTGATTATTGATGCCAGGGATACACTCACCATCCGTTATTCGTGGTGCGCAGGCTGTTGAGCCGCCGATAACCACCCAAGATGATTATCAAAAGAACGCCTGCCGCGATTGACGCAAGAACTCCCCGGAATGAAACGACATTGATCCACCGAAGGAAGAAAAAAGATCCGGCTGCCACAAAAACAAGAGGGATAATACTCACGGTGATGATATTCATGCCAGCCAGAATGAAGAGGATAAGCCCCGTAATGAGTGTCAGTTTCAAGAGTTCGGCCAATGGATGCCCGTCGACATGAAACGGTCCGAACCAGTGTCCGGACGCCAGGGGGTGACCGAACGGGAGAACGTGATTAAAAAGGAAATACGTCAGAAGCATGGCCCCGGCGGCAATGAGAAGAAGAATCATTCCGTTCCGCATGTTCGCGCTTGGATTCTCTTTATCAGGGGATTGTTCCGGTTCGCATGGCGGCGCGGAGGGAACATCCTGCTGAGGCGGACAAGGTGCGCATGGAGCGGGTGTTTCGCCGGGACGTGAAGGCCGCGCTCCCCGGAACGTTTCCTTCCCTTTGTCTGGCCGATCCGTGGGCGGAGGCATGAGAATCCAGAGAATGACATACAGGATCAAGCCGAACCCGTAAAAAATAGTGGTCAGGAGAAAAAATAGCCGGAGTGGCAGGATAAGGATCGGAGCATCGAACTGTCGCGCGATTCCGGTGCATACGCCGGCAATTTTCTTGCCTTCCGCCACCCGTTGCCAGAACTGGGGACCTGAACTGCTTACAAAGCCCCCTTTCGATTCCAGATTACTTCCACAGTACCGGCACTTGATTGCTTCCGCCTTGATCATCTCGGCGCAGTACGGGCACTTTTTCATTTCATCGTTGTCCATGACTCAACATCTCCCTCGAAGGGTATTCACACGTTTTTGACTTCAGGATTTCGTTGTAACTTACGTTAAGCCAGCCATACTGAGACTACGCGATCTCTTCACGTTTCGCAAACAGAGCACCATGAGCGTCCCGGTAATGAGACACAGTTCCGCCGCGGTAAACGCATAGAGTGAATGCGAAAGATATACCGCGAACTGTGGAGGAACGACCATACGCAGAACTGTTCCAACGGAAAGCATATAGAAGAAGCTTAACGCCAGAATAACCGCTGAACCGAGCACTGCCATGACCCATTGTCGTTGTCTGTCCGGCACTAGTACCACGCTTCGAGCCAGTTCTTTTCGCATGAGGATTACCGTCTGCTGCACCAGAGCGGCCGGCGGCTCGCAGATTTCATAGGCTGCAAGCAATGTTCGCAGTTCCTGTTCATCGAAGTATTTCATTCTGTGCCTCGCCTCCTCTCTCGCGGGATCGCAAATTCCACTTTTTGGAGAGTATTTTTATGGCGCGATATCCTCGCGTTTTTACCGTTGCCACCGGGCATCCCACCACCCGAGCAATTTCCGGGTCATCCATGTCATGGAAGTACCGCAGCACAATGACTTCACGCATTTTATCGGGAAGTTCGCCAACCAGTTTTCGGACCGCCTCGCTTTGAAGAAGCCGTACCGGATCGACCGATGGGTCGCAGGACAATTCATCGATATCTTCGAAAGGTACGAACTGTCGGCCTGTTTTGCTCCGAATCCAGTCACGGCACAAGTTGACAGCAATCTGAAAGAGCCAGGTCGAGAAACGTGAATCTCCACGAAAACGCCGGATGGACCGCACTGCTCTGAGCCATGTTTCCTGGAAGAGATCCTCCGCCGTGTAATAGTCATCCACCATGCGAAGGATAAACGCAAACAGCGGCCGTTTATATCGTTCAACGATTTCGTCGATGGCCTGTGGATCGCCGTTTTGAAGGCGTTCGACCAGTGCGTTGTCCTGTTCCGCGAACTCTGCCACGTCGGAATGTCCGGTTAAGAGTTGAATCAATCCGTTCGGCGCCGCAAGAACGAACTCGAATCTGATTCTATCTATTTACTTACAAGGTGAGACAGATATTATGTCATGGATGATTCATTTTTTTGTAGTGACGATGAAAAATTTGCTTCCGTCGGTTGATGAGTGTAAAGAAAGTGGTAAAGGTACAGAAAGGGAAAAAGGCACATAGCCAAAAACCACAGTCCAATGACAAACGTTGGGAATAACGGGAACACCTTCAGTATGAAAAACCGGCAAGCGGTGATATCGCCGCTTGCCGGTTTTTCATACTCTTTCGGACTCTTTCGGATGCAGGCATCACACTTAACGCACACCTCTATTGATCCCACTTTCAGTGATTTCGTCAGTAGCAATGCTGCCGTCGAGGATGTGGACAACACGATTGGCGTGTTCCGCGATATCACGCTCGTGCGTCACCAGAATGATGGTGTTTCCCTTCTCATAGAGGTGCTCGAATAATTGCATGATTTCCGCGCCGGTCTTTGAATCCAGATTCCCGGTCGGTTCGTCGGCCAGAACAATCGCCGGATCGTTTACCAAAGCCCGGGCCACAGCCACCCGCTGACGTTGTCCCCCCGAGAGTTCATTCGGACGGTGCATCATGCGTTGAGTGAGGCCAACCGCATCGAGAGCGGCAACTGCTTTTTCGTGCCGAACTTTCTTGCTCAAGCCGGCGTATATGAGCGGGAGTTCGGTGTTATGCAGAGCATTGGAACGGGAGAGAAGATTGAAATTCTGGAACACGAAACCAATCTCCTTGTTCCGAGCCTCTGCAAGTTCATCGTCGGTCATTTCGGAAACGGCTTTGCCGTTCAGAATGTACGTGCCGTCCGTGGGCGTGTCAAGGCATCCGATGATGTTCATGAGCGTGGATTTTCCCGATCCGGACGGTCCCATGATAGCAACATACTCGTTTTTTTTGATGGAAAGGTCAACTCCACGGAGGGCGCGGACCACCTCGTCTCCAACCACATATTCCTTGGTGATTCCCTGCATTTGAATGATCATACCAGCCTCGAATGCATCTTGTTATGATGATTTCACCTCTGCGGGGAAATCTACGAAATACGACCTGATGAATCAACCTGAAACTCACTCTTTGCGTAACGCGTCCGCCGGGCTCATCCGTGACGCGTTCCAGGCGGGGTATACTCCGAAAATAAGACCGACAGCCAACGAGAATCCTACCGCCAGTCCCATCATTTGAACGGATACGATTCCCACGAATATCCAGTCAGTCTTGCTTTCAATGAACGCAGCAAGCCCCGAACCGATCCCCAAACCCAGTAGAATCCCAAGGATACCCCCCAGCAGACAGAGAACAAGGGCCTCAACCATGAATTGCCAGAGAATATCTGACCGTTTTGCGCCAAGCGCCTTGCGGATGCCGATCTCGCTTGTCCGCTCGGTCACGGAAACCAGCATGATATTCATGATGCCGATTCCGCCGACCAGAAGAGAGATTCCCGCCACACTTCCCGCAACGATCTTCAGGATGAGAATCACCTTGTTGATCTCTTCAAGCACTGCTTCACCGGTCTGGATATTGAAATCTTCACCGTGGGCGTGTAGATTCCGGTAAACGGTCCGGATGATCTGAGCGACCTCTGCCACATCCTTCGGGTCCTTTACCTTGACCCGAATCCAGTTGAGCCGGTCGTTCCCGAGTATCCGGTGCTGAGCGGTGGTAATGGGAATGATTGTCTGGTCATCGTAATTGGAATCGAAGAATTCCTTCTTTGCGGTGACTCCGACCACGGTGTACCGCATCGACCCGATACGGACCTCCTGACCCACAGGATTTTCCCCGGGGCCGAAGAGGTCCTGCGCCACCTGATACCCCAAAACACATACCTTGGCATTGTTCAGAAGATCAAGTGTACTGAGAAATCTCCCTTTTTCAATCTCGAGGTTTTGCCCGAACAGGTAGCGGGGCGCGGTACAGACAATCTGTCCGGCCACGGAAACAGCCCGTCTCGTGATATTCCATGCCGGTCCGCCTACATGGACATGGGGAACCACGAACTCCACCTTGTCCGTCGCGGCCATGATGGCTTCGATATCACGATACGTGAGATACTCTTCCCAATCACGGCGAACCCACTGCCCTCGTGAGTCCTTGTACCAGTTAGACGGTCCAGAGGAGAAAATGGTTGAAGTCCCGCCGATTTTATCAAATTCACCCACAATGGCATTCCGGAGACCATCACCCAAAGACAGCAATCCGACCACCGCTCCGACCGCGATGAGAATGCCGGTAAGACTGAGAATGCTTCGGAGTTTGTTGGTCCGTATTTGTGAAAGGCCGAGCGAGACCGATTCATAGACCTGCATTCTGCCGCTCCTATTCGTACCGCAGTGCTTCAACCGGGTCAAGTTTGGAAGCCCTATATGCCGGATATACGCCGAAGAAAAGTCCGATCCCCGCTGAATACAATACCGCGAAAACCATAAGGCCGGGTGTCACGACACTTTCGAAAGGCATGTTAGTGATACTTTTCACATACGCTGAAATTGCTGAGCCGATACCAAGTCCCAGCACTACGCCGAATGCGCCGCCCGCCATGCACAATGCTACGGATTCAAGAATGAACTGACCAAGAATGGATCGTCTTTTTGCACCAAGCGCCATGCGAATGCCGATCTCCCGTGTCCGTTCCGCCACAGATACAAGCATGATATTCATAATACCGATTCCACCGACCACCAGAGAAATTCCGGCGATGCCTCCAGCCACCATTTTCATGATTCCCACAATCCGGTTGAACTGGGCGATTTCCCCTTCCCCTGTTTCGACCCGGAATTCTTCGGAATGCTCATGTCTGCTTTTAATGACACTCCGGATACGTGCGGAGACTTCCGCGACATTGGCGGGGGTGTCCGCACGAACCGTGATTTGCTCCACCCTGTCGTTCCCGGAGACCCGAAGCTGTTGTGTGGTTATGGGAATTGCCATGTATCGGGCAGTATTATTTTCAAAAGCTCGTTTCCGTGACATGACTCCCACGACCGTGTATCGCACCCCGTCTATCCTTATCTCACGGCCGGTCGGATCGTCTTTTCCGAAAAGATCATCGGCAAGTGTATCGCCGATCATGGCAACCTTGGCCGCGTTTCGGAGATCGTCGGCGGTGATGTACCGCCCCTTCTGCAACTCCAGATAATCGATTTCAGGGTATTCTTCCGTCGTTGCGAATATCTGTGAGGAAGCGCTTACATTTCTGTAATATACCCTGTTGCTGTTGGCGCGGATCAGGGGTACGGCGTGCAGGATGTGGGGAGAAGCCTCCCGTATCGCTTCCGCATCCCGGATGGTGAGATACTCTTCCCACTCCCGTCGTATCCAACTGTTGCCCTTGCGGTACCAGAGATTGGGGGGGCGAACCCAGATAAGGCTCTGTCCGCCCATCTGCTCGAACTGGTTCATCACCGTCTTCCGGAGACCGTCCCCCATGGATACGATTCCGGTGACACTTCCCACACTGATCAGAATGCCCAGTATGGAGAGCGATGCCCGCAGTTTATGGGACCGAAGCTGGTCAAATCCGATGAATATGGGTTCCATGATATTCATGCGGTGATTTCCTTGCGAAAGTCGTAAATGTGCATACTGAGTTGAACGACAGAGTTATTTGCCGAAAGCCCGGACATACCCATTGTTCCTCCCTGTCGCGAGAGGGGGAAACAGGGAGGAAAGCCCGGTTAGAGGGAAATAACGGGAATGACAAAAATTACCGAAAAGCCGATTCACCCCCGAACAAGGGAAAGACGCGCAGAGATCATTGATGTCTCTCCAATCAGCCGAAGCGCAGGCCAGGCCGCCCGTACTCCATAACAGCCCGGAACACCGTGATCCCCAATCCGAACCGTACAAAAAAACGACATTCGGTTGAGGGATGTATCCGTATTACTTTCCTGGTGCTGCCGCTTCAGCGTTTTTTCCCTTTTTCCCATTCTTTTTTGCTTCCTTGTCCTTGAACATCTTCTCCGCGTCGAGAACAAGAACAGTAGTGGTGTCAAAATCCGCCATTACTTCAATGCGGCTGTCATTCCGCAAACCCACCTCAATTTCCTTTTCAAAAAAATCATCCAGCGGATCTGCTTTTTTGCTGAAACGGGAGAAGAAGCCCTTCTTTACATTTGCGGTAGAATCTTTTATGGCCTGAGTGTAAACAAGGTGCCTTGTAGTGGCAGTTCTTTCTTCCTGCGAACCGTCCTGCTTGCGGTATACCGCTTCCAGAGGAAGGTAGAGCACGCTGTCTTCTTCTGCGAGTATAACGTCCACGTCACAGCTCATCCCGGGTTTCAGGCGGGGGTCTTTGTCACTGATCTCGACCTCCGTGTTGAAAGCAACGACATTCCGGCCTTCCTGAAGTTTGCCCACGGGAGAAATGTGACGTATCCAGCCTGCAAATGAGGTGTCAGGATAGGCATCGAGAGTAATCCTCACCGGAATCCCTACTTTGACTTTTCCGATGTCAACCTCGCTGATATTGGCGCGTATAATCTGCGCGGAAGGATCGCCAATCTGGAAAAGATCCTTTCCGGCGTTGAAAGAGCTGATGCCGGAGGTAACCAGCACTCCTTCCTCCACATATCGCTGGGTGATTACTCCGCTGATGGGCGCGCGCACTTTCGACGAGACAATCCGTTCCTCCGTCCCGGTACCGGTGGTTTCGATCTCCCGCTCCATTATTTCAAGCTCGAGAAGGGACAGACTGTAAGTGTTCTGAATGATGCGGTGGCTGTTGAGCGCATCTTCCAATTCCTTGGTGCTCACCAGTGCGGTTTTGGCGAGTTCGCGTTTCCGGTCAAGTTCTTTCCGGGCCTGGTCGAGTTCAATTTTTGCCCGGTCAACCGCGGAACGTTTCTGGAACAGCAAGAGAGTCTGGGTTGGATCCGGGTCCACGACACAAAGTACCTGCCCCTGACGGACTTCGTCACCTTCCTTCACCAAAATACTCTGGATTGTACCGGCGATCTTTGATTTTACCTCCACCGAGCGCAGAAGCTCGATGTTTCCGGTTTCGGTAAGTCGTTCCACCACGGCGCCTATCCGAGGTTTAACCGTTTTCACCGGCTGAACCTTGTTTCCTCCGGAGAGCTTCGAACCAACAAGTACGGCGAGAACAGCGATGATTACAGCGGCGACTGCCAGCTTTTTACCAAAACGTTTCTTTTTTTTTCTCGCAGACATGTATAATCTCCTCACTGCTCGAGGGGTACGATTCGAATGTCCAGATCACGCAACAGTGTTCCCTTTGCTCTTCGAAATTCAAGAATGGACAGCATATAGTCAACGAGCGCACGGTTATAACGGCTTCTCGCGTTGGCAAGATCGGTCTGGTACTGGAGGACAAGATAGCTTGTGGAAAGATTGTTTCGGAACTTTTCCTCTTCCATGCGGAGCTTCATTTCATTCGCTTCCACGGCCATCCTGGCAACGTCTATGCGTTCACGATTGGTTCCCACATTGCGCACGCATGCCCGGATATCGGTTTCTATTTCATTGCGAAGGCTTTCCCGGTTCACCTGTGACCGTTTCAGTTCGATGTCACGACGCTCATACTCTATCTTGGCGCTCCGGTTGTTTAAGGGATAAGAAAGATTCAGTCCAACGGTCCATCCGTAGGCATCAACATCACCAATGCGCCGCAGGTTACGATCGAATGTTCCTCCGGAACCGTTGACACGGTACGAAGCGTTAACGTCAAGTTCGGGGAGTACAGCGTTTCGGGCCACCGCAAGGCGAATCTTCTGTTGCTCGATCTCGGTGCCGAGGCGATGGTAATCCGGACGGCTTATAAGCGCCGTTTCCAGCGCGGTGGAAACATCGAGATCTTCGTCAGGAACGGAGGGAGATTCAGTGGGAACTACCAAAAGGTCATCCGGACCGGTTCCGGTAAGATTGAGAAGGAGTTTTAGCTCATCTTCCGCGATCCGGATCGCGTTTAGCTGTTCAAGCACCTCCTGCTGCCTGGCAAGAAAGGCGCTTTTCGCTTCCAGTACATCAGATTCTACCAGCACTCCCAGATCACGCCCCGCCTCATTGTAGACCAGCAGACTTTCCGCTTGTGCGTGCGCCATCTCTCGTACCGCGAGCGTTGCGCGCTCATACACAAGGTTCCAGTATGCCGCTTCCACCTGGGCAAGAAGGTTTACGGCCTGTTCTTCGACAGTACTGAGCGAGGCGTTTCCGGAAAGACGGGCCAGATATATGGATGAGTGCGTGACACTCCGGCCCCATCCGCGGAGCAGCGGCTGTTCGAGGCTGAATCCCAAGTAACTGGAATAGTTTTTGATTCGTTCCACATTGCTTTCCGAAAGTGAACTGTACGCTCCGAATCCCCACACGCCACCTGTGGATATGGTCTGTCCTATGGTGAAATTGGCGCTGGACTGTGATTGTTCGATGGCATCAACGGGGATATAGCTGGTGTAGTTGGGCGAATTGGATTCGCTTCGGTTCAGCCGGAAAGAGAGTGTTGGATCGAAAGGCGCCATGGCAGCCTCCGGCCCCAAATAACTGTACCGGAGTCCGAGTCGCGAAGCATGAAGACCGAGATTGTTGTTCATCGCCCGCTGATAACACTCTTCCAGACTGAGATTCAGCACCTCTTCCGCCCGAAGAGCGGGCGCCGCAGGCCAGAGAGTGGCTGTAATCCCCGCAGCCAGTGTAATAATTCGCAGATTCATCCTTCACTCCTCGTTCATGTTCCTGATTGTAAACCGCAATCCGTCTCGAAAAAGCCGGTTTGACACACCATGCTTTCTGGAATCGGATGTCCGCGCCGCGTGTGATTCTTGTTAGGTATGACGGGAGCAGGGGCGGTAATATTTCAAAATAAAACAGTGCCTTGAAAAAAAGCCGTGTTCTGCACACATGAACGAAAGGTCGGTCTTCCTCCTGCTTGTCCCATACGCTCCTGGCTACGTGTATTACGGCCGAAGATACTGACCGGAAGATACCCGCTGGTTCTCATTCAGCGGAATCCACGGTTCGTACGGCGGTACCGTATGCGACCAGTTCCGCTGCGCCGGACATAACCGCAGAGGTGGAGAACCGGACATTGATCACTGCATCCGCCCCTAAAAGACGGGCTTCCTCCACCATACGGTCGATGCTCTGTTCCCGGGCTTCTGCGAGGAGCTTGGTGTACTCCTCGATTTCGCCACCGACGATGTTTTTTAACACGGCAAGGATATCCTTGCCGATGTGACGGGCACGGATGGTGTTGCCCCTGACCAGTCCGACAGCCTCGACAATATTTTTCCCGGGTACATAGTCCGTGTTCACCACGATCATCTTTTCACCTCATGGATATATCGGTCCGATTTGTTAATGGTTAGCTTTTCCCGGAGAACAGAAAGGAAGAGCACCGCGCCCCCTCCCAGGGTCAGCACCAGGCTTAAGCCGAGAAACGAACGGAGTCCGGGGTCGGTTACCGCCAGATACAGCCAGTATCCGGTCAACATGACCAGACCGGTGACAAACAGAAACCAGGCCACGCTTCGTTCGATACGGTTGTAAATACGATCCCAGTATCCATCCCAGACAGTCTTGGGCAGGTCCGCTACTTTCATGGTATCGGTAACCTCCTTCAGGAGAGACATATCATGGCAAAACTTGCGGCATGTTTCGCAGGTGGAAAGATGCCGTTCAAATCGCGCCCGTTCCTCCGCATTCATTTCATCGTCCATGTATCGCATGCAGTCACGATCGTGCGCATCACCGGCCATGATGATCACCCCCGAATAACACCGGCTCCAAACTTTTTTTCAGCGCGAGCCGGGCATGGAAAAGCCGGGACATGACCGTCCCTTCCGGTATATCCAGGCTTTCCGATATCTCACGGTATGAGAGGTCATGAAAGTGTTTGAGAATAACTATTTCCCTGAATTCCTGCTTCAGTCCCATGATTGCCTTCCATACCTGGGCGCGGATTTCACTTTTCTCCAATGCATCGTGAGGGTCCGGTCCGGTGTCCGGCAGGTCGAAACCGCTTTCTTCCATCGCTTCATCAATCGAAAACTCACGGCGGCGTTTCTTTGTATTCAAGACATCCAGGGACAGGTTGCGAACGATTCCCAGAAGCCAGGAACGGAAACTGTTACCTTCGCGGAATGTTCCGAAACGACTCCAGGCCCTGACGAAAGCATCTTGGGAAACCGCCATGGCATCATCCGAATTGTGCAGATATGAAAATGCAAAGCTGTAGGCAACTCCGCGGCATTCCTTCACCAGATCACGGAACGCTGCCAAATCATGCGCTTTGCACCGTTTCACAAGGTCTGCTTCAATTGCGGAGTTCATGTTTTCTCGCCATCGGTCCGAGTATATTCTTTCTGACTGTACGGGTATCCCCGGGGAATTATTCAAAATAATTTCGGGTATCCCGGTCGCGTCCGTTGAATTTGCCAGCTCCGACAAAGAATGTGCTCATCTTTCAATGTGGTTACCGGATTGAGTCAGGAGTCTCCGAGCTTCCCCGGAATCGAATTCACCCCTCGGTATCATAGTCGTAAACATACGGGATTAGCAGCGAACAGGTGTCTTGCGGATGAGGCCGGAAAATATTACTCATCCCTCGTTTCCCTTCTGTCAACCCAACCCTGGAATCCAGGGTTGGGGACCTCGACTCTCGGGGAGATTGGGCTCCGTGCGGGGATTTTCCCGCATGGGCGAAAGAAGGGCCCCGTGCAAGCTCAGCTTGCACGGGCACAAGAAGTGGATGAATCATTGGAAGACTCAGAATTTTATGGGAATGTCAAGGATACATGGCAATCCGGACCAAATCTCACGCCTTTCTCCAATCCTCATACACTTGGGTAATGACAAGCTTCAAAGAGAAGAGATGATACGATAGGGGCTGTAACGGGAGAAAGTATGAATCATCAATGACATATGTGATATGTCAATATGCTCTTATGTGCTGCATAAGTCAATTGCAAAATGACTTCTTTCGGTCCATCTTGTCAAGGGAGACAACAGACATAATCAGTCGCGGTACGGAACCAGTTGCCGAACATACTGGATACCAATAAAAAGTCAGGTACATTGGTGATTTTCGTGGGTAGACGAGAGTGAAGAATAAAAGGGGGAAAGACACAAACGGGATAAACAGCGCAAAACGCAAAGTCCAAAGGAAACGATGGTCTGAGCCACACTCCGTCATTGGCGGCCCCGGTTCTGTCGGAATTTTTGTGTAAATGGGATTTTGATTTTACATCTGGACACGGCCCTCGAACCTGATAGAAAGTTGGTGGAGGGCGAGATTC
>JAWLHT010000034.1:0-23792 GCA_041690195.1 Candidatus Latescibacterota bacterium
CTCTTGCCCCTCTTATCCCTTCTTTCCGTTTGCTCAATCTTCACATTTCCCCTGCTCCCACGCTTCCCTAATTATTTTTATGCATAATCCGGGGTAAAGGGAATACCCATTCGTCGCCCCGCGAACGTCTCTTTACACGCGACACGCGCGGGAATGATGCTGTTGAAACAATCCCCTCGCTGTGCCATGACACCATCCCAAACAGCAGAGGCGAAGGCGCAGCCGCACAGCTTACCGTATAGCGTCCATGAAGTGCAGATTACAGGATAAGGCTCACTTGCTCCCGGTCAATTCGGCTTTTTTTTTATCGCTTTCGGCTTTCTCACGATCGGAATCAATCCATGCGGCATGAGAATCCGGTTGTATCCGGGATCCATGCCTTCTCGAATACACCTGGGTCATCTCCGCCCCGAAAAACAGAATAAGCGAAGAGTAGTAAACCCACACCAACAACACCAGCAGCGAGCCGGCCGCACCGTATGCAGAACCGACGCTGCTGTAGCCGAGATACTGACCGATGACGTACTTTCCGACTGCAAAGAGCAAAGCGGTCATGACCGCTCCAACCCATACGTCCTTCCATGCAATATTCGCGTCGGGAAGATATTGGAAAATCAGGGCGAAGAGGAGAACGAACACACCGAATGAGACGAGAAAGTTTATGGTTTGCCACACCATCCCGGTACCTGCGAGGAACAGATTCAGGACCGTGCTTACCGTCAGGGAAACAATAAGGAGAAATCCGATGGCCAGAATCATACCGAAGGACAGTAACCGTTTGCGAATCCAGTTCCAGACCCCGCTCCCGGGTTTACCCTCGATATGCCATATGCGGTTGAGCGAGTTCTGGAGCGAAGCAAGTACGCCCGTAGCGGAAAAGATGAGGGTCGCAATTCCGATAATCGCCGAAAGTGAGCCAATATCCGGACGAGCATCAACATTCTGAATAACGGTATCAATGACACTTGCCGCCTCCGGACCAACCAGACCGGAGATCTGATTCACAAGTTGCTGCTGGGTGTCTTCGCCGAGGAAAGAAGCGATCGAGAGGAGAATAACCAGGAGCGGCGAGAGGGAAAGTGCTGTGTAAAACGCCAGCGCCGCTCCCCGGGTCATGGCATCGTCCCGGAGGAAATCCGAGAGAGATGTTTTAATGAAGTTGAGCACAATCATGGACTCATTCCTTACAGGTATCCTCCCCCTTTTCCCATCCGGAATCTTCACAATCCATCTGTGCGAACGGGAACAGTGTGCAGTCTGAACAGCCGCTGTTCCCGTTCATGATGAATTTTACGCGGAATGCTGCCACTCCTCTATATCACAACGCTTTCCTTCGACCGCATCCGTTCCACCGGATGAGGTCCTTCGGTTTCCAGACGATAATCCGTGCCCTTGCTGCGGATGTGGGCGTCGATCACCGACTGGCTCGGGATGTCATCTCCATTGACAATACGCTGATGTTCGAAGTAGCGGAAATCTTTGGGGAGATCATCCGTTTTGACATACTCGGTTTCCTTGCCGGTCAGATCCACCTGAGAGGCGAGGATTTCCCGGACATAATCCTTGTTGGACTGGAAAACGGTCAGTTGAGGAAGCTCGTTGGGCAGAAACTCCTGAGGATCCCGTTTCTCGTACTGCTTCATCAGGTCGCAGGCGATCCTCAGATGCTCGATTTCGTCGTCCAGCATCTGCTGCCATATGACCTTCACCCGGCCGTCCACCTCCGACTCCATGCAAGAGTAGTACATGTAACACTCATTGTATTCATGGAGCACCATCCGTTCGAACCAGGTTTCTCTGGGATCCATCAACGATCCGTAATGCGTGACATGCTCTTCCTCGACCATGCCGATCTCCTGATAGAGCCCCCGTGCGGTGCGTTCGGTTGACCGGTTACCGACGTTCATGTAGAAATTCATGGTCTGCTGCTCACCTGCCACGATGGTGAGAACGTGGAGCTTGGTGAGAATATCTGCGGAGTTTTTATCATAATACTTCCGCACATCGTCAAAGGGATGCCGGTGCTCGGCATATGTTGGACGTCCGGGGAAGATTTCGGTGTAATCACCAACCACGCTTTCCGGTTTCTGGTCGGAGATTTCCTCCATGAGATTCGAATACCGGTACAGGTGGTCGAAATCCTCCAAAAGCGCGAAATCCAGTGCGGCCTTCACATACGGGTCAGGTTCGGTCCTGGCGAGCCATGCGGTGAGGTCCACAGCGACCTGCTCGTATCCCAGGGTAACCGCGATGGTGGACTCATTGCCCGGAATGAGCCAGTTCACCATCTTTTGCTGCTCCTGCTCGATACGACGGGTCATGGCAAGTTTCCGCCGAAGTTCCATGTCTTCCGTGGTACGATGGAACATGTGGGAAAAGAGCACCGCCTCCACTTCGATTCCGTTCATGAGAATGCCGCGCGTACGTGAATAGGGATGCACTTCCTGTTTGTTGTACGGTTGAACATTCAGGTGTGTCCAGTTGCGGAACTGGTTCTCTATGGGAGTGCCTTTTTCGGCAAGCGGATTGAATCCCATTGTCTGCTCCTTTTCTATAACTTTCACGCCGAAAGAAACGGCGTGCATTACCTTTAATGGAAACTGCCGGCGGAATACCGCCGGGACAGATGGAGCCTATCTGTAATAAAGGATCTCGCCTCCGCATGGACGGCAGCCCCTTTTACTTACCCCATCCCGACCGCAGCGGTACGAATGGGAACCGCTGCCGACTCTCCGGGCCGCCTGCCCCCAAAGGGGGCAGGAAAAGCTTCCGACGCTTCGACTTCCCTTGCCCCCTTCAGCGGCAACGAATCACCGTTCCCGCGAAGCGGCAAGGGACCGAGGGACAGGAAGCCAGTAATTGGCAAATCAGCGTCTTTCCCTTATTCACGGATAGGCTCTTACAATGGACCGTTTTCCGGCTTGAACTGGAATATTGCTGCTGTATCCACCGCAGAAATCATTACGGCTTTTTCAACAACCCACGTTCAGCCCGTTCAGACCGCACCGGTATTGATCAACTGTACCGGACGGTCGTTTCGCCTTGCTCGATGGATTTGAACTGCTCGCCCATTTCCTGGGCCTGCCGGTCATCGATGATTTTCCTGGATTGGCTGAAAATATCGTCTTCCTCTTCCTTGATATGATGCCTCAGCAGTTCGTCAAGCACAGTGAGTTTGGCCATCCAGCGTTCATCGTCGGCCTGAGTCGACTCGATGTCCTGCATAACCGATCGGGCCGCGCGGTGTTCCTCGATAGCCTCCAGCAGCTTCGGACGGTTGCCCCCGTGGTCCATGAGATACTGATAGTAGTAGTTCTCTTCGGCGTACATATGCGGGAGCAGGTTGTCACGTACCTTGGAAAAGCTCTGTTGCCGTTCGCTTTTCGACTGCCCGGAGGAATTTTTGATCTGCTGGATCGAATCCAGCACCATTCGATGATCCGATTTGAGAACGTCATAAATATTCATTTCTGGCTCCTATTCTCTATGCTGCATTGAATCAGTCAATTATGAAGGTATTCTCGCCGGCGCCAGGACGAATGCAACGGCTGTCCCGAACGCATGGAAACATCAGCGCTTCGCCTCAACCGCTTCCCGGCTCACCAGTTTGCTGAAACGGCTCAATTCTCCGGAAGCGGTCTCTTCCTGGTAGGCGAACGCCAGTCCGGACTCCTCAAATTTATCAAAAAAATCTTCCCAGGTGATTCGCTCCAGTTCTTCCTAACCGCTATACCCCGGAAAATCTATTCGGAGCAATCCCGCCCGTTCGCCCTTTTCCGGCGTTCCCTTCACCGAGGCGGGATATCCGCCCCTTTCCTCCACCCATTTCCGAATTGTCTCATGATCAGTGGTTATTCTGGATTCATTCTTCGGCATAATTCACCCCCTCTTTGCAACTGTCAGGATGATTAATGATTACGCGCGGCCGAAATCCGGCGGTTCACGGGGTTCGTGACGGTTCTCCGTATTTCAGCTCCGCGATGCCGTTTCGTGCTTTTTTTCCCGGAATCCTCCCGCCACGTTTTCCGGTTCACCTCGCAGGAATGCGGCAATGTTGTCCGCCGTGGTGGCCAGAATGCGCAGAACGGCTTCCCGTGTGTTGAAGGCGCTGTGCGGAGTGATAAAAACATTGCGCAGCCGGAGAAGGGCGCAATCCGCCAGCAGATCAACCAGATTGTTGTCCCGTTGATACACCGTGCGGAGAAGTTCAGCTTCCTCGCGAATTACCGGTTCTTCCGGGAGTACATCGAGACCTGCGGCGGCAAGTTTGCCTTCCGCCAGTGCGGCCGTCAACGCTCTGCTTTCCACGACATCTCCGCGGGCGGTGTTGATGAGGACCGCACCCTTTTTCATTTTCCGAAACGCTTCTTCATCTATCATATGCCGGGTTGATTCGATCGAAGGCACATGCAAGGTGATGATATCCGAGCCACCGAGCAGTGAATCGAAGTCCGCGTATGTAAACCCCAGTTCCTCATCAAGCCCCTGCACCGGTTTCACATCGAAGGCGACCACCTCCATGCCGAATCCCCGGGCAATCCGGATCACCCGCCGGCCGATCTCACCTGTTCCCACCACACCGAGTGTCTTCCCCTCGAGATCAAACCCACGCAATCCCTGGAGCGAGAAATCTCCCCGCCGGGTACGGTCTACGGCATTCACGATATTGTGACTGATGGTCAGGATGAGGCCGAACGTATGTTCCGCCACGGTATTCACCCCGTAACTCGGAACATTTGAAACCAGGATGTTCCGGTCCGCGCAGAAATCGAGATCGATATGATCAACCCCGGTGGATCGAGTTGCGACTAGTTTCAACCGGTCAAAACGCCCGAGAATGTTCCGATCCAGTTTCGAGTATATAAATGTCGATATTACATCAGCGTCCCGATAACGATCCACAGTGTCATCGTTCAGGGCCTCCTCGACCAACAACAGTTCATTGCCGGATTCAAGTGAATTGAAGGCATCACGTTCCCAGTGTTCAACTTCAAATATGACAATGCGCATTCGGTACTTCCCCTTTCTCCCGGTCAGTCCGGCCTGCCCCTTTATTTCCAGCACCCGGTATGGACGATGTGCACCTGACAGCAATAACGGAGAGGTCTATACGTAAAACACGGATGACTCCGAAATCAGGCGGTCATAGAGACGTTCGGTATCTTCCCGGCGGCACAACTCCGTGCCCGGAGTCATAACCGCCGCCGCTCCCGCCGCAATCCCGAAGCGGACGGAATCCTCGATTGACTGCTCGCGGGAAAGAGCGAGCACGATACCGGCCACCATGCTGTCCCCTGCCCCAACTTTGCTTCGAATCGTCACGGTGGGCGCCCGCATCCGCTCCACTCCGCCCGTAGTGACCAGCAGGGCGCCGGCTGACCCCAGGGAAATCACCAGCACTTCCGCCAGACCCCGTTCAATCATCCGGCGGGCTTCTTCTTCCTGGTCCGCCTCGTCCCGAATTTCCCGGCCGGCGAGTTGGCTGAATTCGCGCATGTTGACCTTGAACAGGTATACCCCGGCACCCGCGGCGGCACGGAGCGCGTCGCCGGAGGTATCCACCACCAGTTTCGCCCCGGCTTTCCTGGCGACTTCAGCCACTCTGGCGGTTATGTCCGCCGGGGCCCCGGGCGCCAGGCTTCCGCTGAATACGACATAGTCCGGATCGGGCGTCACCGCGGCCAACTCTTCAATACACATGGTCCACTCTTTCTCAGAAAGCTCCGGTCCGGGCATGACGAACCGGTACTGGCGGCCGTCCGATTCCTCCAGAAAAGTCATGTTCTGACGGGTGAGGCCCTCGACGGGCACGGTTCGACGATCTATGGATTCCCGGTCAAGGAGCTTGACCATGTGTTCGCCCACTGTGCCTCCCGCCGGGAAAACGGCAAGAGATTCTCCACCCAGGTTACGGATGGCGCGGGAGACGTTTATCCCTCCTCCGCCAGGTTCATATCGGGGCGAATTACATCGGAGCTTTCGGTCCGGTTCGACCCGGGTGACCGAGGCGCTGACATCCAGGGCGGGATTAATGGTAAGGGTGACGATTCGTTTCATCGGCGCTCTCCCGTGGTTATCGGTTGGCCGGACTTCCTTCAAGGGCTTCGTACCCGGCGATGATGTCAAGGAGTTCTTCGGTGACCGAGTTCTGGCGCTGGTGGTGGTATTCGCTGGTGAGTTCGTCGCGGCGGTCCCGGATGTTCTTTTCCGCTGCCTGCATGGCCGCGAGACGACTGGCGTTTTCGCTGGCCATGGAATGAACGAAAGCGCGGTAAAGGGTTACGAAAAGATACTGCCGGATGAGTGCCGCGAAGATGCGTTCCCGGTCCCCGGCGACCAAGGGAAGCGTGCGCGAAGTCCAGCCCTGCTCTTCCAGCCTACTCATCCATTCCTCGTCAACCGGGAGCAGGCGAACCCGTTCCGGACGATAGGAGGCGCCGGACAGCGGCCGCTGGTAAAACAGCAGAATCTGCTCGACTTCCTCCTGAAACCTCCAACGCTCAATGACCGTGAGTACTTCCTGAAGTACGGCGGAGATTCCGGGCAGGGAGTTGGGAAAGGGCAGCTGATCACCCACCGGGTGCTGTTCCTCGATTCGGGGGACCACCCGGTCGCCGATGGCAAGGATGGAACGACGCTCACGGGGAATCCCGGTGGAATCCATCTTCTCAAGCGCAAAAGATGAGATCAGGTCATTGAACTGTCCGGAGAGTCCCTGTTCCGACCCGAATATCACGGCACCGAGACGGTTTCCCTTGCCCGCTGTGCTTCTGGTATCGGTAAGGGATTCGAGCACGATCCGGAGACCCATTTCAACAGTTCGGGAATAATCGTCGAGCGACTCCACCGCCCGCTCGAAATGACGGATGTTTACCGCGGCAAGGGTTTTCATGGTCCGAACGACGGAAAAGAGGTCATCCGCGGTTTCGATCCGCTGACGCAGGCTCTGCAGCGTTTCCATCGTCAGACCCTTTCAGCTGATTAACCACTTTCCGGGCTTCGTCCAGAACAGCCCGCCGGCTTTCATCTTCAAGCTTTTTCCCGGTTCTTATCTTTTCGCTTACTTCCGGGAGGCTTTCGGGGACCTCGCGACGTATCACCGCCTCGGCTTCCCGCACCCGGTTGACCGGGAGATCATCGAACACCCCTTCCGCCGCCGAAAGAAGTACGGCGATTTGCTCATCGACCGGAATGGGATGATACTGCACCTGTTTGAGCACTTCCCGCACCCGGCGGCCATGCTCCAGAGTTTTTCTGGTTTCCTCTTCCAGACGCGTCCCGAACCGGGCGAAAGATTCAAGTTCCTCGAATTGGGTATAGGAAAGACGAAGATTCCCGGCAACCGCCCGGTATGCGGGCAACTGGGTCTTTCCGCCCACTCTGGACACCGACCGTCCCACATCCACTGCGGGAAGCTGCCCCGCCTGAAAAAGGTTGGGAGAGAGGTATACCTGGCCGTCGGTGATGGAAATAAGATTGGTCGGAATATAGGCCGAGATATTCTGTGCTTCCGTTTCGATGATGGGCAGCGCGGTCATCGAGCCTCCGCCCAGTTCCTTCCGCAGGTGGGTAGCCCGTTCCAGGAGACGAGAGTGTATGTAGAATATGTCCCCCGGGTACGCTTCCCTCGCCGGCGGCCGCCGAAGGAGCAGAGACAACTCCCGGTAGGCCCAGGCATGACGGGTGAGATCGTCATAGATAACGAGCACATCACGCCCGTTGTCCATGAAATACTCGCCCATTGCGGTCGCGGCATAGGGAGCGATATAGTTCAGTCCGGGAGTATCTTCGCCGCTTGCCGCAACCACAATGCTGTACTCCATGGCGCCATACTCTCGGAGATCAGTGACCAGACGGGAGAGCGATGCACTTTCCTGCCCTATGGAACAATAAATACAGAGCACGTTCTCTCCGCGCTGATTTATCATCGTGTCCATGGCAATGGCGGTTTTCCCGGTCTGACGGTCCCCCAGAATGAGTTCGCGCTGCCCTCTTCCGATCGGTATCAGCGCGTCAATAACCTTGATTCCCGTCTGGAGCGGCACATTCACCGGAGCCCGGTCCATGATGGCCGGAGCATCACGCTCGATGAACCGGCGTTCCGCCATGCGGACGGGCCCCAGATCATCGAGTGGATTCCCCAGCGGATCCACAACCCGCCCGATCAGTCCTTCTCCAACAGGAACATCGGTGAGCCGTCCGGTACCCCGCACTTCGGCCCCGGATTCCATGCCCTGCTGCTTGTTCAGGAGAATAAACGAAACCGCCGCCTCTTCCAGATTAAGCGCAATCCCGGTCCGGCCACCCGGAAAACGTGCCAGTTCGCCCGATCCGATCCCTGGCAGTCCACTTACTCGTACGACACTGCTGCTGATGTATTCCACCGTGCCGACTTCCCGGGGGCTCAGATCCGGCCGAAATCTCTCCCGTACCTGCTCCATATCCTGCATTGTTTCGGCCAGCGCCGATTCCAGTTCCCGATGATCAGTCACAATTCCTCCCGCGCCGGTCGATTCACTGAGGCAAAGCAGTTTCGCGTGATGGCCTCCGCTCCTGGAGGTCCGGTTTCCGGTTGGAACCGAAACCGCCCTCCAGGACGCCCGTCATGTTCTCCTCCAGCCCTTCAAGGTAACTTTCCAGGCTCCAGGCTATTTTGCTCCCGTCCACCCGCAACTCAATGCCGCCGAGAAGATCGGATGATCGTTCGAAGCCGATTTCAGCATCAGGACGAACCACATCACGAATCGCCGAGATCAAACGTTCGCGGACGTCCGCTGGTATTTCCATGGCGCTGATAACCTTCATCCGCCCGGAAGAGCCGGTTTTCTCCAGAAGATCCCGCTTTCGTGAATCGTCCATCTTCCGAATACGATCAATAAAAGTCTCGACTATCTTCCGCTCCAGATCCTGATCCGCAAGATCCCGCAACGCTTTCCGGGCCGTACTGAACACCTGCCGTTCGATTGCCGCCCGGACATCCCGCAGAAAAACGTCTTCCTGCTGACGAAGCGATTCACGCCAGCGGGTTTTCTCCTCTTCGATTTCGTTCCGGGCCTCCCGCGAGAGCCGTGTCCGCTCTTCACCAGCCTCCTGTCTGGCCCGGGCGAGTATCGTTTCCCGTTCGTCTTCCAGTTCCCGCTGCATCCGGAGGTATTCGCTTTCCTGCTGAACGGCTTCGCTCTTTTTCTTTTCGGCTTCGGCCTGTTCGGCCAGAATGCGTTTCTGTCGTTCGTCCATCGCCCTGATCACCCGGCCATACAGAAAATGGCGAAGGATCAGGATCAGGATCAGGAAATTCACGAATTGGGCAAACAAGGTAAAAAGGTCGATATCCACAGCTTACCCTCCCGCCCGCTGCAGAACACTGCTCCAAAACGGGTTCGCGAAAATAATGATAATGGCGACGACCAGACAGTAGATCGCGGTTGACTCGACCATGGCCAATCCCACAAAGAGGGTCCGGGAAATTGTCCCGGATTCATCCGGCTGCTGGGCGATTGCGGCCAGCGCACGCGCCACCGCCAGTCCCTCCCCAACCGCCGGCCCGATGGAGCCGATAGCGATGGTGAATCCCGCGGTGAAAATGGAAACAATTGCGACAAGTCCCACATTGTCCATTAGGGCGACACTCCTTTCCACGGGCCCGGGTTTCCGCCCGGAAGTTTGGCGAAAGATAATCCCCCGTCAGCCGGACAATTATCTTTCCTTGTGCGATTCTTCGTGTTCCCGTTCCTCCCGTTCCTCCGTTTCAGTTTCCCGACTTCTCCGTTCTTCACGGTCCATCGACTCCTCGCGCTCCTCATCTTCAGAACTGACCGTCTCCCGGACCCTTTCTTCCCGCTCTTCGAGGGCATGCTCGCGTTCTTCCATCTTACGGGTCCTCGTTGCCGATCCGATATATACTGTGGCCAGCACAGCGAAAATGTACGCCTGGATCATCCCGATCAGGAGAGCGAATAGATTCATGACCACCGGTACAAACAGGGGTACAAAGGCAAGGAGCAGTGCGCCGATCAGGGTTCCGCTCATCATGTTCCCGAAAAGCCGGACCGCCAGGGCTATGGTACGGGAAAACTCGCCGATGATATTGAAGGGGAGCATGAAGATTGAGGGACGGGTATATTCCTTCAGGTATCCGACCACCCCCCGACTGGCTATTCCGAAAATCGGAACTGCCAGAAAAACGGCCAAAGCGAGAGCCGCGGTCGTGTTCAGCGAACCGGTTGGAGGCTGAAATTCCGGAACAATAACCAGCAGGTTGGATAGGGCAATGAATAAAAACAGCGTGCCCAGAAACGCCAGATACGGATCGGGATTTTGACGGGTAATCTCACGGATCTGCTCCCGGATATAACTCACCACGATCTCCAGCAGGTTCTGCCATCGGGTTATCCGTGGAGCGGTGGTCAGGTTCCGGGTGATTAGCCATGAACCGATCACGAGCATGGCCATAACCACCCAGGTGAACACGATGGTGGCGTTCAGTACTATCGGCCCGCTCTGCCAGTAAACAATGGAATCCGGGCTTATGGTCAGCCGTGTTTCCATACGTTCCTTTCCGGACTACCCGTCTATAACCGTTTCCAAAAGTTAATGCCCACCGTCGCGGCAACCCGGATTCCCGGTCCCGCGGATGTCCCTCGGGTGCGGTCCCTTCCCGGGATTACGAAGATTATTTATCGCATGGATGAATCTCCACCGCACCATGAGAAATCCGGCCAGGACAACGATGAGGCGATCCCAGTGTCCACCACGGGCCGCATGGAAAAAAACAACGCCCGTGAATGTCATACGGATCACGAAACTTCCCATGGTGAGCGTTGCGGGACGCTTTGAACGAGAGAGCCGCAGGACTGTCAGCCAAAGTCCGCCGAAATACCCGGCTCCGAGCATCACTCCCGCCGCAAAGGCGGCAGAATAAGCGATGACGTCACTCATTCTCACGATCCTTCTCGATGGTATCACGTTCGTGGGACACCCAGTACCATGCATTCAAACAACCGAGAATAACACCGGCGAAAAGCAGGGTGAGCGTCCATGATACCGGACTCGGCCACCGTCTGTCTATCCAGAGTCCAAGAGCCACCCCGGCGATGGTCGGGATCGCCACCGACCAGCCCACCACGCCATACATGCCCAGCCCCGAAAGCACGGAAACCCGTTTCTGACGGCGTGAGCGCATCCGCCGGAGCTGACGGCGTGTTACTTCCTCCTGAAAACGCCTTGCTTGTTCATCGCGCGGGATTCTGTCTCGGGCCATGCGGTACTCCCGGAAACGATTCTGGTCTGTAGATGCTTACGGCGACACGAAGCTGATAATGACGAGTCAGATCCATCCGTGTTCTCTTAACATCTTCGAGGGAATGCCCTTATCAGTTTTCTGTTTTCCACCGTCCGGCCCAGTCGGTTCACATATTCACGTCACAATTCGACAAAACGGCGGACAATATCAGCTTCGAGCCGGCTCAGGACGCTCCGGGCTCGCCGTTCGGTTTCTGTTACGTTGTGAAACTGCTCGGCCACACGTTCCTGAAGCGCTTCGAGGTCCGGTCCCCGTATTGCGTTCCGGGTTGACACAAGCACCTCCGGCCCATTTTTGACCAGAATGCCCTCGTCTACCGCAATGTACTCCTCATGACCGTCCATACCCGCCCAGGTAAGAATGCCCGGCACAATAGCCGCAACAAAGTCAACATGCCGCGGCAACAGACCATAGGAGCCGTTCTCTGTCTCGGCGACCACCCTGGAAACCGTCTGGTCCAGGAAAACCTCGGTTGGGAGTAAAATGCGCAGGTTCATGGTCGCTTCGCCTCGTCAATTGTCCCGATCATGTAAAGCGCACTTTCCGGGTAATCGGCGAACTCGTCGTTCAGAATGCGTTCGCAACCGTTGAGGGCGTCCTCCAGGCTTACCGACCGTCCCTTTTGCCCGGTAAACTGCTCGGTGGTGAAAAAGGGCTGGGTCAGAAAACGTTCCAAACGCCGGGCCCGATTCACCGTCCGCTGATCCTCCCGTGAGAGTTCTTCCAGTCCCAGCATGGCGATGATATCCTTCAGGTCCTCGTATTGCGCCAGCGTGCGCCGGATATCCTGGGCAATGGTATAGTGGCGATCTCCAACGGTGAGTGGCGCCAGCAGGTTGGACTGCGACTGGAGCGGGTCCACAGCCGGATAAAGGCCCTGACTGGCCCGACGCCGTGCCAGAACAATGGAAGCGGAAAGATGTCCGAACGTATGAACTGCCGCCGGATCGGTAAAATCATCCGCGGGAACGTACACCGCCTGTATGGAAGTAATTGAGCCGGCTGCGGTGCTGGAAATTCGTTCCTCCAATTCGGAAAGCTCCGTGGCAAGAGTGGGCTGATATCCGACCTGTGAAGGAAGTTGCCCCAGCAACCCCGACATTTCCGCTCCTGCCTGAATGAACCGGAAAATGTTATCGATGAGCAAAAGCACATCCTGATGGAGTTCATCCCGGAAGTATTCGGCCATGGTCAGCGCGGCATGCCCGACCCGGAATCGTGTTCCGGGTGGTTCGTTCATCTGGCCAAAGATGAGAACGGCCTGGTCCAGAACCCCGACATCCCTGATTTCCCGATACATCTCCTCGCCTTCCCGATTGCGTTCACCGATGCCGCAGAAGATGCTCACACCTTCGTACCGTCCGGCCATATTGTTTATCATTTCCTGAATGAGCACGGTTTTGCCAACCCCGGCTCCACCGAAAAGACCGGCTTTCCCCCCGAGTTCCAGCGGCGAGAGCACATCGATTACCTTCATGCCGGTCTGAAAAATCTCGGTACGGGTTTCCCGCTGGGAAAGACGCACGGGGCGACGGTAAATGGTTCTGCGCTCGGATACCTCGAGAGGGCCCTTCCGATCTATGGTTTCCCCGAAAAGGTTGAACATGCGGCCAAGCAGGGCCTTTCCAACGGGCACGTCCAACGGTTGGCCGGTATCCCTGACTTCGGCTCCACGAGTCAGCCCCCAAGCCGGAGTCAGGGAAATACAGCGGGCAGTAACGGGGTCCAGGTGCATCACCACTTCAAGAGCGACCGAATCATCCGCTCCGGTGCGGAGCAGGTTGAAAATACCCGGAAGCCCTTCCGGAAAGCGAACATCCACTACGCTTCCGCGAACGGAACTCACCGACCCCCGGATTCCGCTTTCCACGCTGCCATCCGCCATCGCTTAACTCCCACTGCGGACTTCTTTCCATATCCCACACGAAACGGTATGAATATCAAAAAAACGGGCGCATCGCGTATTTGTGCGGGTAATCGAGTGATGAAAACAGGAGTCAGGAGAAGGGGACCGGCCGTCCATGCCGGAGTGCGGCGTACCCCGTTATTCCCTTGGCGCCTCTGTGCCTTTGCCCCGTTCACCCTTCAGGTTGCACCGTTCACTCTCGTTAAGCCACAGAATACAGCGAAGCACCAAGATAGGTCGCCCAGGAATATCTCCGGCCCTCGTAGTATCGTGGACCTTTCTTGATTATTCGGGCTTATGCATACCAAGACCGACCCCTCGTATTCACATTATGCTTATATCATTATAATACTAATCAACCAAAATAACAACCCCGGTTAGAAATATCGTCCGGTTCACTCCCTTTCATCCGAACAAACCTGATGCCATTCAGGAAACGTTACCGATGTCCTCACCCCGGAGTGATTCGTTCCGCGCGGTATGGCTCACGGCCAGACCGGCTGCGTGGACCATGTTGGTGACGATTTCCCACTCGGCGTAAAAAAGGCGTTTGGCTTCCTCCCAGGGATTATCGTCTCCCACACGGGCCCGGCGCCCTGCCCTGATCGTCTCACGGTAAATATCCAGAGCCCGAACGGCGCACGTACCGGCCGAAAAGCCGAGAGCCGTATGCTTTGCACACCGGGACATGGCAAGCAGTCTTTCAGCACCGAGGCCGCGAATTTTCATCAATGCTCCGGCAAATGACCCAAGACGTTCCTCCTCCAGAAGGATTCCGTTCTCTCCGTCCTGCAGTACTTCCCGTACCCCGGGAGCATTCAGGGCCACTACCGGCGCCCCGGCCGCCATGGCTTCCGCAACTACCATTCCCTGGGTTTCCGTTTTGGATGCGAAAGCAAAAACATTCATGGCATGGTAGGTGTCAACCAGATCCCTGCCCTGCCGGGCGCCGAGTAAATGCAAGCGGTTCACCAGTCCCCGTTCCCTGAATTCGTTGATAACCTCCGGCGTGGAGGGTCCTTCGCCAACGACAAGAAAGTGAGTGTTCCGATCTTTGAGCATAAACCGAATCACCGCCCGGGCAAGAAAACCGATGTTCTTCTCCGGGGCAATACGGCTCACGAAACCGACCACAAAGGCTTCCCCGGGAATTCCCTCAGCCTGCCGAATCCGTGTACCATCCCCATCAGCGAACAGGTCCAGGTCTATACCGGTCGGAACCACATCCACCGGTACTTCCACTCCCCGTTCCCGGAGGAGGTCCGCGATGCTCCCGCTTGGGGCGAAGACCCGTTCGCAGAGATTGGCGTACCCAACGGTGAGGGCAATGACAAAGCGCCTGAGCAGGACGGAGTCCCCCGGAACATAGTGGGTGTATCTCTCGTAGAGGGTGTGATTGGTAAAAACGATGGGCGCCCCGTACTTGGCCGCAAGACGCAGTGCGGTATCCCCGATCAGGTACGGGTGATGTGAATGCACGATATCCGGCCGGAAGTTCTTCAGCGCATCGGTCACCACTCCCGGGACAGGCAACTGAAGGGAAAAATCGGTGCCGTTGAAATGCTGTATGGCCGGTACCCGGATCACATCCTCCTCATCCTCCGGCATGTTTTCAAACTCCGGAGTGATAATAACCGTCCGGTTCCCCCGATTCCGATACTCCCTGGCGAACGTTTCAACCGAACGGGGAACACCGCCGATAAAAGGAGTATAGGTGTTGGTGAGCATCAGTATGTTCATGCATGCGCTCCCGGCTCCGGAATATCCACACTGGAGCGACCTGGTTCCGGAAACACCGGTTCCCGGCCGGGTAACCGCACTTCAATGCGCGGCACAGAATCCCTCCATTCCGCGATCCACGAAACCCGGGTGCGGCCGCCAACTCTCACGAGAGAAACACTCACCGGTCCCCAAGGGGTCGGCGCCGGTCCACAGAACACCTTCTTACCCGGTGTTCTCCACTCGCGGGGTATGCCGGAACAGAGTATGAGACGATCGGGCGCTTCTTCCCGCAGGAAGCAGTTTCGTATCATGAGCACCCATTCCGCCGCGGCCCAGGCATGCTGACCATCGCCCATGCATCCTCCGGCGGTGCGGGGATGCACCGCCTCCGGCCACTGTCCGGATGAGGAAGCGAGTTCCGCGATGGCGCGCATGAGAGAAAAGTACCGCGAGTCGTACGCCCGCAACAGAACCTGAGCGATGTGAAGCGTGAGATAGGGGTTGATGCCGGAATGGATGATATCGTGATAAAAGCCGCCCCGAATCAGGCAGGAATTCATGATATACTCCGCCGTATCCAGAAGACGGGGGTCATCCGGCTCCCACAGCCGGAGCGGGTATCCGGCAGCAAGCGATCCGACCGCTCCGCTGTCCATGCGACGGCTTGGTGAAGCGGGCATGGCCTGCCTTCCCAGGCGACGGGCCACTTCGCGCAGGCTCCGATTGATGCAGCGTTCGAGATTGTTTGCGGCATCCCGGCTTCGCGCCCCGGCACGTTTGTCTCCCCATCTGTTCAGCAAACCGGAGGCCGCCCGAAGCCCGGCCACACTCCAGAAGTCATCCCAGTAGTAGTAATCGTTCAGTCCGAGATGCTCCGCACTGAATCCCGGCGGAAGAAGGCCGGCGTGAAGTGTATTCCCTCTTGAATCGGTTCGCTTCCGACATATCCATTCCATCGCATCCCGGACCGGCTCACGCCACGCATCGGGGAGCATCCGTCCCGATAATACCTGCAACCGGCCCAGAAGCCAGAGCACCTGGCCATTGGAATCCCACTCGCCATTCTGGGAGAGGAAGAATCCCGACCGGGTCTGGCGTTCCGGGAAGCGGCTCACCAGACATTCCACCCGCCGAGTGAGCCCTGCCGAGAGCAGTGCATGCGATACAAATACCGCATCGCGGAACCAGAAGCGTTTGTACGTATACGGGCCGGCATATATTGTGCCCGGGGAGTGCAGGATAAGCGTTCGCAGCGATGTTTCATACAGGTACTGCATCCGGGCATCCGGAATCCGAACCGTGCAGGCTCCCTCGGTGCTTCTCCGCCAGAGCCCTTCCGCAGTAACGTTGACACGTCCGGGACGAGGCGCATGGTGCTCAAGGGGTACTTCAACCGTTATTTCCCTGCGAATACCCGGTTCCGTTTCGAACAATGCCGCCGCGGTCGCCATTCCAACATTGCACGTCACCCCGGTTCGAGGATCCGGAGCGCTGACTTTCCGCCAAACATCCCCCTCCCGGTAACATGAATACCGACAGCATTCAGGACGGGGAACAAATCCCACCCGGTCGCGCCCGTTTACGTCCCACCCGTGACCACCCTCAACCGGTCTTATCCGGTGAACAAGACTGATTCCTTCCGGGTTATACGGACGGAGTGAGAGCACCATGGTTCCTCCCGAACGGGTAAACGCAGTGTAACGAATCCGGCAGTATGGCGTTCCCGAGCGGAGGATGACTTCCACCCTTGATTCAAGCAGACGGCCTTCCACACCGGCAGCAGTTCTCACCGTAACCCCCCGTTCCATTTCCAGCCACTGATCTACCCGCTCCTGACGGGAGGGGAAAAGACAGTTGCCGGTGTTGTCAAGCACCCAGCAGTCACGCGACCACCCATCGTGGCAGGGAGTCACCAGTCCTCGCGGGTCAACGACGGGCAAAGCGTTTTTCCCCGGAACCCCCACCGCCGTCCAGTTTCGGTGGGTCAGATTGACATGTGTCAGGGAAAACGCGCGTGGAATGAAAGAATCACCGAGCGGCTGAAACTGTTGTTCAACCCAGTATGGCCAGATCCAGTCCATATTATGCTGTATCGCACGGCTGTTAATGAGGCCCCTGGCGTGAAAAACCGCTCCAGCCCTCAGCAACTCCAGTGGAGCCCACACCTCCGAAGGTTCGGCGAACCGTTCCAGACGCCCAAGCACCTGAACCGGATCAAGAAACCCGTGAAATTGCGCGGCCCTCCTGATAAGAAAACGCCAGGGAATCCATTTCAGCCGCATCGCATACCCCCTTTCGTGGACAAGCCGCCTTCTCCAGACAGGGCAGACCTGGTCGCCTTACCCGAACTGTATACAAGCCACCCAGGAAGACGGTTATCCGGCTGGATCAGCAGTTTCGCGGCACAGAACCCGACAGAGGGCATGAAACCACGCGTTTCCGACACTCCTGAGCCGCTGAATCATCTGGCGTCTCCGGCTGAATCTCCCGTGTCAAGGGAGATAAAAGGAAGAATTCATTTCCACCTGCTGGACAAATAATTCAGCAGGTCCAGAGTGAGGAGCAGTGCCGAATCAATTGCTGACTCAACCAGATGATTGTATTCCGGAGCCATCCGTCCTGTTATCGCTACCCCAAGGCATCAACGAACAGAGATTTTATTATATATTTATAATATATTGTATTTTAACTATTACACCACCCAGAAATCTTTCAGCGCCTGGAATACCGTATACGTCCACCCGTACAGCGTACTCCTTCATCCAATAGAAGCTGCCGTTTATGCAGCCGAGTACCTGAAAACGGTTCGCATACACCAGATGGACGACGTTCCGTCACGGTTGACATGCTGTTCCAGATGTGTCTGGCAGCTTCCCTGTAACCAGCCGTTCCAGTTCTCACCGACAATGCACTCCCGGTTTCCATCCATGGAGAGCTATTGACTTGGAGTGCTTATTTACTTATAGTTATTATGTTATGTAAAGATGGCTGCACAGCAGTGACTCATTTTCCCAAGTTTCACTTAACTGAAGAAAGGAGAGCCGTTTTGTGCCGATACGTACTCTGCTTCTCTCCGTTCCAGGTATCGGCCGGATTCATTTTCCACGAAAAGCCCGATTGCCCGGACGTATCAGGCGGACTTTACTGCTCATGGGCCTGGGGTGCGGCGTGGCAGCGATTCTTGTCCATCTCATCGGACCCGCGCACCTCTTTGGAAACACCATCGGAAGTTCGGTATCCATTCCCGGATGTACCGGAGGCACTTGGCGGAAAGCCACACCGTAGCCTCTCATTCAACCAAGGAGGAACTCCATGCTGAAACGATTCACTTTTCTTGTCATCTTTTTCGCGGCATGCTTCTCGCTGTTCTTCGCTGCTTGCGGCGAAGACGAGACTCCAGTCGCAGAACAGGAAAGAACCGAATTGAGAGAACGGATCAACGCCACGATAGATACTGTTGACGACCGGATCAATACGCTACAGGCGCGGTTGGAGAATGCCACAGATGACACCCGTGGCGAAATTGAAGAACAGATACGTGAACTGCAGGAGTACCGGGTCGACCTGAATCAGAGGCTTGAACGAATTGGGAATGTTTCCGAGGACGAGTGGTCTGCGTTCCGGACGGAAACTGGTGAAACGGTGGACAAAGTCGAACGGAGAATTCAGGAAATCGGCGAGTGATTCAAAGGTTCCGGTGACCGCCGGAACTGATGAAGAAGCCATCTTCTGTTGCAGTTAACGAGGTGACGGCCGGCGGACGTTTCTCTGTAACGCCGCCGGTCATGAGTAAGCGTTTTTTTACTCTCCATACTTCAGGCCATGCCACCGGTGAATGGGTCTCCCTGCGGTATTCACTCCATTGCTGGTATTGTCCGATAATATCCGCTTCATGTACACAATAGTGCTCACCATAACACCGGTCAAAGCGCGCATGAAGCGGTTAAGGCAGTAAGCCGGAATCTATGATTTGTTACTCACCCGCAACCAACTCCGTCTTTCCCCCACCTTACCTCCAGTCATCCCCGTATATACGTGAGCTCAGATCATCAGAAGAAATACGATTGTGCTTTTGTACTCCAGACACATCCTCCACCTGTAAAAAAACGAATACGGTGGATTCGGGTGGAGCATCGGCGTGATACTCTGCCGTAATAGCCCAGCCCGAGTTGGTGAAAAAAACTGAAAAAATACTTGACAACATTGAATATCTTTTATATGTATGATATGTATGTTATGTTTAATTCATATGTGATGCGAGTACGGGGGGGAGTTATGCCGAATCAGTCCTTTAAGAAATTCACTCCCGGAGCGCTCCTTTCCACCGGAGATATCGCCCGGTACTGCGATACCACGGTGATGCAGGTCAACCGGTGGATCAAGAGCGGCGAACTGAAAGCCTTCCGTCAGCCCGGCGGCCACTACCGGACCACCCGGGAAGACTTCCGGGAGTTCCTGGAGCGCAACGGTATGCCGGTCATCGAGGAGTATTTTTCCGACGAACGGAAGAAGCGGATACTCATCGCCGATGATGATGATACGCTGGCGGAGGCATTCCGGGCATTCTTTGAAGCACGGTACGGGGATATCGAGGTCGAAACCGCCGGGAATGGGTATGATGCTCTCATCAAGGTGGGAAACTTCCTCCCCGATCTCCTGATCCTCGATCTCCGGATGCCCAGGATCGACGGGCTCGAAGTCTGTCGACGACTCCGGGAATCCGATACGCTTCGACCCCGTCCGAAAATCCTGGCCATCACCGGGCATGCGAACACCTATGACCGGGAGACTGTTTTGGCGAGCGGCGCCGATGAATACCTGGTCAAACCCATAGAGATTGGGACGCTTCACACGTTTGTGGAAAAGCTCCTGAGCAGCGCATAGCAGTTCCTGGCAGGAGGGCCGGTCACATGTTTCCCTCTTCCCTTATCCATGCTGTCAAATCCCGCCTCGCGGTGAAACTGGTGCTGATGTTTGTGCTCTTCGGCGCCGTTTCCATCCTCCTCACCATGGGATTCATGGTCTACCAACGCTCCCTCCTCACCGGTGAAATCCTCAAACGGGCGCAGGACCAGGTGAAATACCTGGCCCATAACTGCAAATATCAGCTGTACGGATACGATTCAAACACGCTCAGTTCCATGGTTTCCGGCATAAAAACCGCTTCCGGCCTTGACGCTTTCCTCGTTGACACCAGGGGTCTCATTCTTGCCAAAACAGATACCACCCATACAGATTCTACAATTGTACTGCCTCCTGAAAGTTACTCAAAAGAAATGTATCAGTGGCGCACATCTGGGAGCAGTCCGATGATCCGAACCATTGCGCCAATTGAGATCAATGCGCCCATAATCGAAACTGATTCACTCCTGTACGTTCACGATGGGGACTATACGGCTATTCCGAATGAGCTTTTTCACCCGAGAACGCTTCGGTACATTTTCCCCAATTTTGCTCCCGACAGCAAACACATTTTGTGCTCCTTCAATCAATTATCCGGACCTTACAGACTTCTGATGAGCGTTTCGATTGCGGACAGCAGTCAGCGAATCCTGGTCAGCGGGGGTGTTTCCAATGGCTTTTGGGGCCATACCGGGAAATATCTGGTGTATTGTCATTCAGTACCTCAGGACAACCCGGAACTGTGTGTGTATGATGTCGAATCCGGCTTGGTGAGAGTTGTGACCAGTGAAGGAACAGCAGGACATCCCAATTCGGGATTCACTCCCGACGACCAGTATATTCTCACGGGACTGGTTGTCTCCCGTGAAAAAATATTCCGGATACCCGTTACCGGCGGAATACCGGAGCAGGTTACCTTTCATTATGGGGGACACTGGTATCCAAATTGTTCGCCAGATGGGAGCTGGATACTGTATACCTGTTTGCCGGATAACCAAATGTATGTTTACCAGACAAAAGCCAAGTCTTCGAGGCGTGTTTTTCCTGGACTTTCGGATAGACATCGGTCGGGTAGCTTCTCTCCCGACGGGAAGCAGATATGCTATCTCCGGGAGACAGGCGATTCTTCCCCTGAATCGTGGGACATTTTTATCAGCGAATTTCCCGTGGATGAATCGAAACCCGCGAACGAGCGATATGGAACGCGGCTTACCTTTACCGGCGGGGACAAATTTTTGTATACCGACTGGTCTCCGGATGGAAACTGGATAACCTATTCACAAAATGACAATATCCAGAGAAGGCTCGACATATGCATTGTTTCCCCGAGAACCGGCGAGATACGGAATCTGACCACTTCCGGCCCCTCGTATAAAAAAACCATCGGCTATGCCGTGCTCGATATTCCCACGGACACCCTCTACGGCGCGGTGGCAACCGGCAACCGTATCGCTTTGGCGGTGGGACTCATTTTCATGTTGACCGGGGCGGTCGGCGCTTTTCTGCTCGTGCGGGGTATCGTTCGCCCGGTACGCGATATCGCGGAAGCGGCAAGTGATGTCTCGCGCGGTAATCTGGACCATCAGGTGGAAACTTCCCGAACCGATGAAATCGGTGATCTGGCCCGTGCCTTCAACCGCATGACCGGGCAACTGAAGATATCCCTGGACGCGGTCAAAGCCGGATACCGGGAACTGGAAACATTGAACGAAGCCAAGGACAATTTCATTTCCCTGGTATCCCACGAAATCCGTACCCCCTTGAGCTCGATCCTGGTGTATGCGGAAATGCTCCGGAATGGCATGGTACAATCAAATGAGACGGCATACAAGTATCACTCTACCATCGTTGACGAATGCCGGCGGCTCACCCGGCTCATCAACGATGTGCTCGATCTCTCCAAAATGGAAGCCGGACGACTGACCTTTCATCTGGAAGCGCTCGATATGGGGGATCTGGTGCGGGAAGTCCAGGCGCATTTTCAGCCGCTGCTCGATTCCGGCGAACTTTGCTTTATTGACGAAGGCGGTCCCGACGCTATGCCGCTCCGGGGTGACCGGGACCGCATTATCCAGGTGCTAACCAATATCGTCTCCAATGCCATCAAGTTCACCCCGTCGGGAGGAACCATCCGGGTCTCCTGGAAGCGCGATAACGGGAAGGGCATCGTGGCGGTGAGCGACACCGGCAAAGGCATTGCCGAAGAGGACATCCCCAGAGTGTTCGACCGGTTTTCCCAATTGGAAAATATCAACCACCACACGGAAGGCACCGGCCTGGGCATGGCCATTTCCAAATCAATAATCGAATGCTGCAATGGAGCCATCTGGATCGAAAGCATCCCGGGAAAAGGCACGACCGTGTTCTTTTCCCTGCCTTTGGTGAGAGTTGAGAGTGTACCTTCGCAACCTGTGGACAGTGAAGCGGCTGAAGATAAATCCGGAATACGGGCCGCTGAATCCGGTTCCCCCGCAGTTTTGATCGTCGATGACGAGGAACCGATCCGGACAGCGCTTTCGGAGTGTGTCAAGAGCGCCGGACTCATCCCCTTCACCGCGTGCGACGGTATGGAGGCGCTCCGGTTGGCGCGCCTCCATACGCCCGCGGTGGTCGTGCTCGATGTAATGATGCCCGAACTGTCGGGACTCGAAGTGTGCCGCAAGCTGCGGGAGGCCCCGGAAACACAAAATGCAGGAATCATCATGCTTTCGGCACGGGGGCAGGCCAAAGAGCGCCGCGAGGGGCTCCGTGCGGGCGCGGACCGCTATATCACCAAGCCGTTCAGCTATGAGGAGGTGATGAGGACAGTACAGGAATTTGTCGGAATCAAGAATGGGCCGGCATAACGACCGGACAAGGAGAATTGCCGCATAGCGCGGCAAATTTCTGAAGCTGAACCACCGGAGGCTTTACAGGGGGGTTCGGACGTAGTTGCTCTGCTTTGGCGGGCGCGCAACTACGCCCTGGGGTTCCCACCCTGCCCGGGTATTTTTGCGCCCGGAACGCATTTTCTATTATTGCGAAAGGGGAAAAGGAAAGCAATCGAAAAAATCTCGAGGTACGGCAAATACCGAGAGATGCGATCAATCACCAAACGCAGTCACTCACCAAACAAAAGGAGAAAGTCATGAAAACGTCACTGGTGGTTCTCATGGTTCTCGGAGTGAGCCTGGCTTTCTGGGGCTGCTCCCAGGACCCCGTCCTGGCCCCCGGGTTGGACCAAAGCGAGGAGTCAGCCAGCACTTTCGAATCCGTATCTGCCCAAAACAACCAGGCGGCAAGCGCTTTCAAAGCCGCTTCCACCAAACCCGCGCCGAACCTGAAGGGGACAATGGCGTTAGACCGTAACCTTGATTGGGTATTTCAACCCGATAATCCCGAGTATAACGAAACTGTTCCCGTATGGGAAGGAACTGTAACTTTTGAGAATTTTGATGATCCAGTACTCGGGAACATCTTTGGCATGAGGTTTTTCCATCTCAGCCCCAAAAAAGGATATTCGCAAGCCAGTCCTTTCGTGGAACGGTTCGAAATCTATGATAGAACCGACCCGACAATTGTTTACCTGGCAGGGCCGGATGAGGGCCTGACAACCCTGGCAAACATGAAATATCGGATGAACGGCGAGATAGATGTGGCAACCGGCCCATTTGCAATGTGGCTGGGGCGCAATGTTCACATGATGGGTGATATTCTCAGCCACCCGGATGGAACAAAAACCGCTCCCGGCGAATTTCGGGTTAACTGAACGGAAAAGCCGCGAGCGGCAACCTGAGAAATGCTTTGTCGATTGCGGAACGGGGTGTGTATGCGGACTCAGTACACGCCCCGGAGTTTAACAAACCGGTTTTGCCGAAGTCGTCAAAACGAAGCGGACCGGGAATAATCATCTCACAAATCACAAGGAGGCGGCCATGAAACGGTCATTGTTCATTCTGGTGGTCATCGGCGTATGCGTTG
>JAWLHT010000035.1:0-23666 GCA_041690195.1 Candidatus Latescibacterota bacterium
CCGGGTTCCGGGACGACGGCCCCCGGACACGGGAGAACGCCTACGGCGGCTTCTACTACGAACTCGCCAACCTGCCCTGGGCGCTGGACGGCATCGCCATCGACCTCCCGGCGCTGAAGGTGAAGCCCACACACGGAGAGTACTTCCCGCTCAACATTCAGGTCAAGGACCCTATCTGGCCGAACAGGAACCTCCTCGACTTTTCCTTCTCTGTTCGTCCGGGCGAGGCGAAGACCCTCTTCCTCGACACCCGGGACCGGGTCATTCCCAACGGCCGGTCCCTCTACCTCACCATCGCCGGAGCGGGGGCGGATTTCGGGTCCGCCGCGCTGGAAGGCGCACAGCTCCGCCTCATCTTCAAGAAGCGGGAGGACGGCATCCCCGAGCAGGAGATGGACCGGTTCACCCAGGTCCGGGACAACCTGGCGGGCAACCTGAGCGAAACCCGTCCCCAGAAAACGAAGCTGGAATGGTATCTGCGCTTCTACCGCGACATGGAGGACCTCTTCGCGGTGAGCCCGAACCATATCCCCGGCCGGTACTACTGGAACTGGTACGACCCCGAGTCCGGACAGATTCCCTTCGAAGAGCCGAAAGCCCCCGCGGACGTGCCACTCTGGGCGTTCCGCCAGACCGAGATCGTAAAACAATGGAAGTACTTTCTCAACTGGTGGATCGACAACCGTCAGATAGAAAACGGCGAACTGGGCGGCGGACTCTCCGATGACGGAGATTTCGCCAACTGCATGCCCGGCTTGGCCCTCATGGGGGTGGAAACGGACAAGATCACCGATTCCCTCCACCGGCTTATGGAAGCCTACTACGCCAACGGCATGTTCACCAACGGACTCTGCACCATTGTCACCGACGCGCTCCATGTTTCGGAGGAGGGGACCAATGTTCAGTCCGAACTCATGCTCCTGGAATACGGCAGTCCGAAGCTGGTGGAGCGCATCATGGAGACCGCGGCCCGCTACCCGGACATCACCGGCATAAACAGCGCCGGACACCGTCACTTCACATCCCGGTTCTACTCGTCCACCTTCCAGGCGACCGAGAATCCCTGGTGCTGGTCCTCGCCCTACAACTACACCATCCTGCACCCCGGAATGACCCTGGTGGAGTTCAACGGAAATCCGGTCACGCTTCGCCTTATCCGCGAAGTCGGGGACGGCTATCTCGCCCATGCGGTGAAGGATGATCAGGGCCGGACGGTCATCCCCCGGGAGATCAACTATCTCACCGATGAGGGCCGTGTCCCGTCCGCCGGGGCATTCCCCGTGATTTTCCGGACGCTCCACCGCTGGACCGGAGATGCCAAATACAACGACTGGGGCCGGACTTCGGCGCCGGACGAACGCCCCTCGACCGACAAGGACCGCATGGCGGAAAGCTACGCCTCGACCATCCGGTACAACGCCCAGCGCATGTACATCGGCACGGAGGGATTCCCCTGGGATGACAGCCCGTACATCTCCTACGGCAGTGTGCTGGACGATCGGCTCGGCGGCCCGGTGATCAGCCGGGGAAACCAGTCCCTCCAGCATTTTGTAAGCTGGCGATTCGAGAAGCCCCACGGGGCGGAAAACACCGCCATTCTCGTCCCGCAGCCATCGCCGTCCTCACTGAAAATTGTTGCGTACAACCTGTTGCGGGATACCCAGAAGGCTTTCATGACCGGCTGGGACGTGGAACCCGGAACCTGGGAAATAACCGAGGGAATCGACACGAACGGCGACGACCTCCCCGACACGGATATCCGTACCCGCACCGTATCATTCGAAAGGACCCGAGAGGTCGCCTTCACCTTCCCTCCCCGTCGTACGCTGGTGGTCACGATGAAGCTGAAGGAGAAAGGAACGCCCTACTGGGCCCGCCCGGAGCTGGGCATCGGGCCGGAGGACGTCCGGGTGCAGGGGAAACGGATCCGGGCGACCATCCACAACCTCGGCTCGGTGGACTCGCCCGCCGCGACTGTGGTGCTGGTGGATTCCTCGGGCGCGGTACTGGCCCGGACACGGGTCCCGGCACTCAAGGCTCCGCTGGACCTCAAGCCGAAAACCGCCGGAATCACCCTGAATCTCCCGGGGAAAACCTCACCGGAGGGCTGCCGGGTGGTGATCGACCCCGACGAAGATCTGATGGAGATCACCCGCTTGAACAACTCGGCGGTGGTCCGCAACGGGAACTGATCCGGTACGAACCGCGCCGGAGATATCTCCGGGCAGGACACGGAGACCACGGCGATTTTGCCGGATGCATTCTTCCCGTCATCTTGCGGCGAACGTGCTGTTTCGATAATCGCGGAAACGGCACACCGAAGCCCGTACTAATCACCGCTCCCCCCTCCATCTCTGCTGGAGGGGGGAGCGGTGTAAGGAAAAACCTTTTTCATGCACATCCTGCTGGTCAATCCCTGGATCACCGATTTCGCGGCGTTCGACCTCTGGAGCAAGCCGCTGGGGCTCCTCTATGCCGGATCGTTCCTGCGGGCGCGCGGACACACGGTCCGGCTCGCGGACTGCATGCACCGGTTTCAGGGACCCGGAGGATACGTCGGCGGAGAGGAACGACCCTTCGGTATCGGGAAGTTCCGCCGCGAAATCATCGCCAAACCTCCGGAATACACCCATATCCCGCGCCACTACTGCCGGTACGGCATTCCGCTCGAGATGCTCCGGGATGTTGTTTCCGCCGGGCCCCGTCCGGACGTCGTCCTGGTGACCGGGATAATGACCTACTGGTATCCCGGCGTGGTCGAAACGATTCGGGTGACCAGGGGACTTCTGCCGGGAGTGCCGGTCGCCCTGGGCGGGATCTATGCCGCGCTCTGTCCGGAACACGCCCGGAGGCATTCCGGAGCCGATGCCGTCATCACCGCTTGCCGTCCTTCCCACATCGTCGCCGCGGTCGAGGCGCTGGCCGGAAAAGCCGGCGCGGGTCCCGTTCCGGCGGATTCCTTCCCGGCATGGCCCGAACCCGTCTGGGACCTCTACGACCGGCTGCCAGCCGCACTGGTCATGACCTCGCGGGGATGTCCCATGCGCTGCACCGCCTGCGCCTCGCATCTCCTCTGCGATTCCTTCGAGCGCCGCAGCCCGCATGAAGCCGCGGGAGCGGTCCTGAACCTCGCCGCACGGAATGTGTGGGATGTGGCTTTCGCCGACGACGCCCTGCTCCTTGATACCGCCCATCACGCCGCTCCGCTTTTTGCCGCATTGGGCGATTCCGGGGCTCCGGTGCGCCTGCACACCCCCAACGGCCTTCATGTACGGGAAATCACCCCCGAACTCGCCGTTCTCATGCGCCGCGCCGGGATGAAGACAGTCCGGCTCAGCCTGGAAACCGTTTCGGATGGTGACGCCCGGGAACGATTCTCCGGAAAGGTGAGCCGGGAGCATTTCCGGAAGGCGGTCGGGGCGCTCCTCGAAGCGGGATTTTCACCGGATGACCTTGGGGCTTATGTCCTGGCCGGTCTCCCGGAGCAGAACCCGGAAGCGGTCTGGGACACCGTGTCTTTCTCCCACTCGCTCGGGGTGCGGGTTCGCCCGGCGCTTTTCAGTCCGGTACCGGGCACCGCTGAGTTCGACCGAGCCCTGGCAACAGATATGCTCCCACCCGGCGGTGACCCGCTCCTCCACAACAATACACTCCGGACCCTGGATCTCTGGGGCGGTGAAGATACATACGAACGGTTCGTCCGGGCGGTGCGCGCCGGCAACGCCGCAATCGGGTGACGCTCATCTCTCCCTGCCGGAGCGTTTCCAGCCGCTTTTCTGTTGTCAGTACCGGCGGAAGAGTGTATCTTCTCCACATGCATGGATTGCCGGATTCACCATTATTCGACAGGAAGGAGGCTGCATGCGGAATCGATTGTCCACGGTTTGTCTCATTATCTTTATTGTTGCGTTGTACTGCCTTTCCGGCGGAGTTGCCGCCGCAATGCAACTGACCGTAATGCTTCCCGGGGGACAGACGCTCGTCGTCAACGCGGAACCCGGGGATACGGTCGGTCAGGTCAAGCAGAAAATATATGTCATGACCGAAATCAATCCCCTGAACCAGATACTGTACCACGGGAAGAAACGCCTGGATGCGGAAGCGGCGCTCTCTTCCTACAGCATTTCCGAAGGCGATACTCTCCGGGTTGAGCACGGGGTTCTGGCGGCTCCGACCAAAAAGGAGTCGTCCGGAATCGGCTGGATACTCCTGGTGCTGGCGCTCATCGTGGGCGCCGGAGTCTTTTTCATGCGGAAAAAGCCATCCCGGGAGTACGACGGCAAATGAAGCAACACCGGGGACCCGCGTTTCACCACCCCCCGGGTCGTTCGATTTCGTTCGCGGTCCGGATTCGACCTGCATTGACGCCGGGACAGGCGCCGGTTCCGCGTCCGGCTTCGATGGCAAAAAACGGTTTCCAGTGGGAAAGCGCCGGATACCGGGGAGTATGGATCATAATGATCCGGCGCTTCGCGGATTTGTACGGGCGCTATACGTGTAGCAAGATGTGCGGGAAAGAAGGAGTCAAAAGCCAGGAAACGGGAGCGTACGGTTTGGCCCATCATTTTCCGTTGGGTTCTGGGCTGTTTACCTCTTTGTGACCCCGCCCCTTTTCTCTTTTCACTCTTGTTTACCCATGCAAACCGTGAAGAGCCCAAAATATTCCGGCGTTCACCGTTTTTCGCGAGAGAAGACAGATGAATATACCAGGCTCCGGGCCGCTCGCCGGTCTGGCGGTGCTCCGCGATGTGCGCCGCCGCCGTATCTCTTCCCACGACCCGCATCACGGCAACCGTGACTACCGTATCGTTCAACCCGGAGAGAAGCTCTCCCTCGCCGACATCCGGGGCGCGGGCTGCATCCGTCACATCTGGATGACCCTCGGGGCAAAGGAGGACGCCTGGCCCCGGAAGGTGGTACTCCGGGTGTGGTGGGACGGTCAGGAGCAGCCATCCATCGAGGCGCCGGTGGGAGACTTCTTCGGTATCGGCGGCGGCATCGTGAAGAATTTCCAGTCGCTCCCCCTGGCCATGACCCCGGAAAACGGGCGGGGGTTCAACTGCTTCTTTCCCATGCCCTTCGCGGAAGGCGCCCGTATCGAGATCGAGAGCAACTGCGACGAACCGTATTTCCAGTACTATTACATCGATTACGAGGAATTTTCACGGCCGAACCGTGATCTGGGATACTTCCATGCCCAGTGGCGGCGGGAAAATCCCACCGAAGGCTGGGGCGATCCCGCCGTGACCCGTCAGGACCTTCATGAATGGTTCTGGGATACTCCCTCCGACTGGAGGAAAAACTATGTCCTTCTGGAGGCACAGGGCAAGGGACATTACGTGGGCTGCAATCTCTGCGTGGACCAGTACGAGAAACAGAAGAATGCCTGGTACGGGGAGGGGGACGACCATATCCTTATCGACGGCGACGAGGGAGCGGCGATATGGGGCACCGGGACCGAGGATTACTTCAACACCGCCTGGTGCCCGACTCAGGAATACAGCGGCATTTACAGCGGCCTGACCCAGTACTCCGGGTACGGCTGGTCGCACAAGAACTGCATGTACCGCTTCCATATCGAGGACCCGTTCTTCTTCGAGAACTCCATACGGGTCTCCATCGAGCACGGAGAAGCCAATTCCCTCTGGAACGACTATTCCTCCACGGCCTACTGGTATCAGACCCTGCCCACCGCGCCCTTCCCGGCGCTTCCGGACTTGGCGGGGAGGCTGCCGAGGAAGGATGAACTCATCCGGTGGTTTGCCCACGAAAAAGTACGGCGGTAGCCGGCCGGTACTCCCGGTTCACCATTCGCCGGGCTTGCTATGAACAAACGGCAGGGTGTCCCCTGCCGTTTGCCGTTTCTTCAACATCTCGCCGGTTATATTGAAATCGGAACAAACCGGGAAAGCAGACGTCTTTTTGCGTCTTTCTATTCCCCTTGTCTTTCCTTTGCGTCTTCGCGCCTTTGCGTTTGGCTATTCTTTCCCCTCTTTTTTCCTCCGCGCCTCTGCGAGAAACTTCTTTTACGCCGCGCGTTTCTGACGGAACTGGTCGAAGAGCACGGCGAGGAGGAGGATGACTCCCCGGGCGACATACTGGTAGAAAGTGGGAATGTTGAGCAGGTTCATGGCGTTCTGGACAGTGCCCATGATGAGGACGCCGACGATGGTCCCGACGATAGTCCCGACTCCGCCGGTGAGGGACACGCCGCCGAGCACACAGGCCGCGATGACATCGAGGGAAAGCCCCACCGAGGTATTGGGCTGGCCGCTGGTCATGCGGGAGGCGAGCACCACGCCGGCGAGCCCGGCCATGAAACCCTGCAGGGTGAAGATGAGAATCTTGATGCGGTCCACCCGGATGCCCGCGAGACGCGCCGCCTCCTTGTTGCCCCCGATGGCCAGGGTATTGCGCCCGAAAGTGGTGCGGTTCAGGAGGAACCCGAACACCGTGAAGGAGATGATGGTGATCCAGACCGGATTGGTAATTCCGAGCAGGCTTCCGTTGCCAAGCGTGAAGAAGGACGGCGCCTTGATACCGATTGCGGTACCGTTGGAGACGATGAACCCGAGCCCGCGCACGATCTGAAGGGTGGCCAGCGTGGTAATGAGGGCGTTGATGCGGAGCTTGGCGATGACCACGCCGTTGAACGCTCCGGCCAGGCTGGCCGCGAGGAGAGCCGCGGCAATGCCGGTGATTACACTTCCGGTGGCGTTGATCACCACCGCCGCGAGCACCCCGGCGAAGGCCACGATGGCTTCGACTGAAATATCGAAATCGCCCGAGGCGAGGCAGAAAAGCATGGTGCAGGCGATGATGCCCACCGTTGATACGGAGAGCGCCAGGCCGATCATGTTCTGCCAGGTGGCGAAATAGGGGACGGTGAAGGACAGGGTGATGAACAGCAGGGCGAAGATCACCACCATGCTGGCGTTGTCCCAGATTCCCTTGAATATGGCTTTCGGTTGTACGGCTGCAGAGGTATTCACGAGTTATTTCCCCGATGGTTGGTGAATCACGGTAAAGAATGGTTGGTCCTTCGCTGTATTCTATGGGTAAATGCGGGTGAACGGGGCAAAGGCACAGAGGCACAAAGGGAAAGACCGTAGGGGCGAGGCATGCCTCGCCCGCCCTGAACCGTCCACTCCGGCAGGGGTGACCATTTCCCTTCTCCTGACTTCCGGCTCCTGACCCCTTCCTGCATCAGTCGTTTACCCACACAAATCCGCGAAGCGCCAAATGGTTTCCGTCCTCCCGGCCCCCTCCCCCTTATACTGGAATGGGGGAAAGGGGGTGTGGGACGGTTCTATGCATCCGGGAGCGCCAGCTTCAGCAGCTTCTCCTCTGTGGCTTCCTCGCGGGGGACGGAGGCGGCGATTTTCCCCTGCCGCATCACGAGAATGCGGTCGGAGATGCCCATGACTTCCGGCAGCTCGCTGGAGACCACCACCACGCCCATGCCGTCCGCGGCGAGCCGGGTGATGACGCTGTAAATCTCGCTTTTGGCCCCGATGTCGATGCCCCGGGTCGGCTCGTCGAGGAGCATGACCCTGATGCCCTCCGAAAGCGAGCGCGCCAGCACCGCCTTCTGCTGGTTGCCGCCGGAGAGATCCATGATGGGCTTGGACAGGGAGGATGTTCGGATGCCGAGCCCCGCAACGTGCCGTTGGGAGTTCTCGCGCTCCCGTCGGTCATCCACAATCCCGAAACGGGAGAAGACGCGCCGCACGCTCAGGTTGATGTTCTCGTGAACCGAACGGATGGGGACGATCCCCTCCTTCTTGCGGTCCTCCGGGCAGAAGGCGATGCCGCTCCGGAGCGCGGAACCGGGATTCGTGATCCGGGCTCTTTCCCCGTGGACGCGGACGGCCCCGCCCCGGGGACGCGTGGCGCCGTAGATGAGCTTCAGGAGCTCGGAACGGCCCGCTCCCACCAGCCCGAACATGCCCACGATCTCGCCCCGCCGCACGGTGAAGGAAGCCGGGACGTCCAGACCGGGACCGGAGAGGTTCTCCACTTCCAGGGCCGGACCGCCGAGCGGCCGGGGAGCGTAGTTGTAGATGTCGTGTATGGCGCGGCCCACCATGCGCTGCACGAGCCAGTTCTGGTCGACGCGGGACAGGTCTTCGCAGGTTTCCACCACCCGGCCGTCACGGAAAATCGTCACGGAATCGCAGACCTCGAATATTTCATTCAGCCGGTGGGAAACGTAGATGATGACCTTACCCCGGGCCCTGAGATCACGGATAACCGAGAAGAGTTTGGTTGTTTCCCGGTCGGTGAGGCTGCTCGTCGGCTCGTCGAAGGCGATGACCTTGGCGTCGCGGATGAGGGCCTTGGCGATTTCCACCATCTGCCGCTGGGCGATGGGGAGCGCCCCGACCTTCATGCCGGGCGGAATGTCCTCCTCCAGTTCCCGGAGCTGGCGGAGAGCGGCGTCCCGCATGGCGCGCTTGTCCACCAGGCCGTAACGTCCGGGCATGTGACCGAGGAGGAGGTTTTCCGCGACACTCATTTCCGGGACAAGGTGCAACTCCTGGTAGATCACCGCGATGCCCGCCCGGATGGCCTCCACCGGGCCCTGGAATGTCCGGGGCTGCCCGTCCAGAAGCACCCGGCCTGAATCGGGAGCGTACACCCCCGAGAGCACTTTGAGGAGCGTGGACTTCCCGGCGCCGTTCTCTCCGAGAAGCGCATGTACCGAGCCTTCCCGCACCCCGAAGGAGACGCTTTCAAGAGCCTTGACGCCCGGGAAGGTCCGGGTGATTGATTCGAATTGCAGGTATGGCATGGACACGGTGACGGTTCCTTTTCCTCATCCCCGCTCCCGCGTTCTACCCGGATAGAGGTTTTCGCGCGGCGGACAGATGGGATACGGGGGATATCAGTATATTTCCGCTTCCGCCCGGATGAGGACGGAAGCATGATTTTGCGGGAGGCGCCCGCCGCCTATTCCAGGAATCCCGCCTCGGTCATGATCTGACGGTAGGTTTCGCGGGTGACGATGGTCCCGGTGGTCCGGGTGTCCAAGGGTGGCTCGATCCCCTCCGCAATCCATTTATAAAGCATCTCGGCGGTCTTGTAGCCTTCCTCGATGGAATTGACGAACACTGTTCCGACGAACCCCGTGGGGTCCGGCTTCTCCAGTTCGGAGAGGGAAGTGCTCCCGCCGATGCCGACGGCGATGATGTCATCCGGTTTGAAGCCGTGATTTTCCAGCGCCCGGACGCTGCCCAGGACACCCTCGTCATTCACCGAGTAAACCAGCCACTTCTTCACCCCGGGATGCTGGGTGAGGATGACATTGGCCGCGGTGAAAGCTCCGGGCTGATCGATGGTGGCCTCGGGAGCCCGGTGGATTCGTTCGACGGGGAATCCGGCGGCGGTGAGCGATTCGGTGGCGCCTTCGGTACGTTCCCGTACGGTGTCGAGCTGGTCGTAAGTCACCACACAGGCGCCGGTCTCTCCGATTTCCCAGCCCCGCTTCTGCATCTCGTCCCAGAGGTATTTCCCGATGTTCCGTCCGATATCCCGGGCAGCCATGCCCATGTAGGGAACCTCCATGAATGCGCCGTCCGCACCCACAAACTGGTCGTCCACGGTGATCACCTTCATCCGGTAAGACTCCGCCTTGGCCATGATGGCCGGACCGAGCCGGACATCCGGCGTGCAGATCACGAAACCCTTCGCCCCCTGCGCGGCAAGGTTGTCTATGGCCGCGAGCACCTTGTCGCCGTCCGGCACACCGATATCCACGACCTTGAATCCGTACTGCTCGCCGCATTTACGGGCGCCCTTGATCTCGTTCTGGAACCAGGGTTCCTCCGGCATTTTCACGAGAAATCCGATTGTAATCTGCTTGTCGTCCCGATTCGCACAGCCCGGGACGAGAAACGCGCCCGCCGTGGCGATAACGACCAGACGGAGAAAGCTGCCGCGCTTCATGGGGTATCCTTTCCGCTTTTGCGAAGATTGCACAAAAATTGACTATTCTGAATCCCACAGTATAGTATATGCCCGAATCGGTTTCAAGCGAAAATCAGGAGGACCCGGTGGAACGCAGGCTGCAGGATGGTGCATTCCGGTCACGGTCGGGGAATTATGCGCAATCGATTTCAAGCAGGTATGCATGGAGACTCCCCGGGGCTTGACCCGTTATGACAAACACCGAGAGTCCGCGTGGCAGCTTTTCTTCCCGGTCCGTCCAACTTGCCTTTCTTCTCTGTTGTTTATTTTGTATATTACAAGAACAACACCGGTCTTCAGAACCACCATGATGGAATTGCCGGCGCCCGGTTCCGGCACCGGCGTTCCTGTTCATATCTTCCCGAGGAGGTTCTCATGCCCGTCCTGAACATGTCCATTCCGCATCATCTCCCCAGAGAGGAAGCACGGCACCGGATGAAGCGGTTTCTCGGCGATTTTCAAATCCAGTATGCGGAGGAAGTAGATGATGTGCGGGAAACCTGGCAGGCGCGCCTGGCGCGGTTCGACCTGATCGTGAAAGGCAATCACATTGCAGGCTCGATGGAAATCGGAGAAAGGGATATTCTTCTCGCCCTGGATTATCCGCCGGAAGCCGAATCGCTCGTTCGTCACCTTGAGGCTCATCTCCGCGACGTAGCGGAGCCGATCCTTCGATAACGCAGCGCTTCGTGCGGTGGAAAACCTCCCCTGACAGGAGAAGCCCGGAAAAATTTCCCGGGCTTCTCCTGTCAGGGCTTCGGCTGACGCCGTTCAGGATAGAACGGCAGTCCCGTGCCGGGATGGATGAATGGACCGTCCCGCCCGGATTCCCCCGTCCTTCCGGAGTAATCTCCGGGAAGCCCGGAATCGCGGGTCAGGGGATAGTAGGAGTAGAACCGGCCGAGAAGCCCCGGCTGACGGTATACCACATAGGGCGCACCGTATCCGTACGGAATCCCTCCATAGGGAAAACCGTAATACAGGGGGCCGGAGTACCCGTACCAGAAATCGTATGGCGACATCCCCCACTCCGACGCATGGGATTCGTCGCGCTCCGCGGTATCAATCATGGCGGTGATGACCTCGTCGGTTACGCCCTCCCGCTTCAGGCGGACGATTTCCCCGGCGGTAAGTTCGAACCGGGAACGGGTGGATTCGATCTGACGGGTGATCACCTCCGCTCCAACGCCGGCCCGGGTCATCCCGATCACATCGTCCGGTGTCATCGCCCGCGGGTCCACGGTGGAAAGGGAGGAACAACCGGCGGCAATCATGATGGCCGCTCCCGCGCACAACGTTCCAAAAAGGCGCATGGACTCTCCCGTTCGTTATCGACTGTTGTCCCTGGTGTTCCCGGCAATTTCCGCCATCGTGACGGGAGCAGCGGACGCACAGCCCGGCGGTACCCCCGATATACCGCACACCAAGGGCCGCGTTATGAATTCTTCTTTGGAATATTTCGCATCCTCGCAAAAAGCGCAAGGTATTTTTCCGCCGAATGCCGCCAGGAAAAATCGGTGTGCATGCCCCGCTGCATCGCCGCGTTCCAGCGCGGACGTCCGGGTTCCCTCCAGGCCCGCACCGCCCGTTCCACCGCGTCAACCAGGGCATCGTCGCTGTACTCCCCGAAGGAGAATCCGTTCCCCCGACCCGGGTCACGGTCCAGGTCTGTCACCGTATCCGCCAGCCCCCCCGTTTCATGCACCACCGGAAGCGCCCCATACCGCATGGCGATCATCTGCCCCAGCCCGCACGGCTCATACCGGCTGGGCATGAGGAACGCATCCGACCCGCCGTATACGAGATGTGACAGCGCGGCATCAAACCTGAGCATCACCCGAATGCGGTTCCGGTAGCGTGCGGCGAACTGCTCCATGGCGTCCTGATGTTCCCGGGTTCCCGTACCGAGCACCAGAAGCCCCACGTCGAGCGAGGCGATTTTCCCCATGGCCTCTTCCAGGATATCCATCCCTTTCTGGGTGTCGAGACGGGTGACAATGCCGAACAGGGGGAGGTCATCCTGCAGGGCAAGCCCGAATTTCTCCAGGAGCGTCGTACGGCATTTCCGCTTGCCCTCCAGATCGTGGGCGTTGTACCGGTACGGCAGGATGATGTCAGTCGCCGGGTCCCATTCCTTGTCATCAATGCCGTTAAGAATACCGTGAAGGTCGTGCCGGCGCTCCGCCAGGACTCCCTGCATGCCAAACCCCATGGGCTCACGGGTGATCTCGTCAGCATAGGTCTCGCTTACCGTGGAAACGGCGTCGGAATAGACAATTCCGGTCTTGAGAAAGGAAACGTTCCCATAGTACTCCATGCGTTGCCAATGAAATTCCGACTCGGGTATACCGGAAAGCGAGAATACCCAGGGGGCGAAATTCCCCTGATAGCCCAGATTGTGGATTGTGAGGAGCGTCCGGGTGTTCCGAAAGAGCGGATCGCTGCGATAGGCGGTCCGAAGGTAAGCGGCGATCAGCCCGGCCTGCCAGTCGTGAGCGGAGATGATGTCCGGCTCGAGTTCAAGACATCGGGCCGCCTCCAGAACCCCCCGGCAGTAACAGATGAACCGGGGGCCGTTATCATAGTAATCCCCCTGCTCGTCACCATACAGGGCGGGACGATCGAAGTACTCTTCATTTTCGATCAAATGCACGAAGGTTCCCCGCCAATCCGTGGAGGAAATGGATACCGGCTTGGTGACCGGGCCGACCTGCACCTGGAACTGGTCGCATCGCGGCCGGAACCCAAACTTTTCACGGTCGATACCCGCGTATCCGGGCAACACGATGTGGACCTCGTGGTTCATGGCGGCGAGTACGGGAGGCAGCGAGCCGATGACGTCGGCCAGACCGCCGGTCTTGCAGAAAGGGACCATTTCCGATGCGGCAAAGAGGATTTTCACTGGGCAACTCCATGGATAAAGCGGCTCTCGCAGAGTTCGCATAGTTCGCGGTGAAAAGAAAACTCTAAAAAATACGGGCAGACACCGGCGGGAGAATGACAAACGGCGGGCGGGACATGCTGATGAAGAACACGGAGCGGCTCAGCAATATCTCCTCGTCCACGTCATACCAACGCATATCACAGCCGGGAAGCCCCTTGCCCGTTCTTGGGCAGCGCCGTTGCTGTACCGAGAATCAACGGCGTCTGACCGCATACCTCGACCAGACCAGTCCTCCCTCTACCTTCTGAACATCTATGAGTTCCAGGGGAATGACCCCGTCGGGTGACTCGAGGTCGGGCGCACGGTACATGGACCGGGGTGATACTCCTCCCACCAGACTGGGATGGACGAGTGCACTGACCTCGTGAACAAGTCCCGCCCGGAGCAGGACTCCGTTGAGGGTACCCCCGCTGTCCACCCGGAGGGTGGTTACCCCGTATCGCCGCCCCAGTTCCTCCAACGCAGCGGAGAAGTCAACACGGTCCTCACCGGCCATGATGACACCGATGTGCCGCGCCGCGAGATATTCCAGGTACTCCGCCGGAGTAGACCGTGAGCAGAGGGCCACGAAGTCCCGCCAGTACCCCCACTGTTTCAAGGCATGCCAGGAGCGTACCCGGCCCCGGCTGTCCGGTATGGCCAGAACCGGACGGGTGTCGCCGGGATAATTTTCAGGAAGCGTAAAGGCGGTCTCGTCCTCGGGAGGGAACTCCCCGCCCGCCGCGAGGATGGTATCGCTCCCCACAAGCGTACCATCCTCCTTCCATGTGGCGGCAAGAGAATAAAACCGGGCCTGGTCGGCCGGAAACCAGTCAATACGGCCGTCGAGACTCACCGCGTTGAACAGGATGACACGGGGCAGCACGGAATACCTCCGTGGAAAACAGGAAAAACAGTCTCTTCGCGGATTGGTGTGGGTAAACGCGTGATGAACGAAGAGGCGGGAGGCGGGAGCCGGAAGTCAGGAGCAGGAGAAAAACCATGCGTCAGCGGCTACCGCTGCCGGCAGGTGCGGTTCAGCCCATTTTCCTTAACGGTTATCGGGTTGAGTCAGAAAACAGGGCCAAATCGTGGCGAGGCGTAGCCAAGACCCCCTTCCGGCCTTACGGCCACCTTCCCCCTTGCAGGGGGCAGGAAAAACACTACTCATGCGCGGGAGTCTTGCTTGTGCTGCTTCGGCTCGTTGCTGACTTAACCCGATAACCGTTTTTTCCTTTGGGCTTTGGATAGTTTTTCCCCTCTGTGCCTTTGCCCCTTTGTTCCTTCTGTTCTCTCTCACTTACCCATTAAGCAGCGAATACCCATTATCAGGACCGGGGCAGGCCACCGGCCCAATCCACGCGGGTTCGGGATGACTCTGGGACCCAGCCCGGAACATGCTCCAGGATGTGTTCCCGGAGCAGCGCCGGCGAAAGCGCCGCGGTGATGTGTCCCTTCTCCAGCACCCGGAGGGGATACCCTTCGTACACCGGGCTCTGGCGGTCGAAAATGATGAATCGGTCATACCGGGCGAGAAGAGGATACAGATTCGGAGCGGCAACCTTTCGGAAATCTTCCTCGAAATTCAGCGCCCGGCGGATCCGACCCGGCAGGAGAAGCGCGTGTCCGGCGGTCAGACGGCGATAGTCGGACATCAGGAAAAGATCGCCCAGCGCGGCGCCCGCCAGCAGCGGAATGTATGCATCAGCGGTATTCATGTAAGCTCGATGCAGATTGGTCACCCATCCCCCCAGGCTGATACCGGAGACGATCACCGGACCGGCTCCCAGTTCCCGCAGACGGGATAGAAGCGCTTCGACCAGCCGCACCGAGGCGGCAATCATACCCGAAAAGCCCATAACCGTACTCACCGTCTGGAGGTATTCTTCCAGTGTGCCTCGATGCCAGGGCGCGCGAACCAGAATGATGTTCAGGTCCGACGGGATCCGGCCCGGAGGAAAGATGTGCCGAAAGGTATTCTTCGCGCGACGACCGAAATCGAAGGGATGCTCCCGAAGACCGTGATGCCAGATGAGGGTCGGGCAGTCCGGATTACTCCACCGGTAGACCCGGAAAGCCGGATCAACCACGCGGGGCGGAGCAAAGGCGTCTACATCCCAGTCGCCTTCACCTTCAAACGACGGCAGATCCAGGGTTATTCGGGGAATATACTCCCGGAAGCCCGGCCCCTCGGTGCTTCGGGCAAAATACCGCCGCCCGCCTGCCGCCCACGTGCTGAAGGTGAGCGATGCCAGGTCGAGCAGTTCGTGAAAATTCATCCTTCCTCCCCCGGGAGGGTCCCGGGACGGTTAGCACGCTGCGGCCCAGGCGACCGGCGGCCCGAAACCGCGATGCGCCGGAGAGTCCGGGAAGCCGTTCCCTCCGGCGCATCGGGATAATGAATCAGGGATACTCCACCTTCGCCCACCACTTCGGGTCGATACCGGCGAAGATATCATCCCGCTCGTAGATGGTTCGGCAGCGCTCCCGTTCGGAATCGGTGAGCGATTCTCCGGCGGCAACCTTGTTCAGCAGGCCCAGAATATACCGGAAGTCCTCGTGGTGACGGGTAAATCGCATTTCGGCGTAATCACGGGCCGACCACGTGCTGATCAGGAACTGCCAGTCCGAACTCTCCAGGAGCACCAGTTCGCGGGCGAGCTGTTTGAGGAGTGAAGCGAGCGGCTCATCGGTACGGTCCGAGTATTTCACCGCGGCTTCCTGCATGAGTTTTTCGTCTTCGTATACATGCTTCCAGGTCCAGGATGTCCAATCATTCAGCCATATCCAGTGGAAACCGCCCTGGCCCCAGGAACCTTCGGGGAGGGAAACCACCTGCATCGGCGGATTCTCCTCATAGTACCCGGACATGGTGGAAGTCTCGATGTCCGGATCGAGCGCCACCTCCTTGAGCACGGCGTACAGCCAGCGCGGCCCCTCGAACCACCAGTGGCCGTACAACTCGGCGTCATAGGGAGCGCAGATCATGGGCGGCTTGCCATCGATCATTCCCTCATCTCGCGCGATATCCCGGACAAGATCCTTGAAATGGATAGCATTCTCCAGAATGCGGGCTTGGACGGATTCTGGATCGTAGAGCTGCTTGTCAGCCAGGTCGGTTTTGGCGGAAGTCACCCTCCAGTAGCGGTGTCCGCCGGGGAAATGCTTCTTGTGGAAATCAAGATAGCTGCCGTCGCCCGGGTATCCGTGCTCGCCGCTCCAGACCTGGACGCCGGTCTCCTGGTCGCGGGTGAAGAACGCTACGGGCCCCTTGCCTTCCACGCTGGATACGTAGTAGAGCTTGTGCGGAGTCTTTTCGGCATCTTCCTCAGCGGGATGGTACTGGCTCTCGAAATTCTTCCAGAGCTGCTTGAGAGCGTCAAACCGGTCAATATACACCCCCTGGGTCTTGCCGCCCCGGAGCAGATGCGTGTCCACAATGAAATACCGGATGCCGTTCTCGCTCAGAAACTCCTCCACGCCTTTGCGGGGACGGGGTTCACCGGAGCCTTCCACCGGCGGGGTCCATTCATAGGCGGGACGATACGCGCACTCGGGAAGCCAGATTCCCCGCGGCTCCCGGCCATAATGTTTCTTGTACGTCTCCACCCCGAGCTTGATCTGCCCCTGAACCGCGGTATCCTCGCCCAGCAGGGGGAGATATCCGTGGGTGGCCGCGCTGGTGATGATTTCGATATGCCCTTCGTCCTGGAGACGCTTGAACGCGCCGGGTATGTCGCGATGCAGGGAGTAATTGAAATATTCGCGCATCTCGGTGTAGAAGGTCTCCCAGAGACGGGCCAGGTCATGACGGGGATCGCCGGTTCGGTAAAACTCTTCGGCGTCAACCGCCGCTGCATCGATCTTGGTCTGGAGATAACTCTTGAATTCATCCTTGAACGTTTCGTCCGCAAGCATCTCGGTGAGAACCGGGGTGAGCCCGATCGTGATCTGGGGAGATATCCCTTCGGAAATGAGTTTTTCCATAACCTGCAGTATGGGCATGTAGGTTTCCGCGGCCGCCTCATTCAGCCAGTCCATGCCGTGCGGCCATTTCCCGTGGGATATCACATAGGGAAGATGGCTGTGGAGAACAAATACCAGCTTTCCTCGAGCCATGTACAAACCTCCGTTCCTCGGTTGGACGGCGATATACCGTCGCATGGAAAACGCTTTCGGCTTTGGAACACCTGAAAAGCGCAAAAAATTCTTACTATTAATATAACCGATTAGAAAAAAGATACAATTCGAATATGGGGTGTTTCGCAGGTATCCCGATGCAGCAATTCAGTCAGGAGAGAAAGCGGCCCGCCATTCCCTCCAACCGGACGGCGCCCTTCCCCCTGTGGTTTACCGGCGGCATGTTTCCCGGACACGGGGGCAGACGAAAAAGGGGACCGGATGGTCCCCCCGTTATTCGTTCCTTGATCCGCTCAAGAACCGTTATGCACCGTCTTCGCCGACTCGAGCAAGGCGTTCCGGTCCTTGCCGGATGCCGTGCCGGACAAATGGCAGGCCCCGCAGGTCATCTCCACGGTCAGGCGGACTACTCCCTTGCCGTTGACCGCGGCTTTCCCGTCGCCGCCATCCAGAACATACGCAGGATCGGCGGTGATGCCGAAAAGATGGGAACGCATATCGCCCCGGTGATAGTTCTGCACCGTTTCGTCGAATGCCCCCCGGTCGGCAAGCGGCATGTGGCAATCGATACAGGCCAACCCGGCCATGGCCTGAATCTTTATTTCCCGCTTGGAGTGGCATTCCTTGCAGGACTGCGTTATGCCCTCTTCCGAAGCAGCGGTGACATGGGGATTGTGGCAGGAGGTACAGGTCATCCTGGTGCGACCCTTCCAGGAGAGCTTCAGTTCGGTATACTGCTGACGGCTCTGGATGAGATCTTTCCCGGCCAGGAGGAGCGTATTGTCCGCGGTGCGCTTGTGGCAGGTCCCGCAAGCCTCGAAACTCCCGTCCCGGACGATTCCCATGTCGCCGCCCGTTTTTTTCACCTCGGATTTATTCTTCAGCGCGGCGTGCCGCTCGCCCATGCCGTGGCATGCTTCGCACCCCACGCCGTTCTCGTGCCATGCACCAGGAATGCCTTCCAGCGCATTCTCCACGCCGTCATCGTACGCCCCCGATTCCCGCCAGCCCACGGTGTGGCACCGGATGCAGTCGTATTTGTACGTCCCCGGGGCGGAATCGGCCTTGAACGCGGTCAGTGCGTTCCCCTTCATGGACCACTGGGCCTTCGGGCCGGTAACCACATACCCCTTCGCATCGGTGAACCGGGCGTAGGTCCGCGCCCCGCCGATGACATAGCTGACCCCGTCCCAACCCTTGCCTTCGGGCAGACCGACCTTGACCATATGGGGGGCGGCGCCGTTCTCCACGGGACGGAGCATCATGGAATGCCCGTGCCCCGCCCAGTCCTTTTTCACCGCGGAATGGCACATCCCGCAGCCGTTGGAGCCGATGTAGGCGTTTTCTTCCTGGGCGGAAGCGGAAAGCGGCTGAAGAGAGAGCGAAAGAAGAAAAGTCAATCCTGAAATAAGACGGAACGCGGAGTGAGCGATCATAACGAAAAACCCTCTCGGCGAAATGAAGACATGATTAACCCGGTCGTTCATTTCATATGGTAGCACGGTTACGGACGGAACGCAAGCGCGAAGTGAGCTGCCGGAAGTGGGATCCGTCTGGCATCACCAAACTCATGTCGTTCCGGGTATTTGACTGGCAAACGATGACGCTAACAGATAAACCATCACCCCCACCGTTATGGTAACGGTCGAACCATGCATGCCCCACTTCATCAGGCTCTCGCTCCGCGCTTCACGGACATGGGAAACATATCCCGCCCTGAATCCAGCGCGCTCTTTCTCCGGCACTGTTTTGAGATATTTTTCCGGAACGGTAACGGGAATTTTGTCCAAGGTCAGGGATAAAAGCAGGGGGCCGGCGATCGGAAGCGCAATTCCCAGAGCGAACCCGCCGGCAGAAGCAATCTCGGGGTCGTAATGCTCGACCGCGGCATCCCGCCCCTGGGAATAGGGGTGGGTGAACATCACGCGGCGACTTTCGTCGCACGTCCCATACCGCACTGGAACGAGACAGGCAACCAGCAGAACAACCGTGATGATGCGATTGCGCAACATGGCGAATCCTCCCTTTTTCGGGTTATTCATGCTATAGAACCGCGCTTCACGAACATGCCGGGCTAAACGCCGAATCCTTTGAAAATCTTCAACGCCAGGTGAAGCTGATACAGTGTTATTGCCGAACCGGTGACGCCTCCCAGCATGTATAGCTGCATGCGCTTTTCGCGGTTATACCGGCGGTAGCCGTTCCTGAAATCTTACCGGCGCCGGTTCCGTGCGATTCAAGATATTTCTCCGGAACGGATACCGGTAGACCGTGGACCACCGTGCCGGTTATCGCCGGGCCGACCAATGGAAACACCAGGCCGACCGCCAGACCGCCGGTCTATGAAATACCGCCGTTATAAGAATCCCGGGCGGTTTCATATCACATGCGGTACGCCCCGGATGAATCGGCGAGTACGAACTTCGGTTCTTTCCCGCCGGAAGACTCGCGCACCGGAAAAAAACATGCCATCAACAGAGAACAGCAAAACCCGGTTGAACGATATGGGAAAGTTCCTTATGGCGAATGAATCCTCTGCCGCATTCAATATGGCATCCCGCTGTTCCCTGAGTCAACGCGTATTTTTTTCTGCTGTCATTTTCCCCGGCCGGGCATACCCCACTCTTCCCACCCCCTGGCCCAGTGATTTCCCTTGATTCTCAACCGGGTATTCCCTACTTTGCCATTCTGTGCAACCATGTATCCGGAGGGGTTTTTTCATGTCGAGAGAACGTGTGGTCGAGATATATGTTGACGAGGCCCTGTGCAAGGGGACCGATGGCTGCGGAATCTGCATGCATGTATGCCCCAAAGCCGTTTACGACCGGTCCAGCCGTCTGACTCCCAAGGGCATCCGCCCCCCGGAGCCCGTGCGGGTTGACGATTGCACCGCCTGCAACCGGTGTATGATGTTCTGCCCCGATCTGGCCATTGTGGTGGAAGCGAAGGAAACGGCCGAAAGATAAGTAAAAAGGGTACTCCGGGAAAGGAACACCGCATGCACAGACCATGTCTGAACTGCGCGGCAGTCACTACCGTTTCGATCCTGACTGTGTTCCTCTGGAACTGTTCCCAGGACTCGCCGACCGGCCCGGGTAAGAGTGAAGACATCCGGTTCCCGCTGGCTATCGGAAACGAGTGGGTTTACCGGTGCTCCTATTCCCGGGTAAGTGAATCCGCCTCCGATACCACCAGCGAGTCGAGCACCGGCGAGATAACCTGGAAGATCGCCGCCTTTGAGGAAATCCTCGGACAGGAAGCGTACCGGATGGAGGTCACCCAGAGAGTAACAAGCGGCCCGGACAGCGGAAACGTCTTTACATTCAATACTTGGTATGCGGAACGGGACAGCATGCTCGTCGCGACCGCTAATGAGTCTACCGCTGGGCATGCACCATTTTCTTTCGGTCAGTTACATAAGCGAACCATTCCAAAAAGTGAAATCTATCCCTGGGGTATAACGGTCCTGAAATATCCCCTTTCGATGGGAGCGGAATGGCAATTCTCCAATCTTTACGCGAGTGACACTAAAAAAGTAGAGGCGCGTGACCGCATTACCGTGAACGGCAGGGAGTTCGATACGGTCCGGGTCGTCAGGAACCTGGATCTGGACACAATCGGAAGCGTCCCGGGAAAGGACCGGCCTTTTCATTCCGTCACAACCCAGTGGTATGCGCCCGAAGGATTGGTGAAAGCCACGGGGGCAGCCGACGGGTTTACTGATACGCTTTCGGTCCATGATGTTTTCATACAGGAACTCTTCTCCGTAAAGCTGGAGTAGCCACGGCGGCGCCATTACGGTGTTGGAAAATCAGCACGGTATCAATCACTTCAACCGGAATACCGGCTTCCCGGCCGTGTTCCGGAAACGGTTCGGAATAGAGGGAAAGGAACTCAATTCGTGAAGAATGAACGAGTTATGACCGGCCGTCACTTCATGCAGGGCAACACCGCCTGCGCGGAGGGGGCGCTGGCCGCCGGGTGCAGCTTCATGGCCGGGTATCCCATCACACCCGCCACGGAAATCGCTGAGCGGCTGGCCGTTCGGCTTCCGGCGCTCCGGGATGCGGATGGCGTGTTCATCCAGATGGAGGACGAGATCAGTTCGCTGGCGGCGGTGATCGGAGCCTCCTGGACCGGCCGCAAGGCCATGACCGCCACCAGCGGCCCCGGCATCAGCCTCATGACCGAGCACATCGGCCTGGCGGTGGGGACGGAAACCCCCTGCGTCATCGTGAACGTCCAGCGGGGCGGCCCCACCACGGGCATCCCCTCGGTGGAGCTCCAGGGCGACCTCCTGCAGGCCCGCAACGGCTCCCACGGCGAGTACCGCATCATCGCCATTGCCCCCGCCTCGCCGCAGGAGATGTTCGACCACACCGTGCTCGCCTTCAACCTGGCCGAGCGGTTCCGGACTCCGGTGCTGCTCATGGCCGACGCCTTTGTCGGGCATATGCACGAGCGGGTGGACATCCCGGAGCCGGAAGCCATCGAAATCGTGAACCGCCGCACCGCCGCACCGGGATTCGACATCGAGCATGACCAGTCCTTCCTCTCCCCGGATGTGGCCCCCATGCCCCTCTTCGGCCGCGGGTTAAAGAGCCATGTCACCTCCTCCTGCCACACCGGGACCGGGAAGCGGAATGTCACCGACGCTTCGGCCCTCGACCATTTCATCCGTAATCTGGCCGCCAAAATCGACAATCACCGCGACGAGATCATCCGGGTCGAGGACAACACCGAGGGCGCGGACATCGCCATTTTCTCCTGCGGGAGCGTGCATCGCGTGGCGCTCAAAGCCGCCGAAACCGCCCGCGCCGCCGGGCTGAAGGTCGGCACGTTCCGGCCGGTCACGGTCTGGCCCTTCCCCGACCGGGAAGTGGCCGAACTCTCCGAGCGGGTAAAATCCATTCTCGTGCTGGAAAACAATCTCGGGCAGCTGTACCACTTCGTGCGGAGCGCGGCCTCCTGCCCGGTGCACTTCCTCGAACCGGAAATCCTGGGGACCCTCCACGGCGTGGACCGGGTCGTCGCCAAACTGAAGGAGGCGGCCCGATGAGCCTCGTCCACCCGCTTCACAAGTTCGTCCGTCCCTCGGCCGTCCGCACCGCGAACTGCCCGGGCTGTGGCAACGGCATCCTGGCCTCCTCAATCCTTCGGGCCATCGACGAGGAGGGGCTCTCGCTGGACGAATTCGTGTTCGTCTCCGGCATCGGGTGCGCGGCCTGGATTCCCAGCCCCTACTTCTTTGCCGATACCCTGCACACCACCCACGGCCGTCCCATCGCTTTCGCCACCGGCGTGAAGCTCGCCGCTCCGGACCGCCGGGTGATGGTGGTTTCCGGCGACGGCGACCTTTTGGCCATCGGCGGCAACCATTTCATCCATGCCGCGAGGCGCAACATCGACATGACCGTGGTCTGTGTGAACAACGGCATCTACGGCATGACCGGCGGCCAGGCCGCTCCCACCACGCCTCAGGGGCTCAAAACAGCGACCACCCCCTACGGCAGCGTGGAAAACACCTTCGACATCTCCGGGCTGGCCATGGCGGCGGGCGCGACCTTCGTGGCGCGCTGGACGGTGTGGCAGCCGCTCCAGATCACGAAGACCATCCGCAAGGCGCTATCCCGGAAAGGCTTCTCCCTCGTCGAGATCATGAGTCAGTGCCCGGTGCAGTTCGGCAAAAAGACCGGCATGGGCAGCGCCACGAAAATGCTCGACTACTTTAAGGAACAATCGGTCCCCATCGCACGGGCCGGGGGAATGACCCGCGAGGAACTGGAGGGGAAGATCGTGGTCGGCGAACTGCTCGACATCGAAAAGCCGGTGCTCGACGTGGAAATGGCGCGCCTGCGGGATCGCCTGAGAAAGGAGGCGGCGGATGCCGAGAACTGAGATACGGTTCGCCGGATTCGGCGGCCAGGGTGTGGTGCTCGCGGGTCTCATCCTCGGCGAGGCGGCGGTCATTCACGACGGCATGCATGCCATCCAGACCCAGACCTACGGCGCGGCGGCCCGTGGTGGCGCGGCCCGCTCCGATGTCATCCTGAGCGACGCCCGCATCGTCTATCCCCAGGTAACCGCCCCGGATATCATGGTGGTATTCACCCTGGAGGCCCTGAACAAGTACCGGGCCGAGATGAAGGAAGGCGGGCTGGTTATCTATGACGGGTCGCTGTTCTCACCGCCGGAGGGGCTGCCGTACCGCTTTCACTCCTGTCCGGCCACCAAAACCGCCATGGACGAACTGGGCAAGGGCATCGTGGCCAACATGGTCATGCTCGGATTCCTCACCGCCTTTGCCCGTCCGGTGAGCGTGGAGGCAGTGGAATCCGCCATCCGGGAAAATGTGCCGAAGGGAACGGAAGAACTGAATCTGAAAGCCTTCCGGAAGGGTATGGAACTGGCGGGGTAGCAGACGCTCGGCAAGAAACTGTCTGAATGGGGATGCGCGGGATGTATGGGATAAAAGATGATGAAAGACAGAACCGGATACTCGATTCTTTCATCAGCTGTTCATCCCGTCTATATCTCCGTGGCCCCAGGCGAATCGGTACGATTCGCCTGGGGTGTTTCCGCGCATCCCAATTCAGACCATCTTTGTTCCGGCTTTCCTCACTACCTCATTCAA
>JAWLHT010000036.1:0-23567 GCA_041690195.1 Candidatus Latescibacterota bacterium
TTCATAAATGCCCTGGAGGTAAACCCCGCTGTTTCCCCGGTCCTGGCCGGTGCCCCTCGGCGGCTTCGGAGACTGGAACTCTATGTGTAGCTGCATGTCACCAAACTCCCGCCTGGTCATGATGCCGCCCTTTTCCACGATCATGGCGCCGCCCTTGACCTTCCAGGTCGGCGCCTGGCCGTCCGGCTGCGTCCACTCGGAGAGATTCTTGCCATCAAAAAGCACGATAGCATCGGAAGGGGCCTTGCCCGTCGGGGTTTCCACCGGCCGGGGCGCGCTGTCCTGGGCCGACCCGGTCATTGCGGTCGCGAGCGCCAGCACCGAAACTGCCGCCATGAAGAGCAGCCTGTCCATACACATCTCCTTTGGCTGAATACGGATGAACGAACGTAACATGAAACAATTGCCAGCTTTTTCGTTACATCAATTTATAATGAACCCGCTGTCAAGTCCATATCTTTCTTGCGCTTCCCGGGAGGTTTTTTTCGCCGCGCCCGTGGACGGACGAGGCATGGAACCCGGAGAGACGCCGAAGCAATTTGTCGATGGGGGGACGGTTCCGGAACATCGGGCGGGGGAAAAGGACTTTCAGGGCGGAGAAACCTCGTCCGCGGGGTTCCGCGACGGCAAAACAAACCCCGGGTTCGGGCGTGTAAAAGAGGGCCGGAAGCGGGCATGACGGCAATGGATGACCGTTGCGCCGATTCTTGACTTCCGGGTGGTTTTTCTGTATCATTACAAAATAACCGAATCACTGTATGTGTATGTTTTGCCGCTGTTCATTTTTGCATGCCGCCGGAACGGGCGGCGTGTGTACCCCCAGGTGAGGAGCCGTGGCCAGGGATTATGCAGCTCGACGGGACCGGATCATAGAAACGGTGGTGGCCCGGTATCTCGAAACCGCCGAGCCGGTAAGTTCCGCGGATGTCTGTGAGCGGTGCGGTCTCGGGCTCAGCCCCGCGACTATCCGCGCTCTCATGAAGGAGCTGGAGACAGACGGCTACCTTGTCCAGCCGCACACGTCGGCGGGACGTATGCCGACAGTCAAGGCGTACCACTATTACGTGCGTCATCTCATGCCCAGCGCCGCAGTTGATGCGGCGGACCTCGCCTCGGTACAGCGGCTGGTGCAGGACGCCATACGGGAACTGGACGCCGATCTCTTCCTGGCCCATGTGGCCAGAGCCCTTTCCCAGGTCACCGACCTCATCGGTGTGGTCATCTCACCCTCCTTCGAGGAAGGGGTGTTCGACCGTCTGGAAATCGTCAACCTGGGCGGGACGCGGTATATCATCATAGTTTCCCTGAAAAGCGGCATGGTGAAGACCATCAACATCACCGTGGACCGGGTTATTGCCCGGCGCAAGGTGGAAGAAACCGCCCGTCTCCTCACCGAACGTCTCAGCGGCCTGACCGTGGCCGAAATCCGGTGCACCATAAACGCCCGACTGGAGGGCGCCGGGGTGGGCGATCCCCTGTTGCTGGATGTCATCACCACCCGGAGCGCGGTTATCTTCGGATTCCCGGAAGATCGCGGCGTGCATGTGGCGGGGTTGTCCCGGCTGCTGGCCCATCCCGATTTCGCCTCGGTGGACTCCTCCCTCAAACTGGCGGATATTTTCGAACGCAAAGGGGAAATCGCCGAAGCGCTCCGGAATACCGCGCCGCCGGAGGATGTGGGCATTTGCATCGGAGCGGGCGTCCCCTGGGGTATGCGTCCGCCGCTCTCACTCGTTTCCGCGTCCTATTCCTCAGGGAGCACCGCGGGGTCCGTCGCGGTGATCGGACCCGCCCGGGTGCACTATCCCCGGCTTTCCGCCATTGTCCGGTACGCGGCCGCCGCCGCTACCCGCTTTTTCTCTTCCTGACCGGGGTTCCACCCGGCTTCGGACCGAATCCCGGTATCCCGGCCCCGGCGGTGTCGGGGCTTCGTATTCCGGACGGTGTGAACATCGCCGGAGTACGGTATATGTCCACTATCGGATGGGTTTCGCGTGTCCCCATCATGAAGGAGATTGTGTCCATGGCCAAGAAAACGGACAAAAAGCATCACGAAGATACCACACGGAAAGGCGGCGTCTCCATTGACACCGAACTGACCCGGGAGTCCGAGGTGACCTCCTCGGGCGAAGGGACAACCAAAGGAACCGCGCGGGGTGCGGAAACCCCGGAGCAGGCCATCGAAAAAGACGCGGAGCCCGGAGCTTCCGGAAGCGCCGAAACGATTCGCCAGCTTGAGGAAAAAATCGCCGCGCTGAACGAGAAAAATCTGCGTCTCATCGCCGAATACGACAATTACCGAAAGCGCACCGCACGGGAGATGGAGACAATCGTCAACATCGCCTCCGAGAAGCTCATCCAGGAGTTCCTCCCCATTCTCGACAACCTGGATCGCGCCACGGAACACCGGAACAGCTCGACTTCATACGAGGATTACGTCAAGGGCATCGCCCTGATCGAGGACCAGCTCCGCCGGGTGCTCGCCCAAGCCGGGCTGCAACGGCTGGAGGTGGTCGGCGAACGGTTCGATCCCGAGATGCACTCCGCGGTGCTTCAGGCCGATTCGAAGGAACACGAGCCGGGAATCATCATCGCCGAGGTGGAGAAGGGCTATACCCTTAACGGCAAGATCATCCGCCATCCCAAGGTTGTCGTGAGCAGGTAGGGATACCCCGTGCGCCGTCGCCGAGAACACCTGTTCCCATTGCGGCGGCGAACGCCGTTTCGGGTTTACCTGTCATGCACCAAAACACATAACCGGACTGAATAGAATCCTATGGCTAGAGATTATTACGCGACGCTGGGCGTGAACCGCAACGCCTCCCAGGATGAAATCAAAAAAGCCTATCGTAAACTGGCGTTGAAGTATCACCCGGACCGCAATCAGGGCAACAAGGAGGCCGAGGACAAGTTCAAAGAGGCAGCCGAAGCCTATGAAGTCCTGACCGACCCCAAGAAGAAGGAGACCTATGACCGCTACGGCGAAGATGGGCTCCGCGGTGCGTTCAGCGGTCAGGGCGGCGGGTTCTCCTGGCAGGACTTCCACCATGCCTCCGATTTCGAAGACATCTTCGGGAATGTATTCGGCGGGTCCATCTTTGGCGACCTCTTCGGGGGGCGCGCCTCTGGAGGCCGTCGCCGTCAGCCTTCCGCGCCGCGCGGCAACGACCTGAGGGTGAACCTTAAGCTCACCTTGGAGGAGATCGCCACCGGGGTGGAGAAAACCATCAAGATCAAGAAGTACAAACGCTGCCCGACCTGCTCCGGCTCCGGCGCGAAACCCGGTTCCTCTCCCAAAACCTGCCCCACCTGCGGCGGTTCCGGCGAGGTGCAGTCCCAGTCCCGAAGCTTTTTCGGGACATTCATCTCGGTGCAGCCCTGCCCGACCTGCCACGGTGAGGGCCAGATCATCTCCGAACCCTGTCCCTCCTGCACCGGCTCGGGTCACGTGCGAGACTCGGAGACCATCACGGTGAATGTCCCCGCCGGGGTGACCACCGGCAACTACATCCCCCTCAAGGGACAGGGCGACGTCGGCCCGCACAACGGCCCGCCCGGCGATGTGGTCATCTACATCGAGGAACTGCCCCACGAACTCTTCGAGCGCCAGGGGGACGACGTGCTCTACGACCTCCCCATCTCCTTCACCCAGGCGGCGCTCGGGGCCCAGGTCGAGGTGCCGACCCTCGGCGGCCGCGCCCTCCTCAAGATCCCGGCCGGAACCCAGTCCGGCAAGATATTCCGTATGCGCGGCAAGGGCATCCAGCACCTCCAGCGTCCCGGCTCCGGCGACCAGCTCGTCCGGGTCTGGGTCTGGACGCCGAAAAGCATCTCCAAAAAGGAGCGCCTCCTCCTCCAGGAACTGGAGGACTCCACCAACATGCAGCCCCCGCCCGGCGGGAGAAGCTTTTTGCGGAATACGGAGTGAACATGAAGGGGGGCGGGTCGAATGACCCGCCCCCCTGTTTTTTTACCAGCAGCATAAGATCCATTTCCACTGCCGCACTCACCTTCTGAAATCGGCAATCTTCACTCCTTCGGGAATACCCAAATCAAAATCATCTTCTGACAGCGGAATGTTCATCTCGGTTTCCTCAATGACAAAGTCGATGTCATTTCCCGACAAACCGGCCATCTTTTCATGCGCCCGGTCGGGAAAAAACATGCCGTTGCCGGTCGCTTTGTATTCGCATGTCGCCGTATATACCTCGTTTCCATCCAGGTCGTTCAAAGTCATCTTCACCGGGCGGTACAGGTACTGACGGGCCAGATACAGCGCGAACAGTTCGACACCTCCTGAGACAACGGTAAACACATCCGTGTCGAGGTTTCCCATCTTCACCGTCCGGGAATAGGTCAGGTTTCCGACCGGTGCACCGGAGAGCTGAATCGTCCGGGTTGAAAGAATCTCCGAAATGCTTTTCCCGTAAAAAAAGTACTCGAACAGGAAGGGATTGTAGCTGGAATCCCCGAGTTTGAACTGTGGGTTGATAAACGCTGCCACGGAAACATCACCGGTACCGCTCCGGTTGAAGGACAGCGTGGTCGTCTTTTTTCCATCATACAGAAACCGCGTCCGAAACGGGCTGTCGGTGTTCGGGTACTCTACCGTGACCAGCAATCGCCTCGATGCGTGGTCGTATACATAGGACACGGGGCGTGCGGCATTTCCCGTTCCAATCTGCATCTTTCCTCTTGCCGTCCGTAAAAGACTATCGCCAAGTCGTGCTTGTTCAATCGCCCGTGCATAATCGAATCCGACCGGACCCGCGGAATCCGCCGAAACCGGGGATGCGTCGGGAGTGTAGGATACTTTTGTCACGTTCCGGTGAATACTGTCCAGCAGAGTATGCATCGGGAAAGAGGCTGCTCCGGGAGTGAGCGCCGGCCGAAGTTCCGCCGACAAACGGACGGGTGCGAGATGGACGGCTTCTCTCGCTTTCTCCCCGAGTGGCATCGCTGACGCGGCCAGCAGAATGCACATGCCCACACAGGTGATGCCTGCCACCGCGGACGTTGACATGGTCGGGGTAGTCCGATAACGACCCGACAGTATTTCTCCGACCCTCCGGAAGAACGCGCTCCGGGAGAAGAGTATTCCCGCGGCCATCTCCGTGGAGAGCGCCCGGGCCGGCAATCCGGCGGCAACCCGGGTGAGCAGGCCGGCATAGGCCGCCGGATTGCTTTCATGCTTCAATGCTTCGGAATCGCAGGCGATTTCGGCCAGGTACGACACCCGCCGCGCGGCGATCCACAGGAGCGGCTGGAAGAAGAACACCGCCCGAACGAACGCAATTAGGGCGAACACCAGCGTGTCCCGGCGTTTGATGTGCGACAACTCGTGAAGAGCCACCGCCCGGAGTTCTGAGTCGACAAGGCCATCGGCGAACCCGGAGGGAAGCACGACCACTGGGCGGAACACGCGGCAGACCAGCGGCGCGGGTACGTCGGGGTGCTCCATGAGGAGGATTTCCCCGGAGAGGCCGATCCGTTTTCCCGATTTCGCGAAGGTGCCGAGCGTTCTTTCGTTCATTACCGGCGTACCCCCCAGAATCCATCGCCGGATGCGGAGACGGGCGGCGAGCGTCCAGAGAAGGAGCAAGGAAACCGTCAGCAGATAACCCGCCAGTCCAACCGCCCAGGGATAGGATTGCGGTGCGGAAACCGGCGCGGACGGCAACGGGACGGAAATCCCGGCTTCCGGCGGTGAGATTTCCGCAGGGGCGGGCAATTCCGGAGCGGGTGTGTGTGCGGTCTGCGGCGTGTAGGCCGGGATGACCGTGATTTCCGGAGCCGGGGACCAGCGGTCCGAATGGAGCGAGAGCAGCGGCAGGAGGGGAACGGCGAGCACCGCGGCGGTCCAGACCGCGTGACGGACGGCCGCGCTCCGGTTCCGGAGGGCATACGACAGCGTCCCCGCCGCGAGAAGCAGGATGGAGGACTGCCAGAGCACCGAGACCAGGGTGGTGATGACCCGGAATCCGGCGACGTCGAAATGCAAAATTATACTCTGGATATTCATGGGGTATCCTTTCGGCTGCCTGTGAATCCGGAATCAGACGGCTGATCGTTATGATGACAGTACTCGGGATTCACTATTCAGGACATCCACCTTCCTGATAAACGGTTTCCATGTGTCGTTGTACTTCAGAACGAATGTCGTATCGACAAGGTCCTGATGAAGGCCGGAAATGAGGGAATACCGGTATTTTCCCGGATTCCTCGGATCAATCAGGATGGTTACGGTGTCCTAAATGGCGTACCTGATGGGCCGACGGTTAAGCCATAATGGAACAGCGGGATAGTTTTTCATCTCTTGGGCTTGAACAGCAACTTCATCGGATATGTGCTTCTCCGGCCCGTGTCGTTCCCTTTCTGAGCGGCAATTTCAACGGTGCGGAGCATGCTTTCCGCATACCTGTCTCCGAGTAGCTTCGCCCGTTCGACAAGTTTTTCCTGGAAACCGTCGTAGTATCCCGGAATATTGTTTTCGCTCATGAATCGATCCAGCGGTTGATAAAACACCATCCCCGTGAAAACCTCCTCGTATTTGAACATGGAGTAAATCGGCGCCAAATAATCAAAGGTATCCTTCCCGAAGGGAGAGCCTTTGAAGCTGAACCCCATCGGCTTATTGTCCGCGAGACTGAAGGCTGCATCCCAAATGCCGTTCTGCGCCAGCCGTTCCGTTGTAATCCCTCCTCCCTCATTTCTGATTCGCAGAATGGTGTTGCTCCTGCTTTCATTTTTCGGAGCATTGTCCGAGAGCAAACGTTTCACTCCCCGAATCAACCTCCTGCTATATGGAACAAAAGCTTTTTCATAATCGCTTTCAATGAAGTTTATCATGACATTAGCGACTTTACCGGGGAATTGCTGCATCAGGAATCCGCCGGCGTTCTGGAAAAGTTTCCCTTGTTTCCCTTCGTGATATATTTCACCGAAGGAGTGACGGGTGTTCATGATGACCAGAGCCTTTTTCCGGGGAGAGCCGGATGCCTGGATTTCTTTGAACTTCCGGCCGATTCGGTCGGCCATGATTTCATCCCGGTGCTTGAGGATAGTCGACTGTCTTTTGTCGAATTCCTTTTGGGTTTTCCCTTCCCATTCCCAAGGTATGTCGGAGAAAAAAAGTGATAGGCGTTTGTGCGGTTCGAGTTGCTGATTCAACGTGTGCAGTTTCCCCAGATAGTCAAAAATATTGTTGTTTGTCCAGCCAATGGGCCAAACGGGGAAGTTTCTCAGAAGATTGATGATCTCCCGGTCCCGATCTTCCGCCGGAAGCGGAGTGTTCATAAACTGGTCCAGTTCCGGCTGCTGGCTGACCGAACCGTATTCCGTGAAGATATTTCCGACATTCTCGACAAACCGCGGATCGCTGGTCAGTTCCCAGAAGAAATCCCACTGCGTGGTTTCCGGGTGCAGACGTTCGGCGATGATTACCATATCATGAGTCTTGAAGAGGTCAAGAATATAGTCCACCGGGGATTCGGCGTTGTTTCGGAGCCAGGCGACATACGGCTGAACTTTTTTCTCCTCGTATTCAATAACCTTAGTCGCTCCCGGCAGCAAGCTTTCCAATCGGGATATCTCTTCCCGAACCTTGCTCAGATCCGACTCGGTTTTCGCCCGTGCCGCCGCTTTCCCCAGCTTGGGGATGACCTGAAAATGGTACCTGTCGCCCTGTTTTTTGAATATTTCCGCGAGACGCAGGAATTCCTGATCCGCAAGGGGAGCTTTGGCGGCCTGCTTGGCCAGTGATATGTACAGGGGTGTTACCCCTCCCTGGCGGATGCCGTATTCCGCGAGTTTTTCGAGAATCCAGACGTTCCGGTCTGCCTTGAGGATGAGATCGGCAATACTCAAAGCATCGGTGTTCTGTCTGTATTCCATATGAACATCCCGGATTTTTGTAATCGCTTCCCGTTTTTCCGGAGTTTGTGCTTTTTCGATTTTCTTTTCGAGTTCCGACAGTTCCCGGGTTTGCGCATACCCGCTTGCCACGCCGACAAGAAAGACCGTAATGCATACCAGCGCCGTCCCGATCATGAAGCAGCTTCGTTTCATCGGAGCAGATCCTTTCCGGGCTTAATAAATCCGTGGAGATTCTTTGCACCATGTCTGCTATTGCAGTGCCGCGATTTCCGCGCGTAAAGCCTGAAGTTCCGCCTCGGTCTCCGCCCGCGCGACTCGTTTGGCCAAGTCGTTCAGCGATGATCCGCCCCATCGAACCTCTTCCGCAAGATAAATGAATTCCCGGGACGCAATTTTCGCATGGGCCGCGCATTCGGCGATATGGATGTAATCAAAGGTGTTTGATCCGTTTTCGAGGGAGTACTCCGCGATGCGTACGATTACCGGAATGTTCCGGTCCGTCTTCAGAATCATGTCCGAACACTTCAGTATGGAAAGATCATGGTAGCGGTAGTCCCTCCAGAAGATAAGGAGATGTTCGATAGCCTTCCGCTTTTCTGGAGTGGACGCCTTCCTGATTTTTTTCTCCATCCGGGTTTCCGTATTTCCAGTTACTTTCACCAGGGAACGGGCAAGCAGGTTCGACAGCGAAATCTTTTCAAAAAGGGAAGGCCTGGTGTCTTCGAGCCAGCGTTTTATACAGGGCGACCGGGCTTCATTCATCGCCGCGCTCAAGGCGGCGGAAGCTTCCCCGGCATTACGGTTTTTCTGAAGCGATCCGAGCAGGGGATTGACCCAGGGGGCGTTCCCCGCCGACCGCAGTTCATTTACGGCTTCGTGGTATTGCCTGCCCGCGATGTGGGAGAGTACGGATTGGATGATCCGGTGGTCTTTCGCCTGATAGCGCTCCCCCCCGGATGCCGGAAGCGGGGGAAGGGCAAGCGTCCGCCACCCGGAGCCGTCCCGGTCAGACCATTCCACCAGGTGCCTTTTTTTCTGCCGGGAATCCCGGTCGTACACCCGCACATTCATTCCCCGAAGCCGGTTGCCGGACCAACCGGACCATTCGAGCACACTGAAGGGAACCGCCAGCTCGACATTGTATCCGGTGTCGGTTTCCCCGAGCGCCGCCCGCACCCCGAGCGATTCCCAGAGATACGGGTATTTCCGGTCGGCAATGGGCTCGCTCCCTCCGACAATGAGGGACCCGTCGGAATCGCGCGTGACCAGAATTTGTCCGGACCGGTATGTATTTCGATCCCCATAGAAAAGAACCTCCAGGCAATCCCGGCTCCACAGACTGGTAAAAGGATTGATGAAGGCCTTATCCACGAAACTCACCTGATCATCGGTCACCCCCACGCTGATGTATAGAAAATCGCTGTCGGCCGCGCATCGGAGAACGGCCGAAAGCTCTTGCCGGGACTGCGGCGATTGTCTGCCCGCTCTGCGCAGGGACACCGCGCTTCCCTTGACCAGATGAACCGGATCCGCTCCGATTCCGTTCCATTCCGCCAGACCGCCGTCCACGACGATCCGGCTTTGTCCGGTAAACGCGACACGATACGGACCGGAAGCGTCGGCGTGATCGCCGGCTGTCACCGGTTTTCCCGAAGCACTTGACGCGGAGGCTGCCGGAATAGCCCTTTCCCCCGAGCCGGGACCTTTCCCCGTAAGCGGGAATGCCGTGGCGACCAGGAACGCGACCGCCCCGAACAGCACCGCACCCGTCAGAACAGCCGGAGACAGATTCGGTACCCGGATGCACCTCCCCGACAGTATTTCCCCGACCCGCCGGAAGAACGCGCTCCGGGAGAAGAGGATTCCCGCAGCCATCTCCGTGGAGAGCGCCCGGGAGGGGAGTCCGGCGGCAACCCGGGTGAGCAGGCCGGCATAGGTCGCCGGATCGTCCTCATGCTCCAGTGCGGCGGAATCGCAGGCGATTTCGGCCAGGTGTGACACCCGCCGCGCAGCGTACCACAGGAGCGGTTGGAAGAAGAAGACCGCCCGGACGATAGCAACGAGGGTAAAAATGAGCGTATCCCGGCGTTTGATATGCGCCAGTTCGTGGAGGGCCACCGCCCGGAGTTCGGCGTCGGAAAGGCTGACGGTGAACCCGGCGGGGAGCGTGACCACCGGGCGCAGGACGCGGCAGACCAGCGGTGCGGGTACGCCGGGGTGCTCCATGAGGAGGATTTCCCCGGAGAGGCCGATCCGTTCTCCCGATTTCGCGAAGGTGCCGAGCGTTCTTTCGTCCATCACCGGCGCGCCATCCAGAATCCACCGCCGGATACGGAGACGGGCGGCGAGCGTCCAGAGAAGGAGCAAGGAAACCGTCAGCAGATAGCCCGTCATCCCGAGCGCCCAGGGATACCGTTGCGGCGTGGGAACCGGTGCGGACGGCAACAGGACGTCGGCCCCGGATTCCAATGATACGCTCTTCGTCGGGGCGGTCGCTTGCGGAGCGGGTGTGTGTGCGGCCTCCGGCGCGTATGCCGGGATGACCGCAATTTCCGGGGCCGGGGACCAGCGGTCCGAATGGAGCGAAAGCACCGGCAGGAGCGGGATGACGAGCACCGCCGCGGTCCAGACGGCGTGACGCACGGCCGCACTCCGGTTGCGGAGGGCATACGACAGCGCCCCCGCCGCGAGGAGCAGGATGGATGACTGCCAGAGAACCGAGAGCAGGACGGCAAGAACCCGGTATCCGGAGGCGTCGAGTTGGAGGAGCGCCAGCTCCGTGTTCATTGCTCGTCCTTTCGCTTGCGTTCGGCTATGAGGCGTTCGATCTCCTCCAGTTCTCCGGGACGGAAATCGCGGCGGTCGAGGAGCGAGGCCACCAGGAGGGATTCGGAGCCCTCGAACACGGTGTCGAGGAGGTCGCCCACCATGCCCCGGCGGGCGGCATCCTCGGTGACTTTCGCACGGTAGAGGAATGCTTTCCCCTCTTTGCGGCGGGCGACGTAACCTTTCTCTCCCATGATGGCCAGGACATTGCGGATTGAGCCGCCGGAGATGGCGCGGCCCCGTTCGGCAAGGGCTTCCCCGATGTCGTCGGGGGTGGACTCGCCGCGCTCCCAGAGGATGCGCATGAATTCCAGCTCGACTTCGGTGAAGGTGCGGGTCTTGCGGCGTGCCATGATTCCTCCCTGAAGATGTGCTAACAAAATAGCGTATAGCGGTAATCAAATACGAAAGCCGGGCGGTGTCAAGAGAAAAATGCGAGTTGTTTAGCGTAATTTCCCTGCACTGCGGCGCAATACGTTGCAGGGAAGGAATCAAGACTGTCTGAATTGGGATGCGCGGGATAAAGGCAGGATAAAAAGCGGATAAAAAGAATCGCGTACCCGCCGGTTTTCTCTTTCATCATCTTTTATCCCATGCATCCCTCGCATCCCTCGCATCCCAATTCAGACAATCTTTTCGGTGTATTCCCCCGCATCCCAATTCTGACAGGTATCCCCTTTCGTAAAACTCTTTCGCGTCTCCGCCTTTCTCGCTATATTGAAAGGAAGGAACCACCCGTAAGGAAGGAAATGCTCCATGAGACCGAACGCGTATCTTCTCGCTATCCTGCTGATTATCGTTTCCGCGCCCGCTGCATCGGCGGACCGTCGCGAGGCCGAGTCCCTCAAAAATGAAGGCAATCTGCTCTACCGGAAAGGGGATGTGGATGCCGCCATCGAGCTGTGGACCAAGTCAATCGCCGCTGATTCAACCTATGCCGATTCCTACAATAATCTGGGAGTCGCGTTTTACGAGAAGGGTGACTTTCAGAAGTCCATTGATAATCTGCGATTGGCGGTTCAGTTAGACAATAAGCACGAAAAGGCGTTCAACACGCTCGGCAATTCCTATCTGGCGGTGGGGGAGTACGACAGCGCGAAGGTGAGTTACGAGCGCTCGATCGCCCTGAAAAAGGAAGCCCAGAAATTCATCAATCTCGGCAACGCCCTCTATGGTCTCGGCGATTTCGAGAACGCGGTGAAAGCCCTGAAGGAAGGGGTGAAGCGGGACGGGAAGAACGCCGCCGCCCGCAACAACCTGGGGGTGGCGCTGCAGCGGACGGGCGACCGCGAAGGGGCGGAGAAGGAATACCGTGAAGCCATCAAGCTCGACCGGAACTACGCTTCGGCGTTCACCAACTTCGGGACGCTGGTGTTTGACGGCGGGAATGGCGATGCGGTAAAGGCGGTGGAATATTTTCAGCGCGCACTCGAGCTGAAATCGGACGATGTCCTGGCTCTCTACAACCTCGGTCTGCTCTTCGCCAGCAAGAACGACCCGGCCAACGCGATCACCAATCTTCAGAAAGCTTCCGGCCTGGCTCCCCGGGATGCCGGCATCCAGTATGCGCTCGGCCTGGCCTATGCCGCCCGGAAACAGAAGCCCGCCGCCATCCGGTGCATGGAAGCCGCGCTGAAGCTCAATCCCGGCCACTCCGAAGCGAAAACGGCGCTCGATATCCTCAAACCCGCTCCCTGACCGCTGCTCATTAAGGGGGTGGGTTACCGACCGGATCCACCGTGCTTCCCCCCAATCTAACTCACCTCTCAGTCCCATGGGCGCTATCATAAGCCAGTAGCGATGTACTGGTTTTCATAAGTCCGGGGTGGTTCGCTGGGAAGGCAGCCCCCTTCCGGCGCTATCGCAGCACCTATTCCCTGTCCGTGATCTTGCGGGCATGACGAAAAACCCCGGCTTCACGGCCTTTTGCTTTTGCCGCTTCGTGCACGAACAGCTCGATGAAGGGTGCGCAGAGGAGGGGAAAGTACCGGGGATACGTGCAGTCGAACGTCACCTGCATTCCCGGAATGTCTCCATAGCCATCCGAATCGGCAACCGTGAGTATCCGGCTTCCCAGGCCCGCGATTTCACAGGCCAGACCGGCGGTCAGTTCGGGCTTGTTCGGGCGTGAAAGGACAAGCGCCGCGGCGTGGCTTTCCCCTGACAGTTCGATGGGTCCATGCCGGAACAGCCCCGCCGAAAGCGCCTCTGATGAAATCCCCGCGCCTTCCTTGATAATGAGCGCAAGCTGACGGGCGGTGACCAGATCGCTGCCCCGTGCCAGGACATGGAGTGACTGGAAGCCTTCGAAATATTCCGCCGCCCGACGGGCCGCTTCGGCGGTTCGCTCCATCCCCGCCTCCATAACGTCGGCGGTGGTCCGGAGCGCGTCAAGAGTGGAATCAGGGTTGCGACCGGTCAGGGCATCCGAGAGGAGAAGGAGTACGGCGAGGGTATTGGTGTAGGTTTTTGCGGAGATAGCGGCTTCCTCGCCCGCCCGGAGGGGAAGAACCAGATTGGCGGCGCGGCCCATGGTGCTTTCGGGCATGTTGACGATGACAACCGCGGCGGCCCGGTCCCGGAGGGCCGTAACCACGTTCCGGGTTTCGGCGCTTTCCCCGGATTGGGACACCGCGACCACGGCGTCATCCTCCCGGACTCCGTCCAAACCGAAGTGCAGCAGTTCACCGGCGTCCCGGATTTCCACAAAGGGCGGAATGCCCTCCAACTCCCCGGCGATGAGCGCGGGCGAATGGAGCGAGGTCCCCATGCCGGTGAAAATGATCCTCCGCCTGGAAAGCAGTAGCGCGGCCGCTTCGATCAACAGATCACGGCCGTCATCTCCGGTGTAAAAGTCCGCCATATCCCGCAGAGCCGCGGGTTGGCCGTGGATTTCCCGTACGAACCGGGTATCGTCCATGATAGACTGGTTCCTTTCGATTGCTTTGTACTGAATTCGTTGCAAAAGGGGGAGAAAACGCCCACCAAGTCCGCCCCGGGCCCCACCCTCCGTCTCCCATTGTCGTAAAAATAAGGGGAAACCACTGACACGCATGAGTACCAAAGATACTCAGCGGAGGTGTTGGCCGGTAACTCACCCCCTAGCCCCCTTCTGTCACCCCAGCCCTGTTCCACAGGGCCGGGGACCCCGCCTCTCCAGAGAGAAGGGGAACCGAGCCATAGAACAAGTCGAGACAGCCGATAACGAGTCATCCCCTCTATCCCCGAGAGAGGGGAATGAGGGAGTGAGTTAGTTTCCAGACACCCGTTCACCACTACTGGCTTACGTCTACGTCAACGACCAAGGAGTTCATCACCGCGTAATCGCCTTCGGTTTCCGCTTCTTCTCAATCACTTTATCCTCAACCTCATTCCGTCTCCGTTTCGGCCCTTCCACGATCATGAAGTCCACTTCTCCGCGCTCCTTTTCGGTTCGGGAAACCACGATGCGCACGCGGTCGCCGACGGAGAAACGGCGGCCCTTGTTGCGGCCGATCATGGCCACCCCGAGATCGTCCACTTCATAGTAGTCATCATCGAGCGTGGACACGTGAACGAGGCCTTCCACAAACACGGCGTCAAGTTCCACAAAGAATCCGATGGGGATGATGCCCGAGATGGAGCCGTCGAATTCCTCACCGAGATGACGGTGCATGTATTCGGCGGTTTTCATCTTGATGGAATCTCGGGCTGCGGCGTCGGTACGGATTTCCGAGGCGGTGACTGCGGCGCCCAGTTCCTCGTAGAAGGCCATTTCACGGGGACCGGAGGGACGGCGCCGGATAATGTAGCGGTCTATCTGACGATGCACGATCAGGTCCGGGTAACGGCGGATGGGTGAGGTGAAATGGGAGTAGACCGGCAGGGCGAGCCCGTAATGGCCGATATTGTGCGGGCTGTAGGAGGCCTTCTTCATGGAGCGGAGGAGCAGCATGTTGAGCAGGCGCTCGGTTCTCGCGCCTTTGAGCGAATCGAGGTATTCCTGGAGATAGGCGGGTTCGGAAGCTCGGGAGAGTTTGAAGTCGAAACCGAGCGCCCGGGCGATATCGGCGTAATCCGCCATTTTCTCCATATCCGGCTCGGCATGAATACGGTAGAGGAATGGCGCGCCAGCCTCGCCGAGAGCGAGAGCGGTTATGGTGTTGGCCAGGAGCATGGCTTCCTCGACCATGCGATGGGATTTGAAGCGATCGCGGCGGACTATCTTGACCGGTTTGCCCTCGGTATCGAGAACCACACCCGTTTCCGGGATATCAAAGTCCAGCGCGCCGCGTTCGTTGCGCCGTCGGACCAGAATATCGGTAAGGTCGGAGAGCGCATGGAGGGCTTCGCCCACCTGGGGGGGGATTTCTTCCCGGATGGTCTCGGAACGGCCGTCAAGGTACTCCTGCACCTGACCGTAAGTGAGCCGCTTACTGGAGTGTATCACCGTGTTGTCAACTTCCCAGGAGAGAACATTGCCCTCTGCGTCGAGGGCGGCGAATACGCTCTTGGTGAGCCGGTCCTCGTCCGGACGGAGGCTGCAGAGTTCGTTAGAGAGCCGTTCGGGGAGCATGGGAATGACCCTGTCCACGAGGTAGCAGCTCATGCCCCGGCTACGGGCCTCGAGGTCGAGAGCGGAGTTCTCCCGGACATAGTGGGCGACATCGGCGATATGCACGCCGATATCGAAGCCGCCGTCCTCCCGCCGGGAAATTGAAATGGCGTCGTCGAAATCACGGGCGTCGGTGGGGTCTATGGTGAAGGTCGTCACGCCCCGGATGTCGCGGCGGGCCGAGATGACTTCACCGGTAAGGTCGGCGGAGACCGATTTTGATTCGGCGATGACCTCATCGGGGAAACGGAGCGGAAGGTCGTACTTTCTGATGATGATGAGTACGTCCATGCCGGGGTCGCCCGGACGGCCGAGGACTTCGGTGATTGTACACATGGGATGGGTGTAGGCCGGAGCCTCGGCTTCCGCCCGGCAGACCACCAGGTCGCCATCCTTGGGGCTCAAGTCCCCCGCATCCATGACCAGCATGTCCTCGATGTAGACCTGTTCCTGGGGAGAAACGTAGGCGGCGCGGCCCACGGTGCGGTACACTCCGACAATGGGCCGGGTGGTCCGCCGGAGTATTTTCACGATTTCTCCGACCCGGTTGAGCCCGACATGTCCCCGCCGGATAAGACGGGCCTGCACGATATCGCCGGGGAGCGCCCCCGCGGTGTTGTCCCGCCGGATGAAGAGCGAGTCACCCTCCTCCGGACGTACGAATCCGCCGCCGTGCCGCGAGGCGAAAAACTCGCCGGTGATGAGCTCCTTGGCACCCGGAAGGGCAAAGGTTCGGCCCTTGGTGCGGACCAGTTCGCCGGAACGTTCCAAATCGGTGACAATGCGCTTGAATTCGTTATAGTCGAAGTTCTGGGCTTTGAGCCCGAGGCGGCCGTACAGTTCCCGCCGACGGACCTTCTTCCGGTCGAGATTCTTTATGTAGTCCATGATCATGGACCGTATTTTGTCTTCCTGCATGGGAATCCACCGTCGGTTGAGGGTTCGGGGTTACTTTGGATCACGGGAACCGGAGAAATCCGGGAAGGAAGCGGACGCCGGTCACCGGGATTTGATGAATATCTGCGTGCAGCAGTAAGTGCTGTCGTCTTTCATGACAATCCCGACTCCGGTGAAGTCGAAGTCGCCTTCGATGGCTTTCCGGTGTCCGGGGCTTTTCACCCAGCCGGTCATGATATCGCGGACAGGATCGGCGGCTCCCCGGGTCAGTGCGACATTCTCCGCAAAGGCAATCACCCGTAATGCTTTACGGAGCTCCCCGATCCGCTCCCTGCCCCCTTCATGCCCCGGAGGGACCAGCCCGAGAGCCATGTTGCGGCTGTGCTGACGGCATTGCACCGCCACCGTTTCCTTCCAGCCGAGGGGGAGGACATTTCGTTTGCGACGATGATGGTTGACCTCTTCGAGAATACGCCGTTCCATCGCCGCGAACCCGGGTTTTCCGACAGGGGGAGTTTCTCCGTTCTCCCTCGCGGACGCGAGTGCTGCCGCGGCCATGCAGATCAGGAGAGCGGGTTTCAGAAAGGCATTCCACATGGAAAGTATCCCTTCCCCGTGAGCCGCTCAACGGGCCCGGACATAGATCTGGGTGAAATAGAAGGTGCTGTCGGAACTCATGGCGACTCCGACGCCGCTCAAGTCGAAGTCGCCGACAATGTTCTTCCGGTGTCCCGGACTCTCGATCCAGCCTTCCACGGTGTTACGGGCCGGGTCATCATAGCCCCGGTTGAGCGCGACATTTTCGGCGATGGCCCGGTAACCGATCCGGTCCCGGATTTCCCCGAACCGCTCGTCAGCCCCGGCATGCCCGGGAGGAACCCGTCCCTCCGCCATGTTTCTGCTGTGTTCGCGCGCCGCCTCGGCGATATCCTCGCGGGCGGAAAGGGCGGGAAGCCCCTGTTCGCGACGGTACGCGTTCACCAGGGAGAACACGCGGTCCTCCAGGGCCGGGTGCTCCGCGCCCCGCCCGGAAGGCCCGCCGCATCCCGCCAGCATGGCGAGAATGAGGAACAGCGGCGGGATACGGGTGTGGCGATACGAAAACCGTAAGCGTCCCATCAATCCCCGGTTGCTTTCTCTCCCCCTGGTGAAACCGCCGGCTCAGGAACCGAACCCGCTTTGCAGTCCCATGGGCGTTAACAGAGGCCCGGGTTCTGGAGGTTTCGGCCGGACGAAGTATATCATTCAGCCGGCGGAACCCCTTCCTGCCGTCCGGTCAGGGAATTCTCCACTGCCTTCATGAGCGCCTTGCTCGTGGTGGTCGCCCCGGAGACAGCGTCAACGTTGGGGGTCTGCCGCGCCACGATGCGGTCGGCCACCCCGACAGCCATCTTGGCATATCTGGAGTCCCGGTTCTGGAGTACCCGGACCCGTTCAATACGTCCGTCCCGGACGACGGTTTCCACTTCGTAGGTGAAACCGCCGTAGGTAAACGTTCCCCGGTGAGCGCCGTCGGACACCGTCGCAAGATTCACATCGCCGATGGGCATGGCCCGGACGCGGCGGGCCTCGCGGGATTCACAGGCGGGCAGGAGCAGGAGAGCGGCAAGCAGAACGGTGACGAGGCGCATGGGAATCTCCCGGGAAAAGACAGGTGAAAAGTGGGGTCGTGTCAGCAGGGTCGCACCGCTGAACCCGTATGGTGGTGAAAAATTGAGACGTTTCCGGTTATCCCACCGCCGTTGAACCCTCTGACGCCTCCGGCGGCATCTCCCGTGACAGGGAGACAAAAGATGAAAGGATACTGCGCCTGATGGACGGAGTGTCGTCAGCGGCAGATTCTGTCGGTTGCCGAGAATGGATAACTCCCGAAACGGAAACGGAGCCGAAACCCGGCTCCGCTCGCAATATCCGCCCGCAACCGGGTCCGCGACGTCTCTCTCACATGCCCGCGCAGTACTCGAAGGCGTTCCGGAAGAACGCGGCGCCGTCGCCCTCTTCAGGCAGGTCCTCGCGGGTCCACCGGGGGTGGTTGATGCGGGAGAGGAACCGCTCGGGATGGGGCATGAGCCCGAAGATGGTGCCCCGGCGGTTGCAGACCCCGGCGATGTGACCCATGGAGCCGTTGGGGTCTTCCGGATAGGAGGGCTGCCCGCCGAGCCGGGAGACGTAGCGGAGCACGACCTGGCCGTTTTCTTCCAGCTCGCGCATGTCCGAGGGGCTTTTCACCAGGAATTTCCCTTCGGCGTGGGCCACCGGGAGCTGGATGCGGGGCTGCATGCCCCGGGTGAACACGCAGACATTGTTCGGCTCCACCTCGATGTGTACCCAGCGGTCCTCGAATTTCCCGGAGTCGTTGTTGGTGAGCGTGGCCCTCGTGTCGTCCGGGCGGGTGAAATGGAACGGCATGAGCCCGGTCTTGATCAGGACCTGAAAGCCGTTGCAGACTCCCAGGACGAGCCGCCCGCGCTCCTCGAACCGGAGCAGGGCGTCGCCGAGCCGCTTCTGCAGCTCCAGCGCCATGATTTTTCCCGCCGCCACATCATCGCCGTACGAGAACCCCCCCGGGATGAACAGAAAATGGTAACCGTCGAGTGAAACCTCGCCCGAGGCGATCCGGTTGACATGGACGCGCTCGGGATCGAACCCGGCCGTTTCCGCCGCGTAGGCGCTCTCCATGTCGCAGTTCGTTCCGGCGGTCCGGAGGATGAGTGCTTTCGGTTTAGCCATGCGTTCGAAAAAATTCCTTCCTAGTATAAGTATAGAGAAATGACCGCATAATTCCAAGTTTCAAATATCGTCCGCTACTTCATGAACGTCACTTTCCGGACATCCCGCCTGCCGCCGGATTCCAGCGTGACGAAGTAGACGCCCGAGGCACGCCCGGCGGCATTCCACACCACCCGGTGCGTCCCAACGCCCATCATCCCGTCCGCGATGGTTTCCACATGCTGCCCGGAGACGGTGTAGACGGAAACCGCGGCTTTCCCCGCACGGTCGAGGGTGAACTCGAGGGCCGTGGAGGGATTGAACGGGTTGGGGCTCGCGGTCCGGATGCCGAAGGAAAAGGGTGCCGGGGAATCGGACACGGCGACGGGGTTTTCCTCGTATTGTGATACACCGCCCATAGTCCCGAACCAGAGAGCGCCCTGGCTGTCCACGTCGATGGAAACGACATAGTTACCAGCAAGCCCGTCGGAGACAGAATATGATCTCCAGGCGCCGCCGTTGAATCTCCATGCACCTTCGGGTGTTCCGGCCCATATGCCATCGGCGTTGTCCACAGCAAGGGCGAATATCCAGGAAACCGGTACGGAATACGTCTTCCAAGCCTCGCCATCGAAGCGTGATATACCGGATGGTGTGCCGAACCACATCGAACCGCGCGTATCTGCCACGATAGCCGTTACCAAATTATTCGCCAGTCCATCTGCGGTGGTGTACGTTTTCCAGGTCATGCCGTCGAATGCAGCCACTCCCCTGCCAGCCTTGTCGTCTCCCGTTCCACACCAAATCGTTCCATCACTCCCCGCCGCGACGGAAGAAACGACATTACCGGGAAGCCCCTCCGCGGTGGTGTAGGTTTTCCATGACTCCCCGTCGAATCGAGACAATCCCGCATTCGTGGCGAACCAGAGAGTTCCGTGTCGATCCACTGCAATTGAATTGACCGTATTGTGTCCAAGACCGTCCGCGGTTGTGTACGTCGTCCACGAGACACCGTTGAATTTCGATACCCCACCGTTTGCGTCTGGTACTTCGGGATTTGAATATACACCGACCCATACAGCGCCACTAATGTCGATGGCAACCGTATTGACCAGATTACCACCGAGACCATCGGCGGTTGTGTAGGTTTTCCTCGACAAGCCATTGAACAGCAGGCAACCGCCGCCTTCCGTGCCGCACCAGACATCGTTCTGACTGCTCACGGCAATCGCCGTAACGCGTTTGCCCAGCTCATAACTCGTCCATGTCCCCTCACCCCACACTAATCCCGCAATACTCGCCATCGTGATCGCGGCAAAAGTTAACGCGCGGCAAGGCATTAAAGCCCCCCAATATTTCAACAAAGCAATTTACACCGTCCGCAACGGTTGCTGCCAGGCTTCCTTCAGGTCGCCAAGATTCTCGCTCACCAGCGTTCCGCGTGGACCGTCGATCACGAGGCGGCCGGTTTCGGCGGTCTCGCCGATCCAGGCGAAGGGTACGCCGGAAAGGATTTCCGCCACCCGGGCGGCGTTCTCCGGGGTTACTTCGATGACGAACCGGGAGTTGGACTCGCTGAAGAGGAGATAGTCGTCCCGCATCGCGGATTCCGCCGGCACGGTGTTCAGGTCCACATGCGCGCCGATGCCGCCCGCGAAGGCCATTTCGGCCAGCGCCACGCCGAGCCCGCCTTCGGAGCAGTCGTGGCAGGCCAGGATGAGCCGATCGTCCATGGCCGCGTGGAGGGCGGTCATGGTCGCCCTGGCCGTTTGGAGGTCCACACCGGGCACGGTGTTGCCGAGCGCGCCGTGGAGCTCGAAGTAGTGGGAGCCGCCCAGTTCGTTCCGGGTGAGACCCACCACGGCGAGGAGGCTGCCGGGGCGCTTGAGGTCCATGGTCACCGCCTTGGAGACATCCTCCATCACCGACACGGCGCTGATGAGCAGGGTCGGCGGGATGCGGATGACCTTGTCGCCGTAGATGAACTCGTTCCGGAGGCTGTCCTTGCCGGAGATGAAGGGCGCGCCGAATCCGATGGCGCCGTCATAGCACCCCTGCGCGGCCCGGACGAGATCGCCCAGACGGTCCGGGATGGTGGTGTTGCCCCAGCTGAAGTTGTCGAGGAGCGCGGTCCGGGTTATGTCGCCGCCCGTGGCGGTGACGTTCCGGAGCGCCTCGTCGATGTTGGAGAGGGCCATCCGGTAGGGGTCGATGACTCCGTACTTGGGATTGATGCCGTTGGCGATGACCAGCCCGCGCATGGATTTGAGCTTGGGACGGATCACGCTGGCGTCCGAGGGGCCGTCATTGGCCGCGCCGGTGAGAGGCTTGACCACGCTCCCGCCCTGCACCTCGTGGTCGTACTGCCGGACGATCCACTCCTTGGAGCAGACATTCCACGCGCCAAGGATGCTCTTCAGCGGCCCGCCGAGATCGGAGGGACAGGGGAAATCCGGCTCGGGGTTCTGTTTCGGCGACCAGGTGGCGGTGCGTTCCAGGCGCGGCACGCCTTTGTGCAGGAAATTGCCGTCGAACTCGCCCACTACGACGCCGCGGTAGCGGAGCGTGAGCTTCCCGCTACCGGTGAAGGTCCCGATCACCGTGGCCTCCACGTTTTCGGAGGCGAACACGGCGAGTAACTCATCCACCTTTTCCGGCGGAACGGCGAGCACCATACGCTCCTGGGCCTCGGAGATCCAGATTTCCCAGTACCTGAGACCGGCGTACTTGAGCGGCACGGTTTCCAGGTCCACCACCGCGCCGGTTTCCTCGCCCATTTCGCCCACGGCGCTGGAGAGCCCGCCCGCGCCGCAGTCGGTGACCGCGGTGTAGAGACCCCGGTCGCGCGCGGCGATGAGGGTGTCGAGCATCTTCTTTTCCTGAATGGCGTTGCCGATCTGGACAGCGTGGGAGGAGGTGGTCTCGCTCTCCTCGGTCACTTCCGTGGAGGAAAGCGTCGCGCCGTGGATGCCGTCGCGGCCGGTCCGCCCACCGACGACCACGATCTTGTCGCCGTCGGAGACCTTCTTGAAGGAACACTCCTTCGGCATGATACCCACCGTGCCGCAGTAGACGATGGGATTGCCGACATAGTTGCGGTCGTAGAACACCGAGCCGTTGACCGTGGGAATCCCCATCCGGTTGCCGTAATCCCGCACCCCGGAGACCACGCCCTTCATGATCCGGCGCGGGTGCAACGTCCCGGGAGGAAGCTCGTTGAGCTTCATATTCGGCGGGGCGAAGCAGAAGACATCGGTGTTGGCGATGGGTTTGGCGCCGAGCCCGGTTCCGAGGATGTCGCGGATCACGCCGCCGATGCCGGTTCCCGCGCCGCCGTAAGGCTCCAGCGAGGAGGGGAAATTGTGCGTCTCCACCTTGAAGCAGACATTGTCCTCGTCGTCGAAGCGGATCACCCCGGCGTTGTCCTCGAACACGCTCACGCACCAGTCGTGGTTCAGTTCGCGGGTAGCCCGGACGATGGTCTGCTTCAGGAGGTTGTCGATGGTCTCGCCGTTGAAATTGATGATACCCCGGAAGGTTTTGTGGACGCAGTGCTCGCTCCATGTCTGGGCGAAGGTCTCCAGTTCCACGTCGGTGGGATTGCGGTCCAGCGAGCGGTAGTGGTCCTGGATGGCCCGCATCTCGTCCAGGTTCAGGGAGAGGAATCGATCCCGGGAAAGCTGGAGCAGTTCGTCGTCGGAAAGCCCGAGCAGTGCGACCTCTACCCGGGTCACCCCTTCCACCGGACGGGCATGCAGGAAGGGATCTTCGTCGGGAGCGGCGACCCGCTGGATGATCTTGTTCACCAGGAGCTTGTCGGTTACCAAGGCCAGCTGCTCCGGGGTGACGTCACCCTCTATCACATAGCGGCGCATGGTCTTGGCGGCGGAGACGGAGGTGATTCCCATGTCCCCGAGGGCTTTCATGATGGATTCCTCCACCGGGTCCATCACGCCGTGGTGGTACGCCACCTCCACCACCCGGCCCTCATCCAGGGACAACTCGTCAATCAGCGCCTCCTGGGTAACATGGTCGGTAAGCAGTTCCTCGGCAATGCGCAGGATGTCCGTATCGGGAATATCCTCTCCTTCGAAGAGGTAGACATCATCCACCCGGACATCGGTGATGGAATCCACCCCGAGGTCGCGCGCATCATGACGGACGCCCTCTCCGCGGCTGTCCGCGAGCCCGGAACGGGGCACAACGGTTATTCGTCTGACCAAGCGGTCTCCTCCGGTTATTTAAAATATAGAAAAAAGGGAAAGAATGGCCTGCATCGTACCCGATTAAGACTGTGTAATATACCAAAATAAGCGGAAAAAGTCAAGGCAGGGGGCGGATGCCGCACCACGCGAAAGCTGCTTGCCGCTCATGGAGAAACGACCGGGCTGTACTCCGGGGGAATGGAACGTCGTCCCGAAAACCGCCTTCGTTCCCGATTCCATTTTCGCGGCAAGCGCTGTATGCGATGCGAGTCGTCTGGGAACCCCGGTCAGAAAATCTGATCTTTCCTGTCTTTCATTCCAATCCCGCATTCCGGGGTATCGTCGTAAACATAAGCGGCTCGTAGTGAACGGGTGTCTTGAAAATATAACTCACCCCTCGTTCCCCTTGTATGTTACCAATGAGGCAGGAATGGAGTCCGGTCAAGGGTCATCCGGCAGTA